>JBBRMW010000072.1:0-22600 GCA_038230635.1 Aggregatilineales bacterium | reverse complement strand
TGCTTGGTTGGGTGGCTACCGCCGTTTAAGCAAGGATTACGAAGTGTTACCGCGTGTGAGCGAGGCCTTTATCTATGCCGCAATGTCCCATCTCATGGTGCGTCGTTTGGCACCCTAACCCTTTTTAAACAGCCTCTTAGTCGGACTGTTGCTCATAGTCAGGATCGAGCCAGAAATGATCGGCCATGTGTTTATGTTCCTACCCCGCTACATTTGAGGATAAACTTATGGTCAAACCAATCAAAGGCCACGTATGTCTAGGTTTGCCTTCCGACTCCCCCTCTCCGTCATCACGGAGAGGGGGCCGGGGGGTGAGGTGAATGCGTGGAGTGTGATTAGTTTCACCATTAGGTTTTGCACAGATCGCAACTTGCACAGTCTAGCTGAGTTTTGCTCGTTCTCAAATGTTATTCTGGAGGAGACACACAATCGATGAGCCGCATTTTTATCAACTATCGACGGCAAGACAGCGAAGGTTACGTGGGTCGCCTCTATGATTTTCTGGCGCAGCATTTCGAGCGCGGCGATATTTTTATGGATGTCGATAGCATCAAGCCGGGCGCGGATTTCGTGACCACGATCGAAGAGGCCGTCGCCAACTGCGATATTTTGCTGGCCGTGATCGGGCCGCAGTGGGCGTCGATTGCCGATGAAGCCGGGAATCAACGGCTGGCGCAGTGGAACGATTTTGTGCATCTCGAAATTGCGACCGCCTTGAAACAAAACAAGCTGGTGGTTCCGGTACTCGTTGGACGGGCGCGGATGCCAGCCCCGACCGAAATCCCCGATGATTTGGCGGGCTTGGTGCGGCGCAACGCCATCGAATTGAGTCATCAGCGCTTCGTCGCCGATGTCGAGCGGCTGGTCGCCACGATCCAGGAAGTGGTCGCCGCCAAACCGAACATCGATCGCAGCGTGAGTCCAGCGCCCATCCGCCAAGCTGATCCCCAAAAAGAGGCGGCATTCAAAGCCCTGCGCGACGATCTGGTCAACGCGACCGCTTCGCCGCTCTACCAAGTTCGGAGTGCGAATCGCGCCTTTCCCGTGCTCGGTGAAGGCGATCTGAATGCCAAGATCATGTTCATCGGCGAGTCGCCGGGCAAAACCGAAGCCGAGCAAGGCCGACCGTTTTGTGGGCCATCGGGTGATGTGCTTGAAGAAATGCTGGTGACGATCGGACTCAAGCGCGCCGATGTGTTTATATCCAATCTGGTGCTCGATTATCCGGGCGAAAAGCGCCAACCCACGCCGGATGAAATCGCCTATTACACGCCATTCGTCGATCGGCTGATCGATATTGTGCAGCCCAAGATCATTGCCACTTTGGGACGCTTTTCGATGGAATACATTCTGAAAAAGCTCGATCTGCCCGAAAAGCGGCAAAAAATCAGCGCGATTCATGGCAGCCTGATCAAAACGCGCCTGCACTATGGCGAAATCCACGTCGTGCCGCTCTACCATCCGGCGGTCGTGCTGTACAGCATGACCCAAAAAGAAGTCTTGCGGAAAGATTTTGCCAAGCTGAAGTTATTTATGTAACTGAAATGGACGACGGCCGGCCGCGTCCCTACAAATTCCGATATTCGTGTAGGGACGACGGCTTGCCGCGTCCGCAAACCGCCGCGTCCGCCGTTTGTTATTTTCTACGTTTGAATTAAAATTAATTTCGGTTTGTTACCAAACAGACAACAGATTCTATTGCTCCCGCATTGCTTAGCAATAGACGACATCGCGCTTGTTATTGTCTGTTTATCAGTCGGCGGGAACTTTTTGGCGCGGTACGGCGTTACACTGGGCAGTGACGGTTTTTGCGAAGGGAAGTTTTTGCCATGACGACGATGAGAAAGAGTCAGGTGCTCGCAATGCTCACCTTGCTGATCGCAGCCCTGGTTGCGACGGGCACGTTCAAGGCGCGCGGCCAAACCGATACACCCGCTGCGCCGCGCGTGATCAGCAGCGATCCCGCGCCGCACGCCGAGATCGTGCCCGGTCAACCGATCCAACTGACGTTCGATCAACCGATGGATCGCGCCAGCGTGCAAGCCGCGCTCCGCTTGACGCCCGAACTGAATCCGCAGTTCGCGTGGCGCGACGATCAAACGCTCACCGTCACCTTCGCGCAGCCGCCGACGCGCGGCAAACAGTACACGCTGACACTCGGCGCAGGCGTCAAATCGGCGTCGGGTGTGCCGTTGGCTGATAATTACCGTCTTCCTTTTGATGTCGCCGATAACCTCAAAATTACACAGGTGATTCCCGCGCCCGACACGACGGGCGTGCAAGCGGCTTCAACCTTGACCGTCGTCTTCAATCGACCCGTTGTGCCGCTCGTCAACACCGCCGATCAAGCGTCGCTGCCGCAGCCGCTCACCTTGACGCCCGCGATCAGCGGTCACGGCGAGTGGGTCAGCACATCGATCTACGTGTTCCATCCCGATAAACCCTTGCCGGGCGGAACAGCCTTCACCGCGACGATTTCCGGGACCCTGCGCGATGTGACGGATAGCCCGCTGGCCGCGCCTTATACCTGGAAATTCACGACGATCGCGCCGCAGGTGCTCAGCGTGAATCCGCAGCCGAATCAGCAGCTTGTTGGCCTGGACGATCCGATCACGATCGCGTTTAATCAGCCAATGGACACCGACTCGACGCAGAAGGCATTCCGCATCGTGAATGCCGCGACGGGTGCAGCGGTAGACGGCAAATTCACCTGGGATGCAACCAATCAAACGCTGACCTTCCAACCCGCCGCTCGCCTGCCCTATGCAACATCCTACGCCATTTCGTTGACCGCTTCCGCGCATAGTGCGGCGGGCGCGGCGACGCTGACGAATCCCTTCGCCCAGAATTTCACGACTGTTCCGCTGCCCGCGCTTTTGAACACGCAGCCCGTCAATGGCGCGCAAAACGTACCGCCAGGATCGGGCGTGTATGTGCAGTACAACGCGCCCATGGATCCAAAGAGTTTCGCGGGCAAAGTTCACGTTTCACCCGCCGCCGATAACTTGAGCATCGAGAACTACGGCCAACAGCTATCGATCAACTTTACGTCGCTGCCCGTGACCACATACACAGTCACGATCGATGCGGGTGTGACCGATGTCTATGGCACGGCGATCACGACGCCGACGGTCATCACGTTTACGACGGGCGCACTCCCGCCGCAACTCGGACTCGGCATTCGCGGCATGGTCAGCCTGACCAACGCTTATCGCACCGACACGATCCTGGCGGCGCAAAGTGTCAACATCAGCCGGATCGACATCGGCGTCTATACGACGACATTGCCCGATGTGCTGTTGCCGCGCGGTGATACGCCGCCGCCAAACGCTCAGATCATCCGCGCGATTCAGCAGCCCGTCGAAAATTCGCCCAACAAGCCAATCGTGACGAAGATTCCGCTGAAGGGTGCGCAGGGTGGTGTGCTGCCGCCGGGCTTGTATTGGGCACGCGTATCATCGCCAGAACTGTCGAAAGCCTATAACTCGCCATATCACCAAGATTTCCAATTGGCGGTGGCGACGCTGAATCTGACCTTCAAACTTGCGCCAAAAGAAGCGCTGATCTGGGCGACCGATCTCAAATCCGGGCAGCCCGCCGCCGATGCGCCAATCACGATTTATCGCTACGACTATTCCGGCCAGCCCACGAAAGTAATCGCCACAGGCGCAACTGACGCGAACGGCTTATATCGGGTGGCGCTCGATGGCACGCCGAACAACAACGCATTATGGGCGGTGTCGCAAGCGGAGAATCAGTTCGGCATCGTGTCCAGCCAGTCTGAACAGGTGCGTCCGCTCGATGCGTCGATTATTAATTCCGCACCGTCCGCGCGACCCGCCGTTTACCTGTACACCGATCAGCCGCTGTATCGTCCCGGCCATCCGGTCTATTTTCGCGGCATCGTGCGTGATCAAAACGACGTGCAGTTCAGCGTCCCAGCGGGCAAACCCGTCCATGTCACCGTGCAAGACGCGCAAGGTAAACCCCTTGCCGATAAGGATATGACGCTCGACGATTTTGGCGCGTTCAGCGATCACCTCGATTTGGCCGCCGATGCGCCGCTCGGCTCGTACCAGATGATTGTGACCTATGCCGGGCAAACGTTCGGTCAGGGCTTCCAGGTGGCCGAATATCGCCCGCCAGAGTTCCAGGTCAACGCGACGGCGAAGGTCGATCAGGTCGTCGCCAATGACACGATCGCAGTGGACATCGACTCGAAGTTTTTCTTCGGTGGCGCGGTCACGAATGCCAAATTGACTTGGAATGCAATCGCCAACCCCAGCTATTTCCACTACACAGGCGATGGCAGTTGGACGTTCGGATCGCCGAATTATCTGTATGAAAGCTTTTCTGGGGGGGATTTGCTGCCAACAACAGGCGGCGGATACTACGGTTTGCCGGGCTATCAACGTCCAGTCGGCAGCGGCACGGGCACGACCGACGCCAACGGCCACTTCACGATCACGCTGCCCGCCGATTTGGGCGGCATCAACACGACGCAGAGCTTCACAGTCGAGGCGACGCTCACCGACGTGAGCAATCAGGCGGTCAGCGGTCGCACGACGATCACCGTGCATCCGGCCAAACTCTACGTTGGTCTGCATCCCGACAATGTGGTCGCCGAGGCGGGCAAACCGTTCACCACCAAGCTGATCGCTGTCGGCTGGGATAGCGCGCCGATCCCGAATCAGAAGGTGCGCGTGGATGTCTCGCTGCTCAAGTGGGAACAAGACCCCAAGACGCTCGCCTGGAGTCAGACCAAAACGCCCGTGATCGGCGACGACGTGACGACCGACGCCAAAGGTCAGGCAAGCTATGCCTTTACGCCGAGCAAATCGGGTCAATACATCATCGAGGCCAGTGCTCGTGACAGCGGCGAAAAGCTGACGACGAGCGGTGTGTACGTGTGGGTGTCTGGCTCCGATCCGTTCAACTTCGGCAACCCGGACGATAAATCGCTCAAGCTGGTCGCCGATAAGAAGCTGTATTTGCCGGGCGAAACGGCGGGCATCTTGATCCCGTCACCGTTCAGCGGCCCAGTCAAGGCGCTAGTGACGGTCGAGCGCGCCGGAATCATGAAAACCGAGGTGATCGACGTGAAGGGCGGCTTCACCTATAAGCTGCCGATGACGATGGCAGATGCGCCCGATGTGTACGTCAGCGTGACGCTGATGGCGGGCATGAGCGACAAAACGCCGAACCCCGACTATCGATCGGGCGTCGTGCAACTTCACACGCGCGTCACCCAAAAGCTGATCGTCAAGTTGACGCCCGCGACCGATAAAGCCAAGCCGGGCGATACGGTTCACTTCGATGTGTACACAACCGATCTGGATGGCAAGCCGATCGCTGCTGCCGTCGGGTTGAGCCTGACCGATCTCGCCAATCTGTCGGTCGCCGATAGTAACAGCGGCGGCATTTTCGAGGCGTTCTGGAGTGATCGCGGTCTCTCGGTGCAGACGAGCGTCGCGTTGGCCGATCTGATCGATACGCTCGTGCCGCAGATCAATCAACCCTGCGCGTGTGCCGCCCCCGCTTTCGATGGGGCGGTTGCGCAAAGTGGGGTCTCCAATGCAGCGGCACCTTCTCCCCCATCCAGAGCAGCCCTCCCTTCGACCGCTGGCGGTGCCGCTGATGAACAAGGCAAGCCGCCACCGATCGCGGTGCGCACCAACTTTGTCGATACGCCGTTCTGGAATCCGGCGGTGATCACAGGCGCGGACGGTCACGGCGGCATCGACGTGAAGCTGCCCGATAACCTGACTACGTGGCGGCTGGATGGGCGCGGCATCTCCAAAGATACCTACGCCGGACAATCGACGACCGACATTATCTCGACCAAGCCGCTGTTGATCCGTCCGACAACGCCACGCTTCTTCGTCGTAGGCGATCAGGCACAGCTTTCGGCGGTGGTCAATAACAACACCGACAAAGACTTGAGTGTGGCTGTTACGCTGGACGCGAAGGGCGCGATCCTGACGGGTGATCCGTCGCAAACGGTCAACATCGCCAAAGGTGGGCGCGTCCGCGTTAACTGGACGGCGAGCGTTGGCAACGTCGCCAACGTCGATCTGACTTTCACCGCTGTATCTGGCGAGTTCAATGATGCCAGCAAGCCCGCCGTCGGCATCGGCGATGCGCGGCTGCTGCCTGTGTATCAATACGTCGCGCCGGATTACGTGGCGACCGCAGGGTTACTGACCGCCGCTGGCACGCGCACCGAAGGCATTCTGCTGCCGTCCGCGACCGCCGCGCCGACGAGTGGCGAACTGACGATCAAGCTCAATTCGTCGCTGGCGGCTGCGACGCTCGATGGCCTGACTTATCTGGCGAACTATCCGTATGATTGTACGGAGCAGACCGTCTCGAAATTCTTGCCGAACGTGATCACCTTCCGTGCCCTGCAAAAGCTCGGCCTGGATACGCCCGTCCTCAAGGCGAATCTGCAAACCGCGATCAATCAGGCGCTGGCGAAACTCCGCGCTAATCAGCACGCCGACGGCGGCTGGGGCTGGTATCCGCAAGACATCAGCGAAAAACTGGTAACGGCCTATGTCACGCTCGGTTTGGTCGAAGCCAAAGCCTCCGACCTGCTGGTCGATCCGTCGATGCTCGATCGGGCGGTGCGCTTTGTGCTCGCGCAACCTGTGACCGTCAGCCGCGATGTGCCGCTTTGGACTCTGAATACCGAAACATTCGTGCAGTATGGCCTGGTGCGCGCCGGAAACGGCAATCCCGCTAACCTGGACGCCTTGTTCGGACAACGCGAGAAGATGAGCTTGTTCGCACGGGCGTTCCTGGCGCAAGCCTATCACGGGATGAACGGCGACGCGAACAAGATCAACGCGCTGCTGTCCGATCTCTCCAACGCCGCGATCCTGTCCGGGACGGGCGCGCACTGGGAAGAGTCACAGCAGGATTGGTGGAACTGGGACAGCAACACCCGCACCACCGCGATCGTGCTCAAAACGCTGGTTGATCTGACGCCGGACAGCGCCCTGATCCCGAACGTCGTGCGCTGGTTGATGGTGGCACGACGTGGCGATGGGTGGGAATCGACGCAAGAGACGGCCTGGGCAGTCATGGGTCTGACCGACTGGATGGTTGCCAGCGGTGAACTTAAAGCCAACTACAGCTTTAACGTGGCGCTCAACGGCGCGGCGATCGGCGAGGGCAAGGCGACGCCCGCAACCGTGCGCGACACGACGACGCTGACGATCGATGTGAAGCAACTGCTCGCCGATCGCGTCAATAAGTTGGCCGTCGCGCGCACCGAAGGTCAGGGCGCGCTGTACTACACGGCGGCACTGTACGTCGAGCAGCCCGTCGAGGCCATCGCACCGACCAGTCGCGGCTTGTCGTTCACCCGTCAATACCTCCTCAACGGGAAACCTGTTACGAGTGCGACAGTCGGCGATACGCTGACGGCGGTGCTCGACATCACGATTCCGCACGAACTGTACTACGCCGTGATCAACGATCCGATCCCGGCGGGTTTAGAGGCGGTTGATACCTCGCTCAAGACGACCACGCAAATCGGCCAAGCGCCCGACCTGGATCGGATCAATCCGTTCGAGGGCTGGGGTTGGTGGTGGTTCAGCGAAACGCAACTGAAAACGGAAAAAGTCGTGTTGACGGCGCGTTATCTGCCCGCCGGAACGTACCGCTACACCTACCAACTACGCGCATCATCACCCGGCGTCTACCGCGTGATCCCGCCCAACGGCAACGAGTTCTACTTCCCCGAAGTGTTCGGGCGCGGCGCGGGCAGTCTGTTCACGGTGAAGGATACGGCGAGCTGAGCACAACCCAGATTTACCTCACCCCCCGCCCTTCTCCGTAGTCACGGAGAGGGGTGCAGGACTCGACTCAATCTCGATCTGTGGCGGATGCGATGTGGTTTGACGCCCAATCGCTGTGGTGACGGAGAGGGGGTTGGGGGGTGAGGTGAATGGGTGGGTAATGCCTAGTTCTACAACCGAAATTAGGCAGCAATAGCCGCCGTTGGTATGGGCTGGCTTCCCCCTCTCCGTGATGACGGAGAGGGGGACTGAGGGGGTGAGGTGAATTGGCGGGTATTGCATAGGTAAGGACGTAGAAGGGGCTGGGGTGAGGTCAACCCCTTTTTACGTGAGGTTCGCTTAACCTGCCCATCACCTCAATTTCACAGTGTCTTAACACATGGCTTCTATCCTCGGCGGGACGAGTTTACCGAATGAAGGAATGAGTCATGCGTCGTTTTCTGCACCTGATAATTGTCTTTTCCATCATCTTTACACTACTCGCAACGGTGAAAACCCCTGCCGCTGCCCAAACTGGCAAAACACCGCTCAAACACATCATTGTTGTTTATATGGAAAATTGGGGCTTCGATAGTCTGTACGGGATGTTCCCCGGAGCGAACGGCATCAACAATGCGGCCAGTGCCGCACCGCAGGTCGATAAGACCGGCAAAGTTTATGATATTCTCCCGGCCCCCCTCAACAGCAATCAAAAAGACACGAATGGTAAGGCCACTGCGGACGCGCGCTTCCCCGCCGATCTGCCCAATAAGCCGTTCGAACTGACCAAGTACATCACCATGTCGGACCTGACCGGCGATATGGTGCATCGTTACTATCAAGAGCAGTTGCAGATCAATGGCGGCAAGATGGACAAATTTGTCGCCTATACGGACGCCGCTGGCTTGGTCATGGGCTACGTCGATACCACGAAACTGCCCATGTATAATATTGCCAAGCAATATACGGTGGGCGATAATTTCTTCCACGCAGCCTTCGGCGGCTCGTTCCTGAACGCCTTCTGGTTGGTGTGCGCCTGCACGCCCGTCTTCCCCAACGCGCCCACCGACGCCGTGATTCAATTGGACGCGAACGGTGTGCTCACCAAAGATGGCTCCGTAACACCCGACGGGTTCGTGGTTAACACATCCTTCAGCAGCTTCGCACCACACCCGGCCACCGCCAAAGCCGATCACCTGCTGCCGCCGCAAACGCTGCCGACCATCGGCGATCGTTTGAGCGATCAGAACGTCTCCTGGGCCTGGTTTTCGGGCGGCTGGAATGATGCCATCGCGGGTAAGCCCGATAAGCTGTTCCAGTTCCACCATCAGCCCTTCGCCTTCTTCAAGAATTTCGGCGATGGTACGGATGCTCGCAAGCAGCACCTGAAAGATGAAACCGACTTCTATGCCGCACTCGGCGATGGTTCCCTGCCCGCCGTGTCGTTTGTGAAGCCCATCGGTGAAGACAACGAACACCCCGGTTATGCCGCCCTGGATGCGGGCGATAAATGGTTGGCTGGGTTGGTAGACAAGGTACAGAAGAGCGCCGCTTGGCCGGATACCGCGATTATCGTCACCTACGACGAAAACGGCGGTCAATGGGATCACGTTGCGCCCCCGGTCGTGGATAAGTGGGGTCCTGGCACGCGCGTCCCGCTGCTGGTGATTTCGCCGTATGCTAAGAAGGGCTATGTCGATCACACGCAGATGGACACCACGTCCATTTTGGCGCTGATCGAATATCAGTACGGTTTGAAGCCGCTCGGCGACCGCGACGCGAAAGTCAACAACATGTTGAGTTCCTTCGACTTCAATCCGAGTGCCGCCACGATGGCTGCCACCATGGCGGCGACTCCGTAATACGGATTCCGGGTAAAGATTATCGCATCGGCGCGTGCGACTCCCCCTCTCCGTGATGACGGAGAGGGGGCCGGGGGGTGAGGTGAATCCTATGGCATTCAACCAGAATCCATATAAGAACTATCCCGGACTAACCCGCTAAACTAAAAAGCGACGGCGAGGAGTATTCCTCACCGCCGCTTTTTGTTTTGGCTAATGTTCGATCGCAGAATGTCGATTGCGACCCGAATCAGTCGGCCATCAGAAGGGTTACTACGCCTTTAAGCGCCTTCGTGATCGCGTGATCGGGGTAACGCAGCACGAATACGCCCGCGCTTTGCAGCGCCATCATCTCATCGGAGTGGGGTAGCACCGCTGCTACTGTGCAGTTATAAGTCTGCTCGACTTTGGTCTTGACCTCGTTGAAGTCGAAGAATGTGGGCACTTTATTGACCACGAGCAGCATTTTGGGCACATCCAGCTTACGCGCCACTTCGACGGTGACGCCCGTACCCTGATAATCTTGCTGATCGGGGCGCATGATGATCACCAGCGCATCGGAGATCGCCAGCGACAGCAGAGTCTCTTCGTTCAAGCCCGGATGCGTATCGATCATCAGGACATCGAGTTTCAACTCGTCGATCAGACGGTGAAAGCCATCGTTGAGCAAGCCGACATCGTAGCCCTCGCGGAGCACGCGCGCAATATCGCCCGCCTTGATGCTCGACGGCACGAGATAGACTTGACCTTTGGGGATCACGAGCACTTGCCCTTTGACCGCGCCGTCCGTCAAATGGGCGGTCACGTCGTAGGCGGTGTTCTGAATTTCGCAACGACCCCAGATGTAGTCGTTGAGCGCGTATTTGATCGCGTCTTCATGCAGCCCAAACAGCACATGAATGCCCGGTGATTGAATATCCGTATCGACGACGCCCACGCGCTTCCCTTCGGCAGCCAGCAGTGTCGCCAGGTTGGCGGTGGTATTCGATTTGCCTGTGCCACCCCGGAAGGAGTGAACAGAGATGATTTTTGCCATAATACTCTCCATTTATGGGCGATGGCGCAGAACGTGAACGGGTTGCGCGAGTCGCCAAACTATACACTACGGATTGTCACCTGACAACTGTAAGCGGCTCGAAAAATGAGATGATCAATGGGGCGTGAGCGTTGGCGGCACACGGATCGTTTGACCCGCCAGTAAATGACTCGTGTCGGCCAAGCAGTTGACGCGCTGTAAAGCATCGACCGTCGTGCCGAACTTGGTGGCGATTTTGAAATAAGTTTCACCTGCGCTGACCGTATACGATCCCCAATCAGTGGGCGCGGTGCAGCGTTTGGTGGTTGCGGTGGCCGTGCTCGTCAGCGTGGCGGTTTCAGTGAGCGTCTCCGAAGGCGTTATGCTGATCCTCGGGGTTTCGGTGGGCGGTGCGGTTGGGCTGGCCGTCGGCGCTGGGCTGAGTGTACTGGTTGCGGTCGGGCTGGCCGTGGCTGCGATCAGTACCGTTGGTGATGGGTTCAGGGTCGATCGGCCAAAGCTACCCGAACGCACAAACCCAACGCCGCCCACAACAATCAGTGTGAGTAAAACGACCAAGAACAAAATCAAAAGAGTCAGGCGGCGGCTGCGCGTGTGAGCACGTGATGCGGTGCGCTGGCGTGGGATACGACCCGCCGCGCCCTTGATCGGCAAACTCTCGAAACGTGTGACGGGTAAGGCCAATTCTGGCGACGCACTGCTGACCCCTTGCGATAGCATCGCCTCCTCGAAGCGGATCGGAACGGGTGGATTTTTGATTCCGCCTGTGAATACGGGACAAAACCAATGGCGCGTCCGTAAGCAGTAGTTCGCTTGATAGTCGGGCGCGACGCCGCGCGGCTGACCCAACTTGGCGCACAGATTGTCCGCCGACGGATAGTTGAGCACCGAATCGGGGTCGTTGGCGGCCACCAAAAATGGGCATATTTCGGGTAATGGGCGCGGATCGGGCATTCTCGCTGAACCTAGCCTATGCGACTTGTGCGACGCATCGAGTCTGCGCTCTATTCTAGCGCCAGCGGACAGATTGAGCACCTGCAAAGTGGACGCGGGTGCATTCAAGTTTGGGGGCAGGATTCGGCAAGGACAGACCGCTCTATCCTCGACCCTGTCCCCACGCAGGCGGTGGGAAAGGGAGCAGACGCCTCGGTGAGTCGCTCGGTAGTACCCGTCGGCTGAAGGACGTGGCGAGGTCGGTCAGTGGTCGGGTGTGACTCCCCTTTCCCACCGCTTGCGTGGGGGAAAGGGGCGGGGGGATAGAGGGGTTCTATGATCTGCCCCCAACGTTGAATGCACCCGTGGACGAGGCAGGCCGCTCCATAACTCAGCCGAAGCGTGCTCGTAGCCAATCGATCACCGTTTCGACCATGATCGTGTGGCCGGGGTTATCCGGGTTGACGATATTGTGGCCGCTGCCGGGTATCATGCGAAGCTGCTTATCCGTGCCGGGTAACTGCTCGAAAAAGCGCTCGGCACCAACTGGGTTGAGCGTCAAATCGGTGCGACCTTGCACGATCAAAGTCGGTGTGTGAATGGCGCGTGCAGACTCGCGTGCGTGGATCGCCATGATGCGTAGTTCGTCGGTGATCGGGACGGGAAAGCGCAGCTCATTTTTCAGACGACTCAGGGTGGTTGGGTCGTCGAGATCGAGCATCGGATCGTAGCTGAGCAGATCGTCGCGCAGGCCGAGATCATCCACGCTCATGAGCTTGAGTGGATGCACCCAGGGCAGAAAATAACGGGCCAGCGGCGCGAGCGGCAGCAGCGGATGGCGAATCGCAAACATGGGCGCGAGTCCGACAAAGGCAGCGACCGGCTGCGCGCGGATCACTTGTGCGGCGAGCGCGCCCCCCATCGAGAACGCACAGACCACGACCGAATCGTGCTGAGCGCGAACTTTGGCAAGCGCGGCATAGATCACATCCAGGAAATCGGCCATGTGCAGCCCCGCCATCAAGTGCGGCGGGCCACCGTGGCCGGGCAGCAGCGGCGCATACACATAATAGCCAAGTTGCGCAGAGATCGCGGCGGCCAATGGGCGCATTTCGCGCGTATCGCCCATGAAACCGTGTACCAGCAAGCAGCCCGGCGACCGTCCCGGCAGTTCAAAATGGGCGCGATTGGGCGGAATCGTAAAAGTGTTCATGCGTTTCCAGTGGTTGATTGAATTGATGCAGATAGATTCTAATCGGCGATGCGCGATAATGCACACTATTTCCAACGCATGGGGGCTAAATTTCAGTGAGCGGGCGACCACGCCGGATTCGCCCCTACTCAGATCGCGTGCGGTAGGGGCGGCCCGACGTATCCACCCGGTATGTCGATGATTTTTTGTACCCAATCCCGAAGGTACCCAAAAATACCAGGGCTGTTGCAAAGTCGAAGGATGGGCGTAGATCGGCTATTTACCCCACCCCCTAGCCCCCTCCCCACTGCCGTGGAGAGGGCGGATCAGGCCGTTCTGGACTCCCCTCTCCACCGCGTGGGGAGGGGCGGGAGGTGGGGTGAACGACTTTGCAACAGCCCTGCCAAAAATACCGAATTTCTTGACAAGCCCCAAAAGCTTTTTATAATGGTTGATATATAAACTAGTTGCGTCCAAAAATTTGATGCGCTAGGATTTAAGGTGGGGGAGCCGGAGCCACACAGGGCAACCTTCCAAAAGTGCGCAAAGTTTGGTTCGATATTGTTTTTTTTGTGAGCATTCTTTTGGCCTTAAACACGTATCGACTGATTAACGAAGTTTTCCTGGTCGGCGACGACATCGACCGCCAGTTGTTCGCGCAGTTTAAACTCACTGTACGGCAGTATCACTTGCTCAACTGGCTCGATCGGCGCGGGCAATCCAGCCTGACCGAATTGTCGCAGCTCTTGCTCTGCGACAAAAGCAACGTCACGGGCTTGGTGCGGCGTCTGACGGCGACCAAGCTGATCGAAAAAATCCCCAGCACCGATCGACGTTTCACCCGCGTACAATTGACAGACGCGGGTAAGCGACTGCATGATGCGGCGCAAAGCGCGCTGCTGGCCTCGATCGAAGCCCGTTTTCCACTTATTTCGGATGGCGAACACACCGAACTCCAAGCCCTGCTCACAATAATCGGGCATCAGTTGAACGGTCACCTCGAATTGCTCGAAAAACGAAGCAAATCCGCCGCCAGTCATAACGGTAAGGGGGTGATGCCGATCGAGAGCGCATAAGCACCGCTCGTTTCTTACCGATGTTTCCGCTTAGTACCTCGTTTTGCACGGTTTCGGATCAATATTTAGGAGTGTTCTCACATGACGCATAAACGGCTTCTCACCCTGGCAATGGCGATTGCAATCGCGCTGGCGGGCTTCGGCTCGGCCTCGCGCGCGCACGCCGACGGCATAACCCTCCAACTGTGGCACGGCTGGAGCGGCGCCTATGCCGACGCAATTACCAAAGTTTTTGACGATTACAACAAGAACAACAAAGATGGCATCACCGTTCAGCTCTCCAACCCCGGTGACCTGACCCCTTCGCTACAAGCGGCGATCCCCGCTGGGCAAGGACCAGATATTATCGCCTGGGCGGATGATCATATCGGCCTCAACGTGCAGGCGGGCAATCTCGCCCCATTGAGCGACTACGGCATCACGATGGACTTCCTGAAAGCTAACTACGAACCCGCTGCGGTCAACGCCGCTGTCTACGATGGCAAGATTTGGGCGCTGCCCGAAGCCCAAGAAGGCGTCACGCTGATCTGCAATAAGGCCGTCATCAAGGCCAGTGACTTCCCTGCCGACCCCGAAGATTTCGCTGGATTGCTCAAGCTAGCGACCGACTTCCACACCAAAAATCCCGACAAATTCCTGATCTATAACCAGGGATTGGGCGCTTCCGATGCCTATCACGTTTCGCCGATCTATTATGGTTTCGGCGCGTACTATGTCAAGGAAGATGGCTCAGTGGGTATCAATACGCCGGAAGGCTTGAAAGCCGGTCAGTGGATCGCCGATTTCGCAAAGGTTGCGCCTACCCAAGCTGACAAGGATATTGGCTTGGCTGCGCTGACAAAAGGCACGGGCGCGTGCATGTGGACAGGCCCGTGGGAATTGGCCGACATCAAAAAGGCCAAAATCGACTATTTCATCCAGCCGTTTGGCCGTCCGTTTGTGGGCGTCAAGGTCGAGATGATGACCACCAACGCCGTCGATCGCAAGAATACCGATGCCGTGATCAAGGTACTGAAATATTTTGACAGCGCTGAAGTGCAAGAAGCGCTCTCCGTTGCCAACAGCTCGGTCCCGGCAGCCACCGCCGCCCTCGCCGCCGCTGATGTTGTCAAGAATCCCGATGTGGTCGGTTTTGGCGCACAATTCAAGCTGGGCGTCCCGCAGCCGAACACGCCGTTCATGAGCGCGCTATGGGGTCCGGTCGGCGATGCAACGACGGCCATCTTTACAGGCAAGCAGACGCCCGCAGATGCGTTGGCTGCCGCTGAAAAGACCGCCAAAGCTGATATCGCCAAGATGAATCCGCCGAAATCCGCCGCGACAATGGCCGCCACCAAGTCGAGCTAAGTTCAGCCGATCACGATTTGGCCGGAAACCCCTAGTGCAGCTTTCTGAAAATCGGTAGCCGGTTAAACATGGCATGTTTTCGCCATTTCATACGCTTCGATCTGGTTATGAACTTTCAGAAAGCTGCACTAGCCCCTTCCCCCACAAGGGCGGAAGGGGATCAAGCGCGGATTGCCCCTCTACCCTTGTGGGAGAGGGGTGTGTTGTTCACCCGACAAAACACTAAACTTTTGGCGGTGGAGGCCGTTCTGCCGCCATTGATGAGGCGAAAAACTTATGACGACTGCACGCGGCTGGCGGAAATGGACGATTATTATTGTTCTCCTCCTGCCCACGTTGACCGGGATCACGCTCGTCAATTTGATCCCCATGGGCTACAACATTAATCTGTCATTCACCAACGCCGATAATCGTCAGCATAACGGACGCGACGACGCGCACGCCTATGAGTACATCGGCCTCACCAACTATCAAACGCTGATCGCAGAACTTGTCACCAATGAGGCGTTGATCGCTTTCGTCAAAATGATTCTGGTATTACTACCGCTGATCGGTGCGTACTGGATGGCAAGGCGGATGGTGCGCGGGAAATTTATCAAGCCCGATACCCGCCCAATATGGCTGGGCGGTCTGGCGCTTGCAGCGATCCTGTGGTTGATTCTCAACGGCTGGGCGGCCTTCAATGTACTTACCCAGAACGACTTTTTTGTGGTCGTGCTGCGTTCGGTCCTCTACGTCATCTTCTGTATGCCGCTATTTTTGTTGGTGGGCGGGGTGCTGGCGCTCATTCTGAACAATCCACACATTCGCTTCAAATCGATTTGGCGGACTTTATTGATCATCCCCTGGGCGGTGCCAACGTATATTACGGCGCTGATCTGGCAGTTTTTCTTCCGCGACGTGGGCACAATCAATACGATTTTGCAGGCGCTCAACTTGCAGAGTCCAAACAGCCCCATCCGTTGGCTCAATGATCCGATTTTGGCTTTTGGCGCGATCGTGCTGGTCAATGTCTGGATGTCGTATCCGTTTTTCATGACGATTATCCTCGGGGCGCTGCAATCGATCCCCGCCGATATGTATGAGGCTGCCGAAGTGGACGGCGCGACGTGGTGGGTCAGCCTGCGCAAGATTACGATTCCGATGCTACGGCCAGCGGTGCTGCCCGCGATCGTGCTGAGTTCGATCAGTACCTTTCAAATGTTCAACACCGTGTTCTTGATGACACAAGGCGGGCCGATTTACAGCGCAGGCAAGCCGGGCGGTACGGACCTCGTGATGACTTTCGCTTTCAAGCAAGCCTTCCGACTCGGCAATTACGGCTATATTGGCGCGTTTGCGCTGGTCATTTTTCTAATTTTGCTCGTGGCGACGCTGCTCAGCCTGCGCGTGACGAATGTGACACAAGGAGCTTACGAATAACATGACGACGATGCAACCAACTGTCACCCCGGCCAACGCCAGCAGCAGCGTGGTGGCCGCGATCCCCAGTGTACAAGGCCGTTCTGAAGTTAAAACGATTGACCACTCCATGCGCCGTCGCAATCGTCGGCTCGTGTTGGCATTGTTTTATGCAGTGCTCGTCGTGGCCGTGATCTTCGCCATCTATCCGGTCTATTTCGCATTTCTGGTCTCAGTCCGGCCTAATGGTCAACTGCTCTCGCTCGACTTGGTGGATGCCCTGCTGCCAAAGACTGGCATCTCACTCGACTCGTATAAACAAATGATGTTTGGCAGACAGCCGTTTTTTCGTTGGCTAGGCAACAGTTTGCTCGTCGCAGGCACGACTTCGGCGGCTTCGGTGCTGCTGGCGACTTCGGCAGCGTTCAGCATCAGTCGTTTCAAATTCAGGGGACGCAATGGTCTATTAATTCTGTTTTTGGCGATCCAAGCGTTCCCCGGCGTACTGGCACTCTCCGCCATTCAAATCCTGTTGACGAAACTACATTTGTATGGCAACCCACTTGGCCTCGTACTGGCCTATTCGGCTGGGTCATTGGTATTTAGCACCTGGAATCTCAAAGGCTATTTCGACACAATCCCGGTCGAAATCGAGGAATCGGCGCTGATCGATGGCTGCAATACCTTTCAGAGCTTCTTCCGCATCTTGCTGCCGTTGGCAATGCCAGCCGTGGCGATTACCGCGTTTTTTGGTTTTCTGGCGGGGTGGAGTGAATACGCACTCGCCCAGGCAATCGTTCCCGCGCCGACGCCCATTCAGACACTGCCCGTGGCATTGTTCGCGTTGGCAAACGATCGATCAGTGCCCTGGGGGTTGTTCGCCGCTGGCTCGATGCTGGTGGCAATTCCGACGATGCTGGCTTTCCTGTATATGCAGCGCTACCTGCAATCGGGACTGACTTCGGGCGGCGTGAAAGGTTGATGTCATGACCGATCAAGCGGAAAACACGACCGGACTCGCGGATTTTATCTTCGGCACGCTGGCGAGCACCGAAGATCGTGTCGAAGCGATTATCGGGGCGGGGCGCGGCCTGGGTGCGCCGACGCTCGCATGGCGCGACGGTGCGCTGCATATCAGCCTGAGCGCCGGCCCCGACGCCCCGATCGAAGAAGCACTGCTGCACTATACACTCGATGGCAACGATCCGCAGCCGGGGGTGCCGGGCACGATCGTCCGCGCCTTCCAGGATGTTCCGCCGCGCTGGGATACGCTGCTCTGGGGCTATGTGCGACGTTTCGAGCTGACGATCCCGACGGGGCAGCTTCCGCCGCACGCCATGTTTCGCTATCGGGCGGCGGGTCGCACGCGGGACGGATCGATCGTGCAGGCGGCGGATGGGCGGCGTTTCTCGCACCTCTTGGGGACATATCCAGCACCCGGCTGGCTGCGCGGCGCTGTAATCTATCACATCTTCGTCGATCGGTTCGCCACGACGGGCGGCGCGCCATTTGCTGAGCCTGCGAATCTGGCTGGATTCTATGGCGGTACGCTGCGCGGCGTGATCGAGCGACTCGGCTATCTCAGCGAGCTGGGTGTGACGGTGCTGTGGCTGTCGCCGATCTATCCGTCGCCATCGCATCATGGCTACGATGCGACCGATTTTCGCAAGATTGAACCGCGCCTCGGCACCGAAGCCGATCTGCGCGAATTGGTCAATGCGGCACACGCGCGCGGTATGCGGGTGCTGCTCGATTTTGTGCCCAATCACGTCTCGAACGAGCATCCGTTTTTCAAAGATGCCACCACGAATCCAGAATCGCCCTATCGAGAACACTTCACGTTTCGGAAGTGGCCGGACGACTACGCCAGCTTTTTCGATGTCAAGACGCTGCCGCAAATCAACAATGAAAACAGCACGGCGCGCCACTATGTGATCGACAGCGCAGTGTACTGGCTGAGCATGTTCGGCGTGGATGGCTTCCGGCTCGATTACGCATACGGGCCAAGCCCCGATTTTTGGGCGGATTATTTCAAAGCCGTCAAAGCGATCAACCCGGAGAGCTTCCACATCGGCGAGATTGTGGAAACGCCGGAGCTTTTGCGGGGTTTCGCGGGTCGCATGGACGGCGCGCTGGACTTTCACTTCCTGCAAGCTGTGCGCAAGGCGTTCGCCTACGATACGATGACGATCGCGCAATTCAACGATTGGTTGGGACGACATCAGGCATATTTCAAGGATGCTAATTTCGCGCTGCCCACATTCCTCGATAACCATGATATGAACCGCTATTTGTGGGCGGCGCGCGGCGATTCGCGGCGGCTCAAACTGGCGGCGCTGGTGCAGTTTACGCTGCCCGCCGTGCCGATCATCTACTATGGCACGGAAAGCGGCCTGAGTCAGGAACGTGATATTCGCCAGGGCGCTTTGGGCATCCTCGAAGAATCGCGGCAGCCCATGAACTGGTCAGCCATCGACGCGGATTTGCTGGCCTTTTATAAGCGATTGATCGCGCTGCGCGGATCACTGGCCGAAGCGCTGGCAGGTATGCGAATCACGCTGATCGCGGATGCGGCGCACTACGCTTTTGGTTACGCGGTAGAAGGAAAACTGGTCGCGCTCACGCTGATCAATCGCTCGCCGGAACAGGTTACGCTGACGCTCCCGACCGCGCCGGGCAAATGGCGCGATCGGTTCAGCGATCGGGAATATGCGGACGGTACGCCGCTCGCCGTGACGCTTGATGCGTTTACGGGAACGATCCTCACGCTGCTATAATCGGTTCTGACGAGCAGAGCGAGCAAGAATCGGAGTAGGAACGTGGCGAATTTCGACGGAACGGTTTTGGTGTTGGGCGCAAGCGGCCCGACTGGGCAGCATGTGGTGCATTCCCTGCGCGCAAAAGGGATCGCGGTGCGCGCGTTGTTACGAAGCGCCGAGCATATGGACGCGCTGAAACTGACGGGCGATGAGGGGCTGATCGGCCAAACGACGGACGTATCTGATTTGCGAGCGGCGCTCCAAGGCGTCAGCGCTGTGATCGATGTGCTAGGTACGAAACCGCAAGACACGCCCGATCAAAGAGAAAGCATCGAGTCGGGCGTGATCACAAATCTACTTCGCTTCGCGCCGGAAGTCGGGCTAAAACAGATTGTATTGTGTTCATCGATCGGCACCGAAACGCCCGATATGATGCCGTTTCTAGAGACCGTATTGCGGGCGAAACGCCAGGGTGAGGTGGCGCTCGAAAGCGGCGGCGTGCCCTACACGATCGTCCGACCGGGCGGCTTGGTCAATGAGCCGGGCGGTAATGATGTGGTCGTCGCACGATCTCTTAAAACATCGGGACGAATCGCGCGCGCGGATGTGGCGGAAGTGTTAGTGCAGGCATTGTTACAACCTGCCGCACGCAACCAAATCGTCGAGATCATCAATCAACCGGGCGCTGGCAAGGCCAATCGGGACGATCTGTTCAGCGGCGCATAATTGGTCGCTTATTCGACGAAATATTTGCCGATGATGGGTTTCAAGCGCGTTTTGGCCGCTGGCGCAATGTGATCGCGTTGCGTAGTCAATGCCGAACCCAGCGCTGTGCCACATTCGCAGTCCCGTTTGAGCGCCGCGATCCGCTCAACGACGCCCGCGATCGCCGCCTGCGCCACTTTCAGGTTCGCCTGAAAGCGCCCGAAGACCAGATCAGCGCTGACCGTCTCCGAGTCGTGCCAAACGTCGTAATCGGTGACGTGTGCCATCGTGGCATAGCACATCTCGGCTTCACGCGCCAGAAAGGCTTCGGGGGCGGCGGTCATACCAATAATTGCAAAGCCAAGCTGCCGATAGGCTTTGCTCTCAGCTTTGGTGCTGAAACGCGGACCTTCGATGACCACGAGTGTGCCGCCGCGATGTACGGTGCCGCCCACTTCGGCGGTCGCGTCGGCCAGCGCGGTGCTCGTCTCGGCACAAAACGGATCGGCGACGCCCACATGCGCGACCACGCCATCCTCGAAAAACGACCGTCCGCCGCGTGGCAGCCGGGTGTTATCGTAGATTTGATCGGGAATCACGATGTGGCCGGGCGCATAATCTTCGCGCAGCGAGCCACAGGCGCTGACGCTGAGCAAATGCGTCACGCCGAGCGTCTTCAGTGCATAAATGTTGGCGCGATACGGTACTTCGCTGGGTGACAGAACGTGTCCGCGCCCGTGACGGGGCAAGAACGCGATTTGCTGGCCGCGCAGCGTGCCGATCAGGATCGAATCGCTGGGCGCGCCGAAGGGCGTGTCGATACGCTGTTCGCGGATGTCGTGCAGTTCCGGCATGTTATACAGCCCGGAGCCGCCAATGATGCCGATTCGAACGTTGTCCATAAGGCTGAATCCTCGATTTAATCCAACTCAATCTTCAACGCGATGCGCCCAATACCCACCACATCACCCGCGCTGATAACCGTTGGCTCCTCCAGGCGATAGCTGTTGAGCAGTGTGCCATTGCTGCTGCCCCGATCTTCCAGCCACCACTGGCCGCCGCGCAGGGTGATCAGCGCGTGTTCGGTGCTGATCGTGACATCATTGAGCGGGAGCGTATTGGTCGGCGCGCGCCCGATCGTCGTCAGCGGCAGGAGTGGGAATGCCGCCCCCACCTTGATCGGCAGCCCCTCAGCTTTGACCACGATCAGCCGACCGCGCCGTCGCCCACGCGATTCAAGTTCAAGCGCCGTCGCGCGATAATCACGCCACAGCAGCCCAGTGAGCGCGCCCACGAAGCCGAGCAAGATCAGCCCGGAGAGGACGCGCAAAATCAGCAGGATGCCGTCAACGGTCGTCGAATCGGTCATACCGAGTCCATCACAGGGTGGGATCGCTGCTGGAAGGGGGCGGCTTGGCCTCTGGCGGACGCACCTGGGTATCGCGCGCCAAGTGCCCAGAATTGGTTTCATCTTCGACATATATGAGCATCACCCCGGCCAGCGAGATCACGTCGCCAGGGTGCAAGATCGCCTCGCTGACTCGATGATTGTTGACCAACGTGCCGCCGCGACTACCCAAATCGTACAATACGTAATAACCAAAGCGCAGCCGTAGTTGCGCGTGCGCCCGCGATACGCGCGGATCGTCGATGACAATGTGGTTGTTGTGGCGGCGGCCAATGTTGAGCACCGGTCGATCGAGCGGCACATAGCGCGCGCCAGCGACGAGCAACTGCGGGTTGCGCGGGGCACGTTCGGGCGGCGCGGCGAGTTCTTCAAGAACCTGAGTCGCATGTTTTTCATCGGCTTCATAAAAGGCTTCGATTTGTACTCCGCGCGCGGCCACCGAACTGTCAGGGATCAGGCGAATCAGCGGGAGACGATCGAGCCGCAAGCCTGCTCGATAAGCCAGATCGATCACGGTATCGGCCAACAATGCCGCCAGATCGGGCTGAGTATCGACCAGCGCATCGAGATCATCCGGCTGAAATAACAGATTGAAAACGTTGGGTGCGTAGAGTACGTCGCCTTCGGATTCGCCCTCGCGGGTTTGTACCGTGACATTATCCTCGACGGCACGCGCCAGCTTGACCGCCACCTCACGGGGGTGCAGACGACTGCCGAACACGCGCGCGAAGCTGCCTTCGACAAGCTGTTCGATCCGTTCTTCGAGGCGTGTAAACTGATCTCGGTTCATGCGGTCAATTATAGCTTGTGGCACTGCGATCGGACACTGACGCACAAAATGGGTGCATTCAACGGTAGGGGCAGATCATAGAACCCCTCTATTCCCCCACCCCTTATCCCCCACGCAGGCGGGGGGAAAGGGGAGTCACAGCCGACCGCTGACCGAGATTGCTAGGCGGCCCTCAGCCGCTGGGTGCGCCCCAGCGAGCGCCGGCGCTTCGGCTCCCTTTCCCACCGCCTGCGTGGGGGAAAGGGCTGGGGATAGAGGGGTTTGTCCATTTCCGAATCTCGCCCCCAACGTTGAATGCACCCCACAAAATCTATCGACCCGAATCTTC
>JBBRMW010000071.1:0-23001 GCA_038230635.1 Aggregatilineales bacterium | reverse complement strand
TCGGCCAGCAGCTCATGGATCGTGTGCAGGAACACATTTTGGACGAGTATTTGGGCGAGCAATCGGTGGGCACATCATTCATCATCGAGACGAATCACCCGCAACACGCTTATCTGGCGCACACACCGACCATGCGCGTGCCAATGGATATTACGCGAACGGATAATGTCTATCGTGCGATGTGGGCAATGCTCTTGGCTGTTCGCAAACATAATCAAAGCGACAAACCACCGATAACGGTTATCAATTGTCCTGGGCTGGGAACTGGTACCGGAAATGTCCCGTATTCAGAAGCCGCGCGGCAAATGGCACTCGCCTATCGAAACTTTGTGCAGCCGCTTCAATATATCAATTGGAGCGTTGCTGATCAGCGACAAGTTGAAATTCGATATGGAGGTGATTTTGGTTTCACAATTCCGGCGGCAATGCCTGATGGCGATTGAAAGCCCAAATTCGTTTAGGCTCTGAGCAACATCAGGGCTGAGGCGATTCGCTGTTCAGAAAACGCAGCCAGAACCCGCCCATTTGCTCTAACTCCGACTCGGTATACAGGCTGAGAAAGAGCGCTTTGACCAGCGCAATGTTGCTGGCTTCGGCGGCTGCTCCACGTTCCTGCCCGCTCGGCGTCAAGATCGCATAAGCGCCGCGCCCATCCTCGGCGGCGGTTTCCCGGCGCACCAATCCCGCCGCTTCCAGGCGATCCACGAGTCGACTCATGCCGCTTCGGGTGAGCACGCTGGCCTCGGCCAAATCACGTATGCGCATCCGGTGATCGGTTGCCCACGATAGGCGGAGTAGCACCTCGAACTCGCCGTGCGAAATGTGGTATTCGGTCTGGAGCATCGCCTCAAGCTGGCGTAGCATGGCCGCATGAACGCTCAACAGCTTGCCCCAGGCAATCCCCTCGGTTTCAGTAAATTGGATCGACATTTCCTCGCCATCCTCTTGACATTGCGTGCGCACGCATCTATAATATGTATATGCGTGCGCACGCATCATCGCCAAAGTGTAGCATACGAACACTCTGGCGACAAGCCCGTCGCGTTGATCAGCGTCGGACAGCCACTTTCAGACGACGATCGGAATACTGAGGAGCAGCATAATGGCCTATATCGAGCTTGCTAAATTTAAGTTGCGCGCCGGAATCACGGACGAAGCCTTTCAAAACGCCGAGCGCAACATTCGCAATGGCAAAATCCGCCAACACCCTGGCTACCTGGGGCGCGAGCTGGCAAAGGGTGACAACGGGGAATGGCTCATCATCATTCGTTGGGAAGCCAAAGAAAACGGCGAATCGTGGAGTCCGGTTTTCATGGCTGACCCGGACGGACAAGCATTTGCCGGATGTCTGGACTTTAGCTCCATGCGGCAAGAGCACTTTACGATCGTAACGATCTAGCCTCAGCCCTCCGATCCCCTTTTCGGCATACGAAGAGGGGCGTTACACTGGACGCAGCCCGGCGAAGATTACGCAAAGCGATAAAAGAATCGAGGCGAATTTGAAGATGCTGCGTCCGCGACGCGCTGACCTGACCGACACCAACCGCTCAGAAGCCTTCAGTGACGGCGTTTTCGCAGTGGCGATCACGCTGCTCGCGTTGGATTTGTCGCGCATCCATGCCGATCCAGCCAGCGGCAGCAGCCTGTCTGCGTCACTGAGCGTCAACTGGCCGACCCTGCTGGCATTCGCCGCGTCGTTCGCTTTTGTCGCAGTCGCCTGGACGAACCATCATCATGTATTCGTGCGCGTGAAGCAGCAATCGCGGGTGTTGAGTTGGGCAAATCTGATGCTACTGGCCGGGATCACATTGGTACCATGGGCGACTTCGGTATTAGCGCAATCGCTCGGCGACCCGGCTGGCGATCACGGCCAGCATGAGGTTGTCCTGTACGCGGCAGTCACAGGTTTTGGCGCACTCACATGGCGATTGATCTTTCATGTGCTTGCGACCAGCCCCGAACTGCTTGAAGACCCCGCATATGCCAAAGGGTTTGCCAGTGATCGCAGTGCCTCAAGCATCGCGCTGGTGAGCACTGCGATCGGTGCATTCATTGGTTACGTGTGGTCGCCGTTATTTGCAACGGGCCTGTTTTTCGCCTTGACCGTTCTATACGCCGTCGCCTCCGAGGGATTTGACTAACTCAACGGATGCCTTTGGCAAAGTCGGCGAGGCGCGGATCGGCTTTAACGGCGCAGTCGATATAGGCTTTTTGGAAACGATCGTTCGTTCCATCGCTGCCCGCATCCGAGGGCACGATGTTTGCCGCACACGTCAAAAACGCATCGGCATAGGTTTGGGCGTCCTTGAGCGCCGTATCCAGATCGGTGCTATGCAGAACATAGGCGTCGAAAGCCTCATAGAGCCAGTGTTGAATCAAGAAGCCGACGGGCGTTGCGCCACCTTGAAACAGCGACGGAAACGTGATCGTGTGCGAGTCCTGAAGCAGCGCGTCGATCTGCTTGTAGGCGGCAACGGCGGCACTTCCCTGGGCAGTCAGCGTCGCGGGATTGTTCAACAGCGAGCGACTGGCGGGCATCTGGGAGAACAATTCCGGGTGTTTCGAGACGGTGCTGATCCAGCGATAGCAGGCGTCGGCATTCTGGGCGGTCGCGCTGATATAGGCGGTCGTCACCGAGTACGAGATCGCGTTGTAGGTGCTGCCGGTCGGATAATTGACGAGTTTGTGTGTGTCGGGCGTCGGCGTGCCCGCACCGACGATCACCGGACGCGGCAAACCCAGCTCGGCGGTGGTGATGGCGTAGTGCGGTGCTTCGCCGCCGAGGGCAAACATAAATCCACCCAGGCTGCCGAGCGCCGAATATTTGATGTAGCTGTTTTTGGCGAGATCGAGCACCTGTCGAATCGCGTCTACGTTGGCCGCATCGGTGAAATGCACAGCGGGCGGATCGGCGCGCATGTCGAGTGGTAGGCCGCCCGCCGCCGCGATCAGCATCAGCAAATGTGTTCCGCCGGGTGACATCGGCACGAACGGCTCGCCATTGACCGCCCCCTTGAGCGCTTTGAGCGCATCCACAAAGGCGCTGAATGTCCATCCGGCTTTTGGCTCCGGGACGCCCGCCGCCGCGAACTGCTGGCTGTCATAACTGAGCAACTGCGGATCGATCAACAAGGGGAGCGCCCAGGTCTTGTTATCCTGCTGAATCTGTGCAAGCAGGCCGCCGATTATATCGTTTCGATCGAAGGTTTTATCGGCATCCAGGAACGGATCGAGATTGAGCAGATTGGTCGTTTTCGCGCCGGGTACGGCATTGAACGGCAGCGTGAAACAATCATAGGCCGCCGCATTTTTGGCGAGATCGGTGGTATTGCTGGACTCGATCGCCACACGCCCCACCAGGGGATCGCTCGCCGCGAAATCTGCCGCCAGCCGATTCCATTGATCTTGAACTGGGGAGGATGATCCGTCGCTGGTCACAATCCGAAAATTGGAGGCCATGCCGAATTTCAGCGTGATCTTGCCGGGCGCGACGACGATCGGGATGGGCGTGGCGACCGCGATCACAGTCTTGGCTTTACTCGCGGCAGCCGTCTGTTGATCTTTGAGCGCCTGCACTTCGATCGCCGCTAGGGCGACGTCGGCAGTCTGGTTGTTCTTTTGCATGTTGGTGAGCGCTTGATCGATATAGTCGGTGAAGCGCATATCCGCGCTCGATAAGCCGTTCGCCAACGCCTGATCGAGGAGCGGCTGGGCTTCTGGCGCGAGCGGTGGTCGGCGCGGGCCGATACTGTTGGTCGGGTTGTTGTTCGCTTGCCCGGCCAAACTTTTGCGGGCGGGGCTGATGCTGTTGAAACTATCGGTGGCTTCGGGGTGCAGCGTCAGATAGACGGCCAGCGCATAGGCTTCTGCGGCGTGCAGTGTGCCACCGCTGACCGCATAGCCACTGGTGCTCAGCCCGACACGACCACCGGGCAGGGCGGCCAGCACGGGTTTTTCGGGGGTGGCAGCGGAGGAAGCGGGCGTCGCATTGCTCGTACCACCCGCCGCTACCGAGATCGGGCCTGCGCCCAAGGTGAAGCTGCTGAACGAAAGCGGCTCGACCCGCAGCGGCGCGGCATTGGCGTCGCCATCGAGCAGCCCATCCTTTTGAAGCTGATTCCAGGCGTCGAGCACCTTTGCGGTGTTCGGCGAATCCAGCTTGGGCGTGTTCGGAAGCACCGACTCGTCGTACAGATTGTCGCCGATCAGGCTTTGCAGGAGGGTATCGCGGCTGGCCCGTCCCAATGCGGCGATACCGGGCACGGTGACTTTGCCGCTCGCATCTTTTTGTGCCAGTTTGCGCACCGCGTTCGCCAAATCGTCGATCGTCCATTTGGCGGTTGGATACGACAAACCAACGGCATCGAAGGCGCTGGGCAGATAACTGAGGACGACTCCGTCCGCGCCCGTTGGCAGCGCCCACACGCCATTATCCCACTGAAAGGACTTCCAGACCGCCGGATAGAAATCGTCGGCGTTGATGGTTTTGTCGCTACTGATCAGCGGCGCAAGATCGAAGAAATAACCCGCGCGCGCCGCCTCTGGACTCATGAAATCGCTGCTGGCATACACCACATCGGCGGCACTGGCATAATCCTGAACGGCTTTCAGATGCGCATCGAGGCCAGCGGCGGCGGGCGGAATCCGGGCATCCTTCGAGACGACACGCACATGTACGCCCGGATGCGCAGCCTCGAACGGCTTGAAAAACTCGGCGATGGTGCTTTCGGTCAGGCCATCAGCGATAAACGTTGGGACGGCCACCGTGATCGTGATGCTGTCATTGGCGGCGGTCTGGGCACGCAGCCCGGAGAGCGGCAGCAACCCGATCAATAGGACGGCCAAAATCGGCAGCCGTCGGAAAAACAGTCTGAGTCTGAGACGCGGATTTGGATTCATAATACGGCACTCCTTGTGATCAAAACGGTACAAGTCGAACGCTTCGGACGCTCGCACTTGCCCTAACTTTCGCGGCGGGCTGTGAAGAACTTATGAAGAGAACTGCGTAAAAGTGCGGTTGTTCAGGATTCTTGATCTTCACAGGTTCTTCAAAAGTGCCTATTATGGTGAGTGAGGAAGTAAACGGTTCGGCGAGGGGTGCATGGCATATCGGATTTTGGTCGTGGATGACGATCGGCAGATTGTACGGGCACTGCGTTCCTACCTGGAAAACGGCGGAATGGTCACATTCGCGGCCTATGACGGCGAGGGCGCGCTGCAAATCTTGCGCAGCGAGCGTCCCGATCTGGTGATCCTCGATCTAATGCTGCCCGGTCGTGATGGTTGGGCGGTGGCGCGCGAGATACGAGCCGATCGGCGTTTGGCGAACATCGCCATATTGATGCTGACGGCGCGCGTCGAAGACACCGACAAGATTGCGGGGCTGGAACTGGGCGCAGATGATTACCTGACCAAGCCCTTCAATCCGCTTGAAGTGATCGCGCGTGTCAAGGCGATTTTGCGGCGGGCGGGCGGCGCGCTGACGCAGACACACGCGCTTCAGATCGGCACCCTGCGGCTCGATCTGGATTATCACACCGTCACGATCGCGGGTACGCCCGTCGAAGTGACGCCGACGGAGTTTGCTTTGCTCAACCTCCTGATGGAAAACCCGAATCGCGTTTTTTCGCGCGCCGATCTGGTGCAACGGGCGTTGGGATTCGCCTATGATGGCCTCGAACGTACTATCGACGCCCATATCAAAAATCTACGCAAAAAGATCGAACCGGAGGCCGAGTCGCCGCAGGTTATCGAAACGGTTTACGGCGTCGGGTATCGGCTGCGCGAGGAGCGCGTGCGCACATGAAGATTCCGTTCGATCGGTTGTGGGTGCGTCTGAGTCTGGCGTTTATCCTGGTCACGCAGCTTTCGATCTTTATCGTGGCGGCACTGGCGGATGCGAGTGTCAATGGTGCGTTTCAGCGTTACGTGATGATTTCCAGCAGCGGCCAGATCACCGACAGTTTGATCCAGTTTTATGATCAGACGGGGAGTTGGACCGGCGTTGAAAGCGTGTTGAGCAGTCCACGTGCAAACCAAATAGAAGCCAACCCCGCTGGTTTAACGGCGCCATCGCTTCCGCCGATGCTCCTGGCCGATTCAACAGGCACGATCATCTACGATTCGTCACATCAACAAACCGGTGTTCAACTGAGCGCCGGACAACAAGCGCAAGCCATCCCGCTGAGCGATACAAACTTATCGGGCAAGGTCTTCGGCTATTTGCTCCCTAAACCCGCGCAAACAACCATGTCGATCCAAATGGTCAAACCGGGGTCAGACACCGCATTTTTTTCGCCCCCCATGAGCCGGGAGCAAGAATTTCTCGATCGGATGCACCGAACGCTGGTGATCGCCTCGCTGGTGATTGGCATACTGGGCATCGTGGCGGCACTCGTGATCAGCCGGATGTTGGTCGCGCCGCTGACCCAGTTGTCGGAGGCGGCGCGCGCATTTGCCGCCCGCGACTGGACAAATCGCGTCACGGTGCGCGGCAGCCGCGAGGTGGCGGCAGTGGCGCTGGCCTTCAACGAGATGGCCGATGATTTGCAAAAAGGCGAAACGCTGCGCCGCGACCTGATCGCCGATATTGCGCACGAACTGCGCACGCCGCTCTCGGTGATGCAGGCCAACTTGCGCGCGCTGCTCGACGGCCTATACCCGATGGACGAGCGCGAAATTGCGATTCTCTATGAGGAAACCTGCACGCTCAGCCATCTGGTGGGCGATCTGCGCGAATTAGCGCAAGCCGATTCGGGTCAGCTTGAGTTGAACTTGGGAATCCTCGATGTAGCTGCGATCCTCGAAGGGATGGCCGCGCGCTTTGCAGTGGTCGCCGAAGGAGACGGGACGCGTGTCTGTTTCGAGGCGGCGGGCGACGATTTCCGCGTGCGTGCCGATGGCGACCGCCTGACGCAAATCCTGGGCAATCTGCTGTCGAATGCGCTGCGACACACGCCCGCCGGCACGATCACGCTCTCGGCGGAAAGGTTGCCCGCTCGCCCTCGGCAGCCCGCACAGGTACGAATCACGGTGTGTGACACGGGAGGCGGCATCCCCGCCGCCGATCTGATTCACGTTTTCGATCGATTTTATCGCGTCGATCGGTCGCGGACGCGCAGCAGCGGCAATTCCGGGCTGGGGTTGGCGATTGCCAAAGCCTGGGTGGAGGCGATGGGTGGGCAGATCGGCGCGGAAAGTGAACCCGGCAAAGGCAGCCGATTCTGGTTTGCGTTGCCAATCGCGTAAATAGTAAAAAAGTCGCAGAACCTCCCCTCTCTCCAGCCATGAGGACGGAGAAGGGGCAGGGGGTGCGGTGAATCCTATTCCCCGCGACCGCCTGCCAGTGCCGCCGCCCCAATCAGGCTGACATTTTCGCCGAGGCCAGCGGGAACGATTTTCAAATCTTCCCAATAGGTGCGATCGATCGAATATTGCTCGATCGCGGCGTGCATCGGCTTAAACAGCAGATCGCCCGCGCCATCCGCCACGCCGCCGCCAATCACCACGATTTGGGGATTGAAGGTGTGCAGCAGACTCACGATTCCCAGGCCGATCATCCAGCCCGCGCGCGTGATCAGCCGCAGCGCCACCGCGTCGCCAGACTTTGCCGCCTCAGTCACATGCGCCGCCGTCACGTCCGCAATCGTGCCGCCCGCGTGCGCCAGGATCGTGCTCACCTCGCCTGACTGGAGGGCAGCCCGCGCTTGTCGGGCGATCGCCAAGCCCGCCGCCTCTTTTTCCAGCGTCGAGACACGCCCTTCTTCGGCGATCATGATCAGGTGGCCGCACTCCGCACCGATGCCGATCGTGCCGATCAACATACGCCCGCCGATGATCATGCCGCTGCCGATGCCCGTGCTGATCGTCAAATAGATCACATGCTCATAGCCTTGCGCCGCGCCGTAATGGGTTTCGGCGAGCGCGGCGAGATTCGCATCGTTGCCCAGCAGGACGGGTACGTTCAGCGCATCGTGCAAGAGTTGAACGAGCGGGACGTTGTGCCAGCCGGGCAGATTCGGCGGCGCGACGATCACGCCCGTATACGGATTGATCGGCCCCGGCGCGGAGATTCCGACGCCAACGACGCGCGCACCATCGGTCGGCCACACCGTGCGTGCCAAACCGATCATGCGGTGGATAACGGCATCCGACCCTTCGGCGGAGAGTGTCTGCGTCTCGACGCGCTGTTGAATCTGAAACTTCGAGTCGAAGCGCGCCGCTCGCACGCGCGTTCCGCCCAGGTCGATCCCGATCAGTACATCCTCTGGCATGTGTTCCCCATAAATGTGGTGTTCTTAATTGCTCGGCTCGAATTTTAACGTGAAAGCGCCATCTTTGCGCAGTACGAAGTCGATTCAAAGGCTGTAAAGCGGTATAATTGGGATAGTTGATAGGTGGTCAAATTGCCACAAAGGATAAGCACGCCATGCTGACGAATATGCGTTTGCAGAACTTCAAATCGTGGAAAGACTCCGGCGATATTCGTCTGGCGCCGCTGACCGGGTTCTTCGGCACGAACAGCTCCGGCAAGACGAGCCTGTTACAGATGCTGCTCTTGTTGAAGCAAACTGCCGAATCGTCGGACAGAAGTCTGGTCTTGCGTACCAGCCGCGAGAAAGACGGCATTGTTGATCTGGGGACGCTGCAAGATATTATTCACAACAACGCCGATTTTTTGGAACTCAGCGTATCCTATGATCGGGCATTCAGCTTGAGCACTCCGTCGCATTATGAAAATATGATATTTACTACAAATGTCGAAAAAAATGCGCGTCTGGCGTTCTTTTCTTATACAAACGCTTCGCTTCGCGCAGGGATGAGCCTTACGCCGTCCGACGATCGGTACAACGTATTTTTTGATGTGGATGGCGTCGATCAGATTACAAAAAAGCGGATACTGAATCCCCAATTATCGCGCGACTCGCGTCCGGTAAAATGCTACAATTTCCCGTTCGCTGCTTATTCACTCATTGATGATCACGATAACTTCGTAAAGCTTGCATTTGGGTTTGAGAACACATTTTCCCAAATTTATTATCTCGGCCCGCTCCGAGAATATCCACAGCGTGTTTATGCTTGGGGCCAAGAACGCCCCAACGATGTTGGACAACGTGGTGAATTTGCCATTCACGCGCTATTGGCTGCCAGTAAAGCACAACCCGATATGGAAACCTGGGTAGCGTCATGGCTCAAAAAGATGGGGTTGATCCATAGTTTTAGGCTTCATCTACTTGCCGAAGGTGCCACTCAATATAAGGTACGGATCAAGCGACAGGCCGAAAGCAAAGAAGTGCTCATCACCGATATGGGTTTTGGCATCTCGCAGATTTTGCCCGTCTTGGTGCTGTGTTACTACTGCCCAGAAGGGTCTACCCTCATCTTGGAACAGCCCGAAATTCATTTACATCCATCGGTGCAGGCCTCCCTCGCCGACGTATTTATCGATGCCATCCAAAAACGCGGCATTCAAATTATTCTGGAGAGCCACAGCGAGCATCTCCTCCGACGGCTGCAACGCCGAATCGCCGAAGCAAAAATCGATGTTGGCAATACCTCACTGAATTTTTGCCGCATGGAAAATGAAGCCTCAACCATTGAACCGTTGGCGCTTGATTCCACTGGCAATATTTCTAATTGGCCGAAGGACTTTTTCGGCGATTTGAGGGGCGATTTGATTGCTGTCGCCGAGCAAACACTTCGCCGCGAAATGGAACAGGGATGAACGCCAAACTCATCGATACCAATGTTCCCGTTATTGCCGATGGCGACCGATCGCCGCAGGCCACAAAAGAATGTCGGCTGGCCTGCATTGATATGCTGAAACGCCTGACTATACAAGGTGAATTCAAGCTGGTCGTGGATTTGCAATGGATCATTTTGAAGGAGTACAAGAATAACTTGGAACGACATCAAGGCGGCCTCGGCGAACAGTTCCTACAATGGGTGCTTACGCACTTCAAAACACCTGATTGTATCCTGGTCAGAATCACGCCAGATGGTGCGACTTTCAAGGAATTCCCAAATAGTGATCCGGCTTTGACAAAGTTTGATGTCGCCGATCGTAAATGGATCGCGGCGGCACTCGTGCATCAACAAGAATACGAGTTAAGTGCGCCAATTATGCAAGCTGCCGATAACAAATGGCGCGACTTTCAGGCTTCCTTAACGAGGCATGGTATTGTGATAGAGTTTATTTGTGAGGTTTTGGCTCCATCTAAATGATCCGATTCGCAAGACCCTAAGTAGCTTATTGGAACCCGTATGCCCAAACTCACGCCCTCCCGCCAACAGTATCTCGGCAAAAGATAGGACTGTCTAATGGAAAATCCAACGCTCGATTTTGACGTGAACCTGTTCAAGCAGCGGTTGACCAAAACGATCCTTTGGTGTCGGTATAAAATTGCTCAGGCGATTACGCCGGCCCCAGAAATACTGTGGAGTTTGGCGGATCAATCACTGGCACGTTCAGATTTACAATGGGGTGATTTCCATCTTCCAGATGAATTCTATCTTCGTAACAATCAATCGTTGATCGAGTACGCCGACAAGGTATTTGCGCAACGTTCGCAACTTGTCGCAACTTTGCCAACGCAACCAAATGCTGCATCTGGAGACGTTTTGATGGGTGGACGTTTGGTGGTCTTTCTTGTGGATACAGCCCTATTTCATGGCGTATCGGGGTTAGAATCAAAAGGGTTCTTCGATGGGGGTGATGTCCCAGCCTGCGACACTTGGGTTTATCTCTACCACAAGGATCATAGTTTTCATCTTTTGAGCTGGGTACCGCCAGAATTTATAGAAAACGTGGAAATGGGGATTGAGGTAAACCCGGAAGAATGTGTGAGGTGGCTCGATAAGATGATGGGTTTTCCACCTTATCGCTCTCAGTTAGAAGCCATCGGGATTGCTTTCAATCAGTCGCCCTGATTTACCCCTTAATTGACACAAATTCTGGAAGAAATATGCCCAAACTGACGCCCTCCCGCCAACAGTATCTCGACATCAAGGCGCAGCACCCGGATGCGATCGTGTTGTTCCGGCTCGGCGACTTCTACGAGACGTTCGACGGTGACGCGGAGATCGCCTCGCGCGAACTCGATCTGACGCTGACCGGGCGTGGCACGAACCCTGAAAATCGCGTGCCGATGGCGGGTGTCCCGTATCATGCCGCCGAAGCCTATATTGCGCGGCTGGTCGAGAAAGGCTATCACGTCGTGATCGCCGAGCAGATGAGCACCGAGTCGATCAACGGCCTGATGCCGCGCGAAGTGACCCGCGTGATCACACCCGGCACTATTATCGAACCCGGCATGTTGGAGCAGCGCGAGAACAGCTATTTGCTCGCGCTGAATCCCGAACCCGATCGGGCGGGTCGAACCTGGGCACGTGTCGGCTTGGCCTACGCGGACATTACGACGGGCGAATTCGCAGTCACACAATTGGAAGGTACGCCCGAAACCGAGGCGACGATCGCGGTTTTGGAAGAACTGGCGCGGCTCAGCCCCCGCGAAGTGATTTTGCCGCGCGGCTGGGTCGAGCGCGGCGTGACGCTGCCCAAAGAGATTCACCTGACGGCAGTCCCCGATTACAGCTTTGAGCTTTCATCGGCGCGCCAAACCTTGTTCGATCAATTTGGAGTCGGTTCGTTGGAAGGCTTCGGGTTAGCGGGCGATAAAGGGCTGGCGATCGGTGCGGCGGGCGCGATCATCCAGTATCTGCGTGATACGCAGCGCGGCGCATTGGCGCAACTGACCGAACTGCGCGCCTATTCGACGGCGGCCTTTATGGTGCTCGATGCGAATACCCGTCGTAACCTCGAACTGACCGAGACGATCCGGGGCGGCAAAACGCGCGGATCGCTGTTGGGCGTGCTCGATCGGACGGCGACACCAATGGGTGGACGGCTGCTGCGCGCCTGGATCAATCAACCCTTACTGGATGCGCGGGCGCTGAACACGCGGCTGGATTGCGTCGAATCGCTGTACGATGTCGGGATCGCGCGCGCCGAGGTGATCGAATCGCTCAAGCCGATCGCCGATTTGGAACGGCTCGCCAATCGTGCGATCAGCGGTGTGACTGGGCCGCGCGAACTGCTGAGTCTGGCACTCGGCTTGGAGTCGATCCCGGCGGTGCGCGCGGCGATCGACGGCTACGAAACGCTGGCCGCCCTGCGCGATCGACTCGATCCGTGCCGCGACGTGTCTGAGGAGATTCGGCGCGCGATCGATGAGAACACGCCCGCCATTTTGGGCAATGCCGGGATCATTCGACCAAGTTTCAGCGCCGAACTTGACCAGATCGAGGCGGCCACTCGTGAGGCCAAAGATTACGTCGCCTCGCTCGAAGCCGTCGAACGGGAGCGCACCGGGATCAAAAGCCTGAAGGTCAGCTTCAACAAGGTGTTCGGCTACTATATCGAGGTTAGCAGCGCCAACGCCGATCGCGGTGTCCCCGCCGATTATGTGCGCAAGCAAACGCTCGTCAACGCTGAGCGCTATATCACGCCGACGCTCAAAGCCTACGAAGATCAAATCCTCAGCGCCGAAGAGCGGATCATCGAACTGGAAACGAAGCTATTCCGCGATCTGTGCGCCAATATCGCGGCCTGCGGACGGCGGCTGACGAGTACGGCGCGCGCGCTGGCCGAAGTGGACGTGTACGCGGCGTTGGCGGAGGTCGCCGCCCGCGAAGATTACTGCCGTCCGACGCTCACCGACGACGACATTTTGATCATCCGCGAAGGTCGTCACCCGGTCGTCGAAAAGCTGCTGCACGGCGAGCGCTACGTCCCGAACGATACGCACTTCGACGCCGATCAGCGCATTCACATCATCACCGGCCCGAATATGGCGGGCAAGAGCACGGCGATCCGGCAGGTGGCACTGATCACGCTGATGGCGCAGATCGGCAGCTTCGTCCCGGCACGCTCGGCCACCATCGGCATCGTCGATCGCATCTTCACGCGGATCGGCGCGCAGGACGAGATTCACGCCGGACAATCGACGTTCATGGTCGAGATGACCGAGACAGCGGCGCTATTGCAATGTTCGTCGCCGCGCTCGCTGCTGATCCTCGACGAGATCGGGCGCGGCACCAGCACCTACGACGGACTCGCCATCGCGCGCGCGGTCGTCGAATATATCCACAATCACGGGCGGCTCAACTCCAAGACGCTGTTCGCCACCCATTACCACGAACTGACCGAACTCGAAAAAATCCTGCCGCGCGTCCGCAATTACAACGTGCTGGTACAGGAAGATGGCGAGCACATCGCCTTTTTGCACAAACTTGCACCCGGCGGCGCGGATCGCTCGTATGGCGTGCATGTCGCGCAGTTGGCGGGGATGCCGCGCTCGCTGGTCAATCGCGCCAAAGAGATTCTGCATGACCTCGAACAAAACGGCAGCGACTTCGAGATCAAGCGGCGCGTCCGACGTGGCGGCAGTCAGCCCGCCCCGCAAGCGCAGTTACCCGGCCTGGAAGAACCACCGCACCCGATCGTCGCCGCGCTCAAGGGCATCAAGGTGGACGAACTCAGTCCGATGGAAGCCATGATGAAGCTCTACGAGTTGCAGCGTCTGGCACGGGACGCTTGACGTTGCAGCGCTATCTGGACTGGTGGGGCTTATCCGCCCCGCAGCTTTTGGCCGAGACAGGGACCAGTCAAGTTTACATCGTCACTAGCGAGGGTGCGCGCGTTGTCCTCAAGCTGCTCAAGCCGATCGGCGTCAAAGATGAGGGTAGCGGCGCGCTGGCGTTGCGGCACGTTGACGGTCATGGGGCGGTTCGCTTGCTGCGCTATGATGAAAGCGCGCATTTGCTCGAATATGCCGACGGTGAAGATTTGATCGCGCTGGTACAACGCGGCGAAGATGAGCAAGCCACCGCGATCATCGGCGATGTGCTCAGCCAACTCCATTCCGTGTTGGATGCGCCCTTGCCGAGTGAGTTAACGCCGCTGAAGGTCTGGTTCCGCGATTTGTTCAGGCGAGCGGAAGCCGAGCGGGATCAGGGCACAGCTTCACTGTTTGTGCGAGCCGCGAATCTTGCCGACTCGCTTTTTGCCGAGCCGCGAGAGGTGCGCGTTTTGCACGGCGACATCCATCACGCGAATATTCGGCGTCATGCGGAGCGCGGTTGGCTGGCCTTCGATCCCAAAGGTCTCGTCGGCGAGCGCACCTACGACGCGGCCAACACGATCTGCAATCCAGTTGATATGCCCGCATTCGTGGAAGACGAGTCCCGCATCTTGCGTACCGCCGAGATTTTGTCGCAAAAGCTGGGTATTGATCGATCGCGCATCCTCGCTTTTACATTCGTGTACGTTTGCCTGAGCGCGAGTTGGCGGCTCTACGATGGCGTACAACCCGTTCACGAATTGAAAATGGCGGCGTTGGTGGAACCCCTCATCTTGTAAGGAGAAATGATGCGCAGAAACAATCTTAGGAACATTGCCAGCGTCGGCAGCATTTTGTCGATCGGCAGTGTGGGCAGCATTTTATCGATTGGCAGCGTCGGCAGCGTATTATCGATCGGCTGCACGGGCGGCTTTTTGTCCATCGGCAGTGTCGGCAGCGTATTGTCAATCGCCAGCGTCGGCAGTCTTCTATCGATTGGCAGCGTATTGAGCATCGGCGGCTGGTTCAAATTCAAGTCGCCCGTTCTGCCAACGCGATCGGATAAATCCTAGAGCATTGCCGATTGATACGAAATCCGTGTAATTCCAATCCTAAATACACTCTGAGAAGTATCGGAACTTGACTCCATCAGCATTTTATGATAATTTTACTATATATTGAGGATGGCTTGGACAAACGTGAACCCCCAATTATCCGGCCCATTGTTTGGCTAGGAAACTCAAAAAAACATATACAAGCGTTTCCCAAAGGCGCTCAGAAGCTCATCGGCGATGAACTACAACTGATCCAATTTGGTGGTATGCCGAAAAACGCCAAGCCATTCAGGGGCGTGGGCAGCGGCGTTTTCGAGATTGCAATACGATACGCTTCAGGCGCTTACCGTACTGTGTTGGCCGTGCAAGTCGGGAAGAAAATCTATGTGCTGCACGCTTTCCAGAAAAAGTCGAAGCAAGGGATAGCGACCCCAAACCAGGATGTCGATTTGATCAAGCAGCGTTATCAGGAAGCGGAGGAACTTGCGCAAAATGAGTAACAAAAAAAACACGGAGATCGAATTTGAAGGCGGTTCTGGTAATGTGTTTGCCGATTTGGAACTAGAAGACTCCGATGATCTATTCATGCGCGCACAGATCGGCTTTTACGTATTCAAGGTTTTGGAAGATAGAAAGCTCAAGCAGCGGGAAATTGCGGCACTGCTGGGTATTGCACAATCGGATGTATCGCATCTGATGAACGGCCATACCAGCCGCTTTACCACTGATAAGCTGTTGACGTTTCTCAAGCGCCTCGATCAGAAAGTGACGATTCAGATTGAACCGCACAAGGCCGGTGAACCGTATCGATCCGTCGATTTTATTGCGATAAATGAAGGTCAGTCGATCAAGATTTGATCAAAGTCCCACCTCATAGAGCGTTCGGGGCGTCGAGCGTGTGCGACTCCCCCTCTCCGTGAGGACGGAGACGGAGACGGGGGGTGAGGTGAATCCTAGAGCATTGCCGATGGAGGTGTTTATGGAGCCAAAATTCTTCCCTACGCCGGCTGATTTTCGCGCTTGGCTTGAGCAGAATCATGACAAAGAGAAAGAATTGTGGGTTGGCTTCTACAATTTTAAATCAGGCAAGCTGAGCATCACGTGGCCGGAAGCCGTAGACCAAGCGCTGTGTTTTGGCTGGATCGACGGGCTGCGAAAAAAGGTTGACGACATCAGCTACACAAACCGTTTTACCCCGCGCAAACCGGATAGCAATTGGAGCGAAGTGAACACGAACCGTGTACAGGAACTTACGCGCCTCGGATTGATGCAGCCAGCCGGATTGAAAGCCTTTGAACGCCGTTCAGCGGATCAAAGCTATTCAGATGAACTGCGCACGACGGCAGCCCTCAGCGAGACCGACGAAGCACGATTCCGCGCCAATCCGCAGGCGTGGGATTTCTTCCAGAAACAGCCCAATTCCTACCACAAAGCGGCGATCTGGTGGGTGATAAGCGCCAAACAGGAGAAGACGCGCACGAGTCGCCTCACCCAGTTGATCGGAGATTCAGCGACGGGGAAGCGCATTCCACCCCTGACCCGCTATCCAAAGAAAGCGTAAATATGCTGGGCATGAACGGGATGCGCCCGAAGCCCGTGAAAATATCACTATGACCATATGGACACATGAACCTATAAAGAGCTTGATGTGCCGCGTGTAACACCCTCTGGCGGTTACTACGGAGAAGTGGTCGGGGGGGTGAGATTTGGGCGGAGCGCCGCCGAGTCGTCGCCTGCGCCGTCCGCGCCATAGGCCGCCGTGAGCAGATTGCTCATCAGCGCAGCCACATAGCGCACTGAGGCGATCGCCCGCCCATAGCGCATCCGCGTCGGACCGAGCACACCCAACATCCCAGTCGCTTGACCGCGCACGCCGTAGCGCGTCAATACAAGGCTCAGGTGACGCACTTCCGCCCAGCGCCCGTCTCCGCCGATCACCACTTGCACATCATCCAACTGTGCGCCGAGCATCTCGCTGAAGATCGCGCCGAGTAACGTGTGCTCCTCCCAGACATGGAGCGCTTGCTGGACCGCTTCGCCAGCGGGCAGTTCCGAGACGACATCGCTCAGGCCATCTCGATAGGCTATCGCGTGCTGATCGGCGTCCGCATCTTGCAGCGTCTCGGCGATCAGATCGATCACTTCGCGTTCGAGCGGCGCATCTATCGTGCGCGCCTTGACCCGAATCTGCGCACTGTTGAGCAGATCGCACTGCGCATTCAAGCGCGCCGCCGTCGCACTCAGCATCTCCTGCGGCAATGAATCGGCCAGCGTAAGCATTTGCTGACGCACGCTGCCGCCATACAGCACGAGCACCATCAGCACGAGTCGCCCTTGTGTCGCAATGAGTTCGACGTGTTTGAACTGGCTGGTGATGGTATGCGGAGCGGTGACGAGCGCGGCACTATGGGCAGTGCGTGCCAATGTCGAAACCGCCAGCCGCATCCATGTTTGCAGATCGTCGCTTTTACGAAATTCCTCGGCGATCTGCGTTTGTTCGTCGGCAGCGAGCACTGCATCGTTCAAAAGCCGATTGACGAAATAGCGATACCCCCCCTCAGTCGGGACGCGCCCGGCGGAGGTATGCGGCGACGCGATGAAGCCCAGTTCTTCGAGCACCACCATCTCATTGCGGATCGTCGCGCTGCTCACGTTCAATCCGCGCTCGGCCAGATGGCGGCTGCCAACGGGTTCGGGGCGCGTGATATACTCGCTGACAATCAACTCCAGAATCTTTTCCTGGCGTTCGGTAAGTTGAGGAGGCGTAGCCGCGTCTTGATTCATAGGAAGCGCACTCTGGTTGAATTTGCCCTTAACAACGAAGGGTAAGTGAAGTATACTCGTGGCACTCAGTGTGCGTCAACCAATCGATCGCGTCGTGAAGAGGAGACTAAGTAACAATGTCCAAGCATACGTTTGAAGTAACCGATACCAATTTCCAGGATTCCGTCTTGAAATCGGAGACCCCTGTGCTGGTCGATTTTTGGGCGGAGTGGTGCGGCCCTTGTAAAATGATCGCGCCCGTCGTCGATGAGATTGCCCAGAAGTACGACGGCAATCTGCTCGTTGGCAAAATGGATGTCGATGTGAATGGCAACGTTCCGACGATGTTCAACATCCAGGGCATCCCAACGTTGATTCTGTTCAAGGGCGGTCAGCCGGTGCAGCACATCGTCGGCTTCCACACCAAGGATCAACTGGATCGCAAGCTGGCACCACATTTGACGCTGCCTGTGCCGTCTAAGAGCCTATCCGAAAAATAGGGTGGACTCAGGGGACTGATGCGAAACAGCAGATACCGGATGGTCTATAGAAGTCGAAAACCCTTCGCTCCAGGATGAGGAAGGGTTTCGTGAGACGATGCAATTTGAGTACGCTTAGGCTATTACAACGTGCTCAAGGGTTTTTGATGAGTTGGTCGCGGTTCGTGTTAAGGTGGACCCCGTCGCTTTGAACGGAGGCGATTTGATCTGGCGTGACGTATCGAGCACTGGCGAAAATGCCATTTCCGTTCAGCTTGATGAAACCCTGTTGCAGCAGCCGAGGCCGCAGTTGTTCGGGGATTTCGTCCTCGAAAGTGAAAAGGGGCAATACACCCCGCAGGTTACCATCACCCGCTGTGAGGTTGTTCGCAGCGACGAGCGGGACAACAGCAATCGGCGTATCGCGTGGTCGGTCGCCCACATCGGCCTGAGACTCGGTGACCACTTGTGAACCAGAAGCGCTCGTATCATCGGCTGCTGCCCCAAAATACATGTCAGTAACCGTGCCGATGCGTTCGTTACGCGCATCAAAAACTGTCATGCCCTCTTGGACGCGAGATAACAGACTTTCCGTTTTACGCTGACTCATCATATACATTCTCCTTCAGTATTTGTGAATCGAATTGAAAAACATTTTCCGTTGCTCCGAGCGTGTTCAGCACTTTTTGTGGTCGCCAGCGTTATTGTGTTCGATTTTCTCTTTGTTGACCGTCGCATAGCCAATGCGCCGATTACTTATAGTGTGCCAGACAAGCGCTCACAATGTCCTCAACGGACGCTCAACAATTTCTCAAAATGCTGTTGGAAATCATGGAATAAAAAACCTTATATCAGACTATAATGAAAGGTATTAGCCGCGCGTCACCCAGGGAGAACCTACCATGACTTCGCAACCTGCCGCGTCAACCACGCCGCCGCCGACTTTTCAGACCAATGTGGTCGTCGATTTGTCGCATTGGAATTCAGTTTCCAGCATGGCAACGATCAAAGCCAGTGGAATCAACGGGATTATTCATAAGGCTACGCAAGGTAAACTTTATGTCGATCCAACATTTTTGTCGCGGCGGACGAATGCGCTGGCCGCTGGGTTGTGGTGGGGCGCATACCACTTCGGTGATGGGAACGATCCAGTCGGGCAAGCTGATCACTTCCTGGATTCGGCGCAACCCGATCAGAAAACATTCGTGGCGCTCGATCTGGAGCGTAACCCGAATGGTCCCAGCATGAGTCTGGTGCAGGCTGAGCAGTTCGTCAGCCATGTTCACGATCGGCTCGGTCGTTGGCCGGTGCTATATACCGGGAATTGGTATATTGCGGATATTATTGGCGATCACCAAAGTACACTGCTCTCGAACTGCGCGTTGTGGATCGCCAGTTATCGCAATGCGCCGCTGTTTCCCAAGCAATGGTCAACCTGGACATTTTGGCAGTATACGAACGGGCATAATGGGCCGCCGCCGTTCGCCGTAAGCGGGATCGGGCCGTGCGATCGGGATGCGTTCAATGGCACTTTGGATCAGTTGGCAGCTTTATGGGGAACTGCGCCGAGCGCACCCTCGAACGGATGATTGACCGGCTATTAATCGGAGGAGACATCTCGTGAACACACCAGCCGGATTGATTTATGTGCCCGATTATATTTCAGAGGAACATCATCAACGACTAATCCACACGATCGATGCGCAAAATTGGTCAGATGCTCTGAAACGACGGACACAACACTACGGCTGGATTTACGACTATCGAAGTCGTTCTGTCCGCGCCGATCAGCGGTTAGGTGATCTTCCCGGTTGGTTGGCTTCGATCGGTAATGACCTAGTACATCAAAGCGGAAGTAATCACAGGGATCACTTACCGTTTGAAAGCCCTCACCCCCCTCTAGTCGCTTGTGGGAGAAGGGTTGGGGGTAAGGGACATCTGTCTCGTTATTTCCGCGCTGCTGTACTAGCTACGGCAGGTTATTTTGCGACAGCGCCAGATCAGTGCATCATCAATGACTATCAGCCAGGGCAGGGTATCGCGCAACACATTGATTGCCCGCCCTGCTTTGGCGACATTGTGGGAACGCTCAGTCTGAGTTCGGGCATTCAATTCGATATGGATAAACCAGGCCCTTCACAACACTATCATGTGTGGCTGCCACCTCGCAGTTTATTGATCATGACGGGCGAATCGCGGAAAATCTGGCGGCATGGGATTGCAGCACGGATGTCCGACTTGGTAGAAGACAGGGCAGTTCCGCGTGGGAGACGAGTAAGTTTGACCTTCAGAAATGTGATTATTGAAACCGAAATTCCCAGTGCAACAAACAATAGCGTGTCTATAAGTAGCCGAGAAAGGTTATAGGGGCGGCATGAACCGCCCATTACACGTTATAACTTCGCTGGGTGATTAGCTCTTGGCGGTTGTGCCAGCGAGGGCGTTGAGACGCTTCATCAGGCGGCTTTTGCGGCGTGCGGCATTCTTCTTGTGCAGGATACCTTTGCTGGCGGCCTTATCGAGTGCGCGGATGGCCTCGACGGTCGATTTGCGGGCGGCTTCGAGATCGCTGCCGGGGGCAGTTGCGGCGCGCGCCTGCTTGACTTCGGTGCGCGTGCTGGTGATCACGAGACGGTTACGAACGCGACGACGCTCCGAGGTGCGGATGCGCTTAATTGCAGATTTATGGTTCGCCACTGCGGATTTCTCCAAAAAAGAGTCTGATCAGAGCGCGCATTTTAGCAGGTTGGGCGTACTTTGTCCAGCGTCGCGCCAAGGAGTTGCTCAATGATGCTCGTCAACTTGATCGGCCTCGCCTCGATCGGTTTCGGCGCATGGTGGGGCACGGGTATCGATGATGTGCTGGCGCTCGGTTTGCTGCTGCGGAATCAGCGGCCCGCTGACCGAGTCCCGCTGCTGATCGGCAATTTTGTCGCGGTGATCGTGATTCTGGCGGCGGCCAGTGCCGTGGCCGTGGGTGCGATCCAGCTTGCGTCGGGGCTGCTCGAAACGCGCATCATCGGGATTCCGCTGCAAAACCTCGCTGGGATCATCCCGATCGGAATCGGACTGTGGACGCTGTACTTGTATATCAGCGGTAAATCCGATGACGACGATGATGATCACGATTTGAATGGTGGGCGGCGCTCAACCATGATCGCGTTCGTGCTGGGATTTCAAGTTTACGCCGTCAATGCTATCGAGGATTTCGTGGTTCACCTTGCCATTTTGGGCAGCGTGGTCAAGGCATCCGCTGATGCGGACGTTCTGCCAGCACTGATCGCGTATTGGCTCGGAAATCTGATCGGCGCGCTTAGTTCAGTGATCGTGGCGGGTTGGCTGGCTGAACATATGCGGACGCGCCGCACCCTGACGCTAATCGCCGCGCTGGTGATCATTGCGATCGGCGCGCTCGTGGTTTTCGATCATGGATGACGAGCGTTCGATGAAATCGACGCTTAACGTGCTAAACTTAGTGCCATGAGTCACTTCAACCCGCCCGATCTCGATCGTTATCGCGCGCCACTGCTGGCGATTCTCCAGAGAGTCAGCCACGAACCGACCCTCTCGCGGCGGGCATTCAATCGGCTGCTCAAGGCCAATCTCAAGGACGGACGCGGCTTTTTTAGTGCCGACGATCTTGTGTTTGCATATCGTGCGTTTGCCGGAACATCCGACTTGCCGCCGTTCGATGAGCGCGTGTTAGAGCGGCTGCGCCTCAAGCCCGTGCGCTCACAGTCGGGGGTCACGCCGCTGACGGTGTTTACCAAGCCATATCCGTGCCCCGGTGAGTGCGTTTTTTGCCCGAACGACGTGCGGATGCCCAAAAGCTATCTCGCTGACGAGCCGGGTGCGCAGCGTGCCGAACAGAATCGCTTCGACCCATACTTGCAAACCTATTCGCGGTTGGCGGCGTTTTTCAATACCGGACATCCCCTCGATAAAATCGAAGTCATCATCCTGGGCGGAACGTGGTCATTCTACCCGGAGTCGTATCAACGATGGTTCGTGCGGCGTGTGTTCGATGCGCTGCATGATTTCGGACGCGGAATCGATGATCGTGCGGTGATCCGCGAGCAGGGAACGGATCAACCACACATTGACGCGCGCGACGAAGGACAAACCTACAACCAGCGGATTCGACGGTTGTTCCCAGACGAGGCGATCGGCGCGGTCAGTTGGAAAGATGTGACCGCCGCGCACCGCGAAAACGAGACCGCCGCCTGTCGCTGTGTCGGTTTGGTGGTTGAGACGCGCCCCGATTATGCAACGCCTGCCGAGGTTATCCGGCTGCGACGGCTCGGTTGTACGAAAGTCCAGCTTGGTTTCCAAAGTATCGATGATCGTATCCTGGCGGAAAATCGGCGCGGGCACGATCTGGCTGCGACTCGGCGTGCCGTCGCCTTGTTTCGCGCGGCGGGCTTCAAGATTCACGCGCACTGGATGCCCAATTTGCTCGGCGCGACGCCTGATTCGGACATCGCCGATTTTCAGCGCTTATTCGATGATCCCGATTTTCGCCCCGACGAACTCAAAATTTACCCGTGCGCACTGATCGAATCCGCCGAATTGATGGATCACTACCGAGCGGGCGCGTGGCATCCGTATACGGACGCGGAACTGCTGAATGTGATCACCGCCTGCCTACTGGCGACGCCCGAATACTGCCGCCTGACGCGCATTATCCGCGACATTCCAGCCACCGACATTGTGGCAGGCAGCACCGTAAGCAATCTGCGGCAGGTGGCAGAAGCAGCATTGGCGCGGCGCGGCGAACATAGCCACGATATTCGCGCGCGCGAAATTGGCGGCCAGTCTATCGAATTGGATGCTTTGCGCCTCGATGCGACCGAATATGCTACCCGTGTCGGGCGCGAGGTGTTTTTGCAATATCTGACCGCCGATCGACGTTTGGCAGCCTTCCTACGTTTGTCGCTGCCGACGGCGGGATCGTTCGTTGAGGAATTGGGAACGGCGGCGGTTATCCGTGAAGTTCATGTTTATGGGCAGGCGCTGGCAATCGGTGAGTCGGCGGCGGGCAAGGCACAACACAGCGGACTTGGCACGGCCTTGATCGAGCGTGCG
>JBBRMW010000070.1:0-23141 GCA_038230635.1 Aggregatilineales bacterium | reverse complement strand
GCGGACGAGGCAGCCCTCGACCCAAAAGAAAGGGTGTCTTGGGTAGGTACTCGTCCTGCCTCGTCCGTCTCGAACTCGCCCCAATCCCTGAATGCACCCTTGGTTATACGGGTGATTGAATTAATCGAACAAACGAGCTATGCTCATGGGCGCTACCGTATTCAGAACACAGATAGGTAAAGTGACCCATGAGAAAAGTTATTTCACTGATCCACCTCTCGCTCGATGGCTTCACAGCGGGGTCCAAAGACGAATTGGATTGGATTTCCTACGATGCCGAACTGGAGCAATCTGCCCATGCCTTACACGCGCTCACGGATGCGGTTATCTGGGGGCGCCGGACGTATGATCTTATGGCTGGTTATTGGCTCACCGTGCCAGAAAATCCAGACAGCACACCGCATGAACTTGAACACGCGCGCTTTCTGGAGAATGCGACCAAAATCGTGGTTTCGCGCACGCTCGATCGCGTCGAATGGGGCGCCGCGCAGAATACGGTCTTGATCAAAGACAATATCGCCGACGAAATCAACACGATCAAACAGCAGCCGGGCAAAGATATTTGGTTCCTCGGCAGCACGATGCTGGCGCAGACCTTTATGCAGCTTGACCTGATTGATGAATATCGCTTCAATATCAATCCGATCGTGCTGGGTCGCGGCAAACTTCTATTCGCGGGAGTCACCCGTGAATTTCCCATGAAATTGCTGGACTCAAAGACGTTCAAAAGCGGCGTTGTGGCGCTGCGCTATGAACCGGTGCGAAAATAGCGAGCGAATACCCGCAAAAGTATGCGGCAATAGGGGTGGGATTTCTGAGCGGGACATTAAAATCTCTCCTCGTCGCGTGGAATTCGGCGACCCCTGCGCGTCAATGAGATGGGCAAAGATCGCTTGAATTGAGGAGATTGACTCACCATGGACAAGATCAAAAAAACCGAAGCCGAGTGGCGCGCACAGCTTTCGCCGCAGCAATATTCTATTCTGCGGCAAAAGGCCACCGAGCGCGCTTTCACGGGCGAATACGTACAAACGAAGGACGCTGGCGTCTATCAGTGTGCCGCGTGTGGTCAATCTTTGTTCGCGTCGGATACCAAGTTCGCGTCCCATTCCGGCTGGCCGAGCTTTTGGGATGTGATCGAGAAGGGCAACGTCGAACTGATCGACGACAGCACGCACGGGATGCAGCGCACCGAAGTCGTGTGCAGCCGCTGTGGATCACATCTGGGGCATGTGTTCGATGATGGTCCGCGCGACACGACTGGGCTGCGCTACTGCATCAATTCGGCGTCACTGGCGTTCAACAAGAAATAGAGACGCGCATTAGTGCGCGGCGGGGCGCGTCAAGGTGGCAAGCTCCGCCTCAAGCTCGGTACGGCGCGATTCGGCGGCTTGTTGGGCGTCGGCCAACAGGTTGTCGAATCGATTCCGCGCATCCTGGCGCAGCGCGTTACCCGAAGCGGGCACGGTCAGCAGCGACGCCGCCGCACCGATCAACGCTCCGCTCAGTAATCCGATCACGAAAAATGCGAGACGGCGCATACACAATCCTCCAAAAGCGTGAAGCTATTCCACGATCCCGATTATAGACGAATCAGGCCTCACTGCCGATCGAAAACATCGCGCCCATATCCTCGCGCGAGAAGGCACGGAAAGCCAGCATCGTCTCAGTTTTGACGATATTTGGGATCGTGAGCATGTGATCGGTCACCAGATCGGCGATGTCTTCGTTGGTAGCGGTGCGCAAAACAGCGATGGCATCATATTGTCCGGCGATCGAAAAGACCTCGGCGATGCCTTTCAGTTGCAGCAGTTGTTGGGCGACTTCGTTCAGTTTGCCGCGTGTGACGTTGATCAAGACGAATGCTGTCACCATAATCGACGATTCTCCTTGTGCGAGCCTTGTTTGGGATTCGATTTATTTGGTATCCAAATGGGAAGCGAGCGCCGCGACGATTTCTGCAAAATCGGCGGGTCGTAGTTCCGCGCCATCCTCGCCGCGCGTCGTTTCGGCGGCCAGCAGACGCCGTTGCTCGGCGGTTTCGCGCAGGGTCAACTGTGCCTTGTCGCGTGGATCGGCCAGCGGGTGGAAGGCCACATAACGTGACTCCGTGGCGACTTTGGGCGGCACGAACGTGTAGAGGATCACCTGGTGCTCGTCTTGCGTCAACTGGCAGGCCACCATGTGCCAGCCATGTGCGGCGCGCGGTGAACTGCGGCGGACCGTGAAGCGCCAGCTCAGAACGTTGATGCGCGCGTTCAGATCGAACGTAATCGCCGCCCGGTGGCCGCGCCGCCCATCGCGCAACGTGAGCGTTCCATTCGAATCCGCGAGGGCGACTGTGCGACCGCTCGGCCACACCCGCTTGAGCAGCCGATCACCCAGTGCGCCGATCAGCAGTGCGCCGACCAGCGCTACGGCGAACGTGACGATGGCCGTGCCACCGATCGTGCCTGCCGTGAGCGTTACAAAATCATCGATCGGCTGCGAAAAAATGGCGAATAAACCGACGAAGCCGACGACCATCATAATGGGCAGCGCGAGACGGATACCCATGTGCTCGACATCGACCGGAAACACGCGCACGGCGGCGGTCGATTCGGCTTGGCTCACGGCCACAGCGCCACCCCCAAACTCGCCTCCACCGTATGGCGAAGCTGAAGCGGATCGAACGGTTTGGTCATATAGCGATCGATCGCGGCAAGTTGGCGCAGGCGTGGTTGTTGAAACTCGCGGCGCAGGACGGTCAGCATGATCACGGGCACCGCATCCAAACTCGGTTCGGCGCGCAGGTTTTCGTAGACTGTCCAGCCATCGAGATCGGGCAGCATGATGTCCAGGATGACCAGATCGGGGCGGATGTCGTTGATCGCGTCGATGCCTTCATAGGCGCTGAGCGTCGCGGCAATTTGGAGCGCGGGATGGTCGAGCACCGCTACCAGCAGTTCCGAAATTTCGATTTCGTCCTCGATCGAAACAATGCGTTTCAACATCGCTGTGGAGGTGCTCCTGGCTCGGCAAATGATATATATCATTTTAGCGCGAGTTTAGGTTGCGTGGCAAAAAGATGGGGTGCATTCAAGGTTGGGAGCGAGATTCGGGAATGGACAAACCCCTCTATCCCCAGCCCTTTCCCCCACGCAGGCGGTGGGAAAGGGAGCCGAAGCGCCGGCGATCGCTGGGGATAGAGGGGTTCTATGATCTGCCCCTACCATTGAATGCACCCGCGCCCGCCGCTTGGCTGATGAGGCTTCGCTATGAATTATTTGCCGCGCATGGTATAGTGTTCGCGGCGTTTTCAATTATTTCAATCTGCTGAACGGTGTCGAATGTCTAACCTGCAAGGCCAGCAACTGGGCGCTTATAAAATCGATCGGGTGCTGGGGCATGGCGGGATGGCGACCGTCTATCTGGCCGAGCAAACGAGCATGATGAATCGGCTAGTGGCGCTCAAAGTTATCGATGAAAAACTGGCTGATACGCCCGCGTTCATGGCACGCTTCGAGCGTGAGGTGCAGATGACCGCTGGCCTGAGCCACGCCCATATCCTCAAAGTGTTCGATTTTGGACAGCAAGACGGTCGCGCCTTTCTGGTGATGGATTATTTGAAGGGTGGCAGTGTCAGCGACCTGATCGAAACGGCGGGCAAACTGCCATTGGATCAAGTGAGCCGCCTGCTTGCTCAAATTACGTCGGCGCTCGATTATGCGCATCAGCAGGGTGTCATTCACCGCGATCTGAAGCCGCAAAACGTGCTGCTCGATACGTCCCACAATGCGTTCCTGACCGATTTCGGCATCGCCAAATTGGTCGATGCCAGCATCGCCTTGACGATGGACGGTCTGACGGTTGGCACGCCCGCCTATATGTCGCCGGAGCAATGGCTGGGCGACGAAAACCTCGACGCGCGCTCGGACGTGTACGCGCTGGGCATTATGACCTACGAAATGCTGGGCGGCCAGCTTCCGTTCAGTGCCGCCACACCATTCGCCCTGATGCACAAGCATATTTATGATGTGCCGCCGCCGCTGCGTGGCCTGCGCGCAGAACTGCCGCCAGCCATCGAAGGTGTCATCTACCGGGCGATCGCCAAAGACCGCGATCTGCGTTTCAATACGGCGGGCGAGTTCTTCGCGGCTTTTCAGGCGGCGCTCGAAAATCAACCACTCCGTACCGACCAGTTCATGACATTGGAAGCGGCCTCCGCCACCTATCATGCCACGCTCGATGAACAGGGCAAGGCGATGGCGACCTTGCCGGTTATCGCTATGCCCGTCGGGTCTGATTCGATCGTGCAGCCGAGGCCACAGACAGTACCTTTATTACCGACGCGCCAGCCAGCGACGCGCCCGTTTCCAGTGCCGCTTACCTTGATCGCCGTCGTCGCTATTTTGATCGTGGCGGGTGGTATTTTTGCCGTCATGAACGGTCAAAAAGCGGCCAGTTCGCCAACAAGCGAGGCCACCATTGCGACGGTTGCGACCACGACGCCGATTGTGGTGGCAAATGCCCCGACCGTAGCTGTCTCGGTCGCCGCGCCGCTGCTGGGCAGTTCGCGCACCGACGCCAAGAACGTGGTGCAGGTGGGCGTATCCGCCGGATGCTTCGTGATGGGCAGCGATCCGCGCGCCGACTCCAATGCTCAGCAAAATGAGCAGCCCGCCCATGATATATGCCTGACACAGGCATACTGGCTCGATCAATATGAGGTAACGAATGTCTCGTATCAGCAGTTCGTGGCGGAAGGCGGCTATACCACGCGCGAATTTTGGACGGCGGACGGTTGGGCGTGGTTGCAAAAGGCGCATATCAACGGCGCAAAAGACTTCGCAAACTTCAGCGGACCGACTCAGCCGCGTGTGGGTGTCTCGTGGTATGAGGCGGATGCTTATGCGCATTGGCGCGGCGGTCGGCTGCCCACCGAAGCGGAATGGGAATATGCGGCGCGCGGCTCGAAAAACGTGATTTATCCCTGGGGCAACAGCTTTGAGAAAGGTCGCGCCAGTGTCAACGATCCGAACGGCAATCCGACCATTCACACGGTCGCCGTCGGCAGTTTCGAGGGCGGCAAAAGCTGGGTCGGCGCGTATGATCTGATCGGAAACGCCGAAGAATGGGTGGCCGATTTTTATGATGCCAATTACTATCAGGCCAGTCCCAAATCCAACCCGACTGGCCCGGCACAGGGCGCGCTGCGGGTACAACGGGGCGGGGCATATTCGACCTTTCCGCAAAATGCGCGCGCGGCTGAACGCGACTCGGCCATCGCCACCGATCGGTTCATGAAATATGGCTTTCGTATCGTCGTTCCGAGCAAATGAACCTCACCCCCAACGGCTCTGCGGTGACGGAGAGGGGCAGGGGATGAGGTGCATGACTGAGCACCGCTTTTCGGTCTGATGCAAGGAGTCCCATCGTGAAAAACCGCCTGTTGATCCTGATCATCGCCTGTACTGCGCTCGCCCTAATCAATCTGCCACACGCCGCCGCCGCACAAACGCCGCCGCCCCCGTTCAAATTGACAATCATGCACACCAACGATACGCGCGCGCATTACCTGCCGAGCAGCGACGGCAGCGGCGGCGTCACGCGCGAGGCCACGGTCGTCAAGCAAATTCGCGCCGAAGTCCTGAATACGCTGTTGCTCGATGTGGGTGGCCGCTTCACGGGGACGCTTTTTCACAAAATCTACAAGGGTCAGGACAACGCACAGGTTATGAATTTGCTCGGCTATCAGGGCATGACGCTGAGCAATACCGAGTTCGATAATGGTGACGCGGTGCTCGCCCAATTCATCGACGCGATCAAGTTTCCGGTGGTGGCCGCCAACATTTCGGTCGAGCGTTCGCAGGTGCTGAACGGCAAAATTTTGCCCTCGACGGTGCTGACGGTGGCCGATCAACAGATCGGGTTGATTGGACTCGCCCCGGTCGAAACGACGCGGTTGTCTTCGCCCAGCAAAGATTTGTCGTTCAGCGGCGGCTATGCGGCGGTGGTGCAGCGCGAAGTCGCACGGCTGACGGGATTGGGCGTCAACAAAATCATTCTGCTCTCGCAGCTTGGCCTCGATGCCGATAAAAAGCTCGTCCCGCAGATCAGCGGCGTTGATGTGGTCATGGGCGGCAACTCGCGCAGCTTGCTCAGCAACACATACACCACGACGGATGGCCCGTATCCGGTGATTGTCGCCGATCACGATAAGCAAAAGGTGCTGATCGTGCAGGCGGGTGGTGGCGACGCGCGTTTCATGGGGCGGCTCGACCTCGAATTCAACGATAAAGGTGTGATCACGAAATCGGGCGGCGATACGATCCTGCTGTCGAAGTACATCACGCCCGACCCGGATATGGACGCGCTGGTCAAAGATTTGGCGGTGGAAGTGACCAAGCTGCAAACCAGCCCGATCAAGGCTTTAGCGGGTGGGGATGCCAGTGCCAGCGCCGACATCGCCTATGACAGCAAACTTTGCCGCAAGACCGAATGCGCGATCGGCAATCTCATCGCGGACGCCATGCGCGCCGAAGCCGGGACACAGATCGCGCTGATGAACGGCGGTGGTTTCCGGTCGGGCATCGCGGCGGGGCCGATCTCGGTTGGGCAAGTGTTCGAGGTGCTGCCCTACGGCAACCTGCTGGCAACCTTCAAACTTGATGGCGCGAGTCTGTTGGCGACGCTCGAAAATGGTCTTTCGCGGCTGGGTGCCGACAGTGGTACGGGGCGCTTCATGCAGGTATCGGGTATGCGCTACAGCTATGATCCGAACGCGCCAGCCGGACATCGTGTGTTGAAGGCTGAAGTACTGGGCGACGACGGTTCGACGTATACGGCGCTCGATCCAGCGGTCAGCTATACGGTGGTCGCCAACGATTTCATGCGGCGCGGCGGCGATGATAACACGGTGCTGCGCGACAAGGCGACTGAGAGTTACGACTTTGGCCGCGCGCTGGATGAGGCGCTGCTCGACTACATCGCCGCGCACAGCCCGATCGCGCCCGTGATCGAAGGTCGGATTGTGGTCAACGCGAGCGCCGCAACACCTGCCGCAGCAACGCCTGCGTCGTAGCTCTTTCCCGCAGCCTTCCCCAACCCCGTCTCCCATGAGGGGCGAGGGGAAGTCGCATAGCGATCAGCATAAGGCACAAAATGGGAAACTATTCGTTGCGCGATGTCCAGGATCATTTGTCGGAACTGATCGCCGAGGCACAGCACGGCAAAACCGTCTTGATCGTGGATGAAAACGAAGGGACGGTACAGCTTGTGCCTGTAACGACCATATGTAAGGCGCAGGGGTTGATCAAACTGGTGGCAGATTTTGACGAGTACATGGATTAAATTTGTTTGCTGATTTTGCACAAAACACAAATTACGCCGTTATAATTTGAGGCGTTTTATATCTACGAATCGTGCGCTGGGCGTCATGAAAGTATTTGTCAGTTACAGCAGCAAAGACCGCGAAAAAGTCACAGATCTCGTGGGCGATTTTCAAGCGCTCGATCATGTGGTGTGGTTCGATCAAGAGTTGGCACGGGCTGGCGGCCACAGCTGGTGGTCGAACATCCTGAGCAATCTCCGCGGTTGCGACTTATTTGTTTTTGCATTGTCGCCGCAATCGCTCGCTTCGGAGCCATGTCAACGCGAGTATCGGTATGCGCACGCGCTTAACAAGCGCATCTTGCCCATTCTGTTGGAAGATGTACCCACGCGGACACTGCCCGCTGAACTCCAGAAAATTCAATTCGTCGATTATAAAGGACGTGAAGCGCGGCAAGCGTTAGCGTTGGCAGCTTCCTTGGGCAAATTGCCTGCCCCCGCCGCCATGCCAGAACCACTACCACCCGAACCCGAAGTGCCACTCTCACCTTTGGCGCGATTGGCGGACCACTTGAGTCGACCCATGCTCAGCGGCGACGACCAAGACAAGATCGTTTACGAACTGGAAAATTTCCTGCGCGATCCGAGCGCATCCGCCGATGCACTTGACCTGTTGAAGCGCCTAACCATGCGCGCCGATCTGACAGCGCGCGTGGCGGATCGGATTCGCTCGAATACTGCGATGCTTCAAGCGTCAGTACCCAGTTCTGAATTTGTTAAAACTCTAGCAAAGACTATGCCGATAACACCCAGTACGATCATTGAAGCAATTGGGCCACTGTTCAATTATAATGTACAGGATTTCGAATTTAATGAGGTGGGTCGTCTCTGCCAAACGCAGATCGATCGGCTGCTTGAAAAAGTGGCCCGTAAAAGTATGCAACAGGATAATATTTTGTCGATCAACATCATAATTATTATTATAGCCGCATATTTTGGGATTTCGGAACGTGGCTATGGTAATGATCAGCCCATTCATTTGCTTCTATCGAACATCGCGTGGGCTGTAACCATCCTTTACGGTATAAGTTTCCCTTATAACTTATATATCATACGCGCTTTAGGCCAATTCAAACGGCAGGCTCGATCTGATTTCACGAAACAGCTAAAGCGGCATACAGGATTCATTACCTATTCAAAATCCAGCCGAATTGTAAATATTCAGATCAATAACGGTCCGAGTTTTGAGTCCAGGAAACTTGATCCCCCACTGACTGACGAAAACATTTTTGAAGTGCCGATCCCCGCAACAGTGTACACATGCGAATTGCTAAATGAAACGATTCTTCTGAGCGCCGCGCCAACGGAAAATTGACGCGGCGCGGCGCAACCTCACACGTACAGCCCTTCCCACTCTTCCATTTTGGCGTTGAGCTTTTCCTGTGCTGCCGTGTATGCTGCACCCAGTTCGCGCACCTGATCGATGTTGCCTGCGGTGCTCGCCGCGCCCAGATCGCCGGATAGCTGCACCAGCTTGATCTCCAGTTCGTGGATTTCTTGTTCGAGGCTGGCCGTGCGTTTGGCGTGTTCCCACTTGCTCAGCGGACGACTCAGCGGCGCGCCGTTACTGCCATTCCCGGTCTTGATCGGCTTCGCGGGCGCTGAATGCGACGCGGCGACCGCTTTGGAGGGCGCGAGTTTGGCGTCGCGGGCTGCCAGGTATTCCTGATAATAGCCCTTGAAGACTTCCATGCGACCCGGTGCCGCCGCCCAAATCTGCGTCGCCAGCGCATCGATCAGGTAACGATCGTGGCTGACAAGCAGGATCGTCCCGGCGAATTCGGCCAGCACCGCCTGCAGCACTTCCTGGGCGGGGATGTCGAGGTGGTTGGTCGGCTCGTCCAACAGCAGAAAGTTCGCACCATCGAGCGCCAATTTCGCCAGCGCCAGCCGTCCGCGTTCGCCGCCGCTGAGCGTGCCGACCGTGCGATACACATCCTCGCCCGTGAACAGGAATCGTGCCAGATAGCTGCGTGCTTCGCTGATCAACATCGGGCTGACGGTCAGCAGTTCGTCGAGCAGCGTGTGCGCCGGATCGAGCAGTTCGTGCGCCTGCGCGAAATAGCCGACTTTGACCGATGCGCCGAGTTTGTTCTCGCCTGCCATCGGTTCGAGCTTGCCGAGCAGCGTTTTGAGGAAGGTCGTTTTGCCGACGCCGTTTGGCCCGATGAGCGCCGCGACTTCGCCCCGATACAGCGTCAGATCGGGCACTTCGATCAGCGGACGCTTGCTATCTGGGTAGCCGATCCGCAAATCGCGCGTCATGAGCACTTTGTCGCCGCTGCGCATACTCGTATCGAGCCGAATCTTGAGGGCGCGCGCCTCACGCGGGCGGGTGATCAGTTCGTCGCGTTTGAGCCGATCGAGCCGCTTGAGTCGCCCTTTGGCCTGCCGGGTATTCTGACCGGCCATGTTGCGGCGAATATACTCTTCCTCTTTGGCGATCTTTTCCTGCTGCACCTCGAAATCCGCCCATTGCGCGGCGTGCCGTTCCTCACGCTGACGCACGTAGGCGGTATAGTTGCCGCGATAGGTTTCGAGTTGGCCCCAATCGAGTTCCCAGATCACATTGACGACGTGATCCATGAAGTAGCGATCGTGGCTGACGACGAGCACCGCGCCCTTCCAGGTATTGAGGAAGCCCTCCAGCCATTCGACGGCCTGAATATCAAGGTGGTTGGTGGGTTCGTCGAGCACCAGCACGTCCGGGCTTTCGAGCAGCAGTCGCGCCAAAAATGCGCGTGTCTTCTGGCCGCCAGAGAGGATCGCAATCGGCGTGTGGTAATCGGTTTCGACGAAGCCCAAACCCGCCAGCACCTGCTTGATGCGCGTCTCGAAGGTATAGCCGCCCGCCGTCTCGAACGCCTCTTGCAGCTTGCCATACCGTTCGATCACTGCGTCGGCATCCGATCGATCGGGATCGCCCATGTGCGAAGCCAGTATGTTTAGTTCATCTTCGCGCGCGCGCAGTTCGGCGAAGGCGGTCAACATCTCGTCCCACAGGGTGCGCTCGCCAAAAAGTTCCGGGCGCTGTGGCAGAAAGCCGATCGTCAAGCCTTTGGCGTGATTCACGACACCAGACGACGGCTCATCGAGTTTGATCAAAATGCGGAGTAGGGTCGTCTTGCCCGCGCCGTTGGGACCAACCATTGCGATCCGTGCGCCGTGCGGGATTTCGACGGAGATATTCTTGAAAATGTCGTCCGCGCCAAATGCTCTGCCGACGCGGGCAGCCGTCAAAATAGACATAAGATGTTCGCAGCCACTCGATACCGAACCGATCAATGCCGCAATTATACCATATTGGCACGGCAAAAAACGGGCGACCACGCAGGATCGCCCCTACCTAAGACTGCGTGCAGTAGGCGCGAATCCGGCTGGTCGCCCGTTTTCCAATTGCGGACGAGCTTTTCAGCCCGGCGACACTTGCAGGTTGTACTGATAAACGTAATCGCCCGGTGGATAGATCGTTTGGCCGTCGAAAACAGGCTGCTTCAACGTCAAGGTGGCACTTAACGAGACGTTTCCGGCTGCCCAGTTCGAGAGGATCACGAAATATTCGGTGCAACTCAGCCCTTGCGTGCCGGATACATTCGACTGGAGGACCAATTTTGGATCGACGGGTTTGTTATTGGCGTTGAATGTGAACGTGATGTTGGCGAGGTTCGCGGCGAGCGTTTTTGCGTCCGTCGCGCACCACGTCTGTCCCCACACATAGGATTGCGTGCTAACGACCGTTCCGGTGCGCGTTTGCGTTCCGGGCGCGGCACTGTTGGCGAAGGGTGTAGCAAGAATTGTGTCGAGCGCAGGGAGTGACGCGATCTGCGAGGCTTGTCCGGCGCTGACTGTGACATTTCCCGTCGCGTTGGGCACGTTGTTGGCGCTGGTGGTGGGTGCGATGGCTGGCCCGGACTGCGTGCCATATTCGATGCCGAGCGTATAAGTGCCCGTCGTGTACCCCTGCGCCTGGGCAAATCGGGTGGCCGCGACGGTATACGTGCCGCTCTGTATAAATTTGATGTTGCGCAGTTGGGCGTCTTTGCCGCCGCCATTGTCATCGTCATAAGCGATCACATGGTTCTGCCCGTCGATCAGCACCAGCAGTGAGTCGAGATCGCCGGACGCGCCATGCATGGTGATGGTTACCACGTCGCCCGCCTGCACGTCGAAATCCCAAAAGTGCGCGTAATGCTGATTATCCAGTTGACCGCTGACCTGCATCTGACCGTTCTGATTGTTGACTGGGGGGCTATTCGGCAGCGGCGTCGGATTGTTAATGCGCCCCGATCCAGCGCCGTACAAACGCTGCACCCCGGCGATGTCATCCTGTCCAGGTTGCAAATTATATGGGCTGTATTCGGGATACATCAGCGCATTGGTGTCATTCGTATGCAGCAGCCCGATCGCGTGGCCGAATTCGTGGCTGGCGACGCCCAACAGCGAAATCCCCTGATAGCCTTGCGGATTGCCCAATGTCCAGCTTTCGTCGCTATCGAAGGTGACGCTGCCGGGACCGCACGGATTGGCGGGCGGGCACGTCTCGCCCAGAATATTGAGCGCACCATCGATCTGGCCGAACTGGATATTGATGTCGCCTTGTCCCGCCACTTCGGTGAAGGTGATGGGTGCAGAATTTGCCCACGATTGGAATGCCTGGGCGATCACGGCGCGCACATCTTGTGCATTGAACTGACGCAGCGTATTGATCACATGATACGTGATGTTCTTGTGATCCCAGGCTGAAGTCAATTTATAATCTTCTTTGCCATTCTGTGGAGTGCTTGGCGGTCCATCGAAATAGACTTGGTGGCGCTCCTCGTTGATGAACAGGCTGAAGTTGCCGCTGCCACTCTGCGCCTTATTCGTCACTTCCACTTTATATGTGCCGTCGGCGGGCAGTACCGTCCCTTTGAGCAGCGCGTCACCTTTCGTACCACCGTTGCTATCTTCGCCGATCAAATGCCCCTGCGGATCGTACAGCGCGATATAAGGCGACATGCTGCCACCGTGCGCGTTCATAGCGATCACGGGTTTGTCGCCCGCTTTCCCGACGAAGCTGTAATCGGCTTTTGCGCCCGCGTTCAGGCTGCCCGCCGCAGGTTGTCCATATTGCAGCGATCCGGCTGCCTGCGCGGCGATCGCGGGCAGCAGCAGGCTGAGGGCGAAGACGATCGCCAACCAGTGGATACGAGGCCGTTGGATAGATTTGTTTATCGTCAATTGCAACTCACCTCATGGTAAAAGCAGACAAAGCTGGCGCACGTGTTTTGGCGGGCGACCACACCGGGTCATAGGCGTAAAGCTAAGAAACGGCGGCGGTCGCTGTCGGGTTTTGTGACATCTAACCAGCGGACGAGGCAGGCCTCGTCCCTACAGAAACGGCGGCTGGGGTAGGGACGAGGCCTGCCTCGTCCATCTCACCATGACGACGCCTCCCGCACCTCGCACCGTCTCCCCTTAGCTTCACCCCTATGACCACGCCGGGTCACCCCCTGCCTCGTCTCCCGCAGGTAGAGGGGGAACACTGTGCTCGAAAGCCCCTCGCCCTGCGCGAGAGGGGTTGGGGTGAGGGCTGTTTATCACTTTCAAAACACCCTCTCATTAGGGCTACCCTCAGCTGAAGCTCCCGCCGCCACCGGATTGTTTGTCGTTGTTGACGGGCGGCACTTCGCGGTTCTGATTGCCGCTTTCGCGGAATCCGCGTCCACCCCCCGCATTGCCACCGCCGCCAGAAAATCCGCCGCCGCCGCCGCTATTCCCGCCGCCGAATATTCCGCCGCCGCCAGAATTTCCACCGCCAAAAATACCGCCACCCCGTCCGACGCTGCTCCCGCGTCCAATGCCACCTAACAGGCCGCCAAGCAGGCCACCACCCATCAGACCACGCAGCAACCCCGTCGCGGAGAGGAACAAGAAGATGCCCACGAGGCACAGCGCGCCGCAGATAAGCACCGGCAGCGAGATACCGAGTCCGAGGCCTTGTGAGGTGTTGCCTGTGACCGGCTTGATATTCGGATCATTGACGCTTCCGGTATTGCCGGAATTGCCCGCGACAGGCACGTTTGCGCCATAGGGAAGCTGCACCTCAAACGGCTGATTGGCCGCGAGCGCGCCCTGTGAGCGCACGACGATACTGCTGCCAGAAACCGCAGCCGTGCCTACACCTTTCACCACGCGCACCTGATCGGCGCTCGGTGCGCCACCATCTGGGAAGTTGATCGTGACGGTGCTGCTATCGACCTGCGCAGCATGTGTTCCTGGCACGATATCCCAGTTGATCACGCCGGCTGCCGCTTGGTTCACCGTAAAGTTGATCTGAACGACGAATTGATCGCCGCTGTTGGCTGGGCTGGGCAGTCGGTACTTGAGCACCACGTCGCCGTTGGCATTCGAGACCTGATACATGCCCGTGCCGCTTCCCTGCGTAAGCTGCGTCGGTTGGCCGCCATTGAGCGCCACATAGACGCTCTGGATATTGACGGGCTGCGAATAATCGCGCTCACCCGCATTGAGCGTCCCATTCGTGACGCGAATACTTTGTGATTCGGCCACCTCCAATTGACTGCTATTGGCGTGTGCCGTGATCTGGGCATTCCAGAATGTCCAGCGCACAGTGGGACCTTGCGCGGCCACCACTGGCACCAGTGCGAAAAGTGCGGCTAGGCACACAAGTCCGAGGCCATATTTCAAATTCAAGCGCATGATCGTCTCCCCTGTTGGGCCATGTTTTCACACGGCAAGATTCATTTGCGTTATCGGAGCGAAAAGCAACGCAGCCCATCGTGACTGCATTGTTTCACAGCCGCACTAAATAAATCCCAAACAGGTTCAGAGACTTTGGAGAGATGTTTTTTTTCGTGAGGCGGACGCGGCACGACTCAGGGTTTGCGGAGAAAGCGCATGACCACATCGAGGATCGTATCTGGCGAAAACGGTTTGAGCAGTGCGGCATCGGCAGCCACCTGCTGGCGGATTCGTTCGGAATCGAGGGAGGCGGTCAAAATGACGATGGCGGCGAATGGGGGCGGCATTTGGCGATAGGCCTGAATAAATTGCCATCCATCCATGATTGGCATCCGCATATCGAGCAAGATGAGATTGGGTTGCCAGTTATCCACCACTTTGAGCGCCTGCGCACCATTGGCCGCGATCGCCAACTCGAAGCGCGCGCTGCTCAGCGTCACTTGAAGCAGGCTGCGGATCGCCTCGTCATCATCCACGATCAGGATGCGATGTTTTGCGCCGTTGGGTTGGGTCATGCTTGAATGTTTCTGTTCTTTTTGCGCATTTCGCATTATTATACTGTGATCCTGGGTATCGCGTTGAAGCGCGGGAAGTGGGCGATCACCGTTCATTTCCGTCGCCGGATGTTTGCAAGGGGAGCAGGCTGATCTATGTACACTCGTCAAGAGGTTGCGGCGCGCCGCGATCAAAAAGTGCTGACCACGCTCGGCGAAATCGGCCCGCTGTGGCTGATCAATGATGTTTATCGACCACTCGAAGAGAGTCTTCTGTTCGATCTGGTTTATGCGCATTCGGAATATGGCTGGGTACAGCAGCGGTTCAAGTTCGACGCCTTCAATAATGTGCTGTATCACATGGGCGTCACACGCCTGACCGAGGCCAAAGCGCTCGAAATCCAGGAAGGCGATCCGTATCTGCTGGGCGAGGTGGCGACGGCTGTGCCCGTCCATCCGGTCAATCGACTCAGCCCGCCGCTGCCGGTCGCGCCACGCGGCAGCTAAGCGGAGAACCTCACCCCCCAACCCCCTCTCCGTAACCACAGCGAGGGGGTGCGAAGCGGGAGACGTGAGGTAACTGCACGAATTTTACGGAGGTTGTGATGATTCATGCCGTAAAAACAGCGATCTCGCTGCCCTACGAACTGATCGCGGACTTCTGCCAGCGTAAGCACATTATCCGAATGTGGCTGTTCGGATCGATCCTCAACGAATCGTTCAATGCCAAAAGCGATGTGGATGTGCTCGTAGAATTCGATCCGGCGCATATTCCTGGTTTGGATTATTTCACGATGCCCGATGAACTTGGCGAATTGATCGGGCGTCCCGTCGATCTACACACGCCCGAATCGCTGAGCAAGTACATCAAGGGCAAGATTCTCCAAATGGCTGAAGCGATCTATGAACGCTCAGCCGCGCTTGCCTGAGCCGACGGAAACGTGCAGGTTGCCGCCCACCCACCACCGCCACGCAATCGATAGCCAGGGTTCGGGTGTCTTGCCCAGACCGATGCGCGGCCCGGTACGCACATCGGCATCGGCGATCATCTGATCGGGTTCGATCCACAGTCCGGCGGCGGTGTTTGTCATATCGGCGGTATTGTGCGCGCCCGTGATCGCTAACCCGATCGCCAGCCGCGCGGGACCGCTCGTCCATTCCAGCGGCTTTCGATCGGGCCGTCGATCACTGATAAAGTCCAGCCCTTCGAGCGGTTCGATCGCGCGGATTAAGACGGCGGCGGGTTGTTCGGCGGGTTCGGCGACGACGTTGAGCATCCAATAGATGCCGCGTGTCATGTAGACGTAAGCATGACCGGGCGCGCCCCACATGGGCAGATTGCGCTTGGTACGCTTGTTGCGACCGTGCGAGGCCAGATCGTCGCGCCCTGTATACGCTTCCGTCTCGACGATCCGACCCACCACGCGCGATCCGTCGGGGGTGATGCGCACCAGCCGCGTCCCTAACAGATCACGCGCGACGATCAACGCCGACCGCTCATAAAAACTGGCGGGCAGCGGCTCAGTCATGGATTGGCCGCTTCCCACTCCGGTCGCAGCAGCCCCATCGTGTACGTATCGGATCGCACGCCATCCCGATAGATCGCCGCGCGCTGCACTTGTTCGCGCACGAAACCAACTTTTTCGTAGCTGCGGACGGCGCGTGTGTTATAGCCGATCACGCCCAACTGAATGCGATACAGGCCAAGTTCTTGAAAGCCGTAGCGCACGAGTACGCGCATCGCGTCCGTGCCGTAACCTTTGCCGCGATAGTCCGGTTCGCCGATGCCGATGCCCAGCCACGACACCTGATGATTCCACTGCGGCCACAAGCCACACGTTCCGATCAGCTTGTCATCTTCGAGCGTGCGGATTGCAAACTCGAAGCGGCGGCCATCCTCGTGATCGTCCTCATCGGGGGTGAAATACTCCGCCGCGCGAGGCGAGGCCGGATCGTCGTCCCACAGGCGTTGGAATTCGGCATCGTTTGACCAGCGCGCCATCGCTTCCTTGAAGTCCGCGCCGATCGCCGACAGCCGGATCAGGGAGCCAGCGTACAGCGTACCTAACGCTATATCGTTCATGGTTGAGCCGCTTGCATGGCTTCCCACTCCGGGAGCAGGATGCCCATCATATAGCTGTCGTGATGCACACCATCTTTGTAGATCGCGCCGCGTTCGATCCGCTCACGCACGAAGCCCGCTTTTTCGTAGCTGCGAATGGCGCGCGTATTGTAGCTGAACACGCCCAGCGTGATGCGATACAAACCCAACTCGCGGAACGCATAGCCGATGAGTACGCGCATGGCGTCCGTGCCATAGCCCTTGCCGCGATAGTCCGGCTCGCCAATCCCGATGCCCACCCAGGCATTCTGATGATTCCAGGTCACATCCAGATCGCATTCGCCGATCAGCTTGTCGTCGGCCAGCGACCGGATCGCAAAGTTGAACTCGGTTCCGTTGTCGTGGTGATCGTCGTTGGGCGCATACGATTCGGCGGAGCGGGGCGCGGATGCGTTGTAGTTGATCAGACGCGAATACTCGGCGTCGTTCGACCAACGCGCCATCGCATCCTTGAAATCCGTTCCGATGGCGGCCAACCGGACAAGCTGCCCGGTATAGAGCGTCCCCAGTGATGGTAAAGTCATGGTTCAAAGTTCCTTATGGAAATTCCAAGACGGACGCGGCAAGCGGCGTCCCTACGAAAAACCGTCTGTTGTAGGGACGGCGGCCTGCCGCGTCCGCTGTTCGTCTCGGTCTAGCGGGCGGGTTGCGCATCCGCGATCGGCGTGGCGGTCGATTCGGCGGTTTGCTGAGCTTCCCATTCGGGGCGCAGGATGCTCATGCCCAACACATCGTGACGTTTACCCTCACGGTACAACGCGCTGCGTGCCGCACCCTCGTGGACATAGCCGACCTTTTCGTAACAGTGGATGGCGCGCGCGTTATACGCAAATACGCCCAGATTTGCGCGGTATAAACCCAATTCGCGGAACGAGTAGCCGACGAGCAGCCGCATGGCGTCCGTCCCATAGCCTTTGCCGCGAAAGTCTGGCTCGCCGATGCCCAGCCAGATCCACACTGACTGATTGTTCCAACTGACGCCCAGTCCGCTTTGGCCGATCAGTTTATCATCTTCGATCGTGCGCAACGTGAAGTTGAAGCGGCTTTCGCGGCGCTGTTCCTTTTTCTTGTCCTCGAAATATTCGGGCGGACGCGGGATGGCGGGTTCAAAGTAAAGCTGGCGCATATATTCGGCGTCGGCGGTCCAGCGTGCGAACGACTCTTTATCTTCCGGGCGCTTCGCGGACAAGCGAACCAGTTTGCCGGTGAATAAGTTGCCCAATGTGGATGGAATCATGATCTTTATGCTCTCCAAATGCAACACGCAACGATGAAAATGGGGGTTGGCGAACGATCGACAGGAACAGGCGCGCGCGAACACAGTGAGAGACGGCGCTAGGCGCAGAATCACAACAAGGCCTCCCCGGATTGGGACAGCCTCAGATAAATGAGATGGGATGAAAGACGGCGGGAGACGTTATCTGATGCAGTCAGCCAGGGTTATGACGGCGCTTGTCGTCATGGGTTTAGAGATCAACATGCGGCATACTCCCTGTGGGTAATCGAACAAAATTTCGAGTCGAAATATAGCGGAGCGGGCGGCGAATGTCAAGGCGGAATGTTTTGGAGGACAGTTAGCAGACGAGGCCTGCCTCGTCCCTACGGGAATGGCGATTTTTGTAGGGACGACGGCCTGCCTCGTCCGTCTCCTAGAAGATATCAATCCACACGCGATCGAAGGTTTTTCTAGGGGCGATCAGTTGTGAGAACTTCGGGATCGCAATGGGTTGCCTCGGTTCGGTCAGCAATGCTATAGTGAGCACGGTAGCAACCCGCACAGAGTGGCATGATTGCCATTGACAACCCTGTTTGCAGATGTATACTGAAATCCTAATTTAGGCTCGGCTAATTTCAATGATATGTGAAAATTTGCCCGTGTAAACCGTGTATGCTTTTTGAATCACAGCCGCACCAGGGCGCAGTTCGGGGTCATCCGCATGAATTCAATCCGTCGCCGTATCGTATTTGTGACCGGGCAGCCCTCGGAACGCCCCTTGCTCGGCGTGGCCGATTTGATCATTTTGCTGGCGCTGGCGGTATTTGTGTTCGTTGGCGTGCGGCTGGCAGCCAATTCCCCGACGACGCTCAACGGCCCGATCATCAATCTGGAGCCGAACGCACTGCCCTATTATGCGATGCTCTCGCTCGGACGGATGTCTGCGGCATATTTGTTGGCCCTCATGTTTTCGCTGCTATACGGCTATGCTGCGGCCAGCAATCCGAACTTCGAGCGGATCATGCTGCCGATCCTCGATGTGCTGCAATCGGTGCCGATCCTGTCATTTTTGCCGGTTGTGCTTTTGGGGCTGACAGCGATTCTGCCACAAGGATTCGCGGTCGAATTCGCCGCCGTCGTGCTGATCTTCACGAGTCAAGCCTGGAATCTGACTTACAGCTTCTATCAGTCAATGAAGACGCTTCCGACCGAACTGCGCGAAGCCAGCGCGGTGTTTCGCTTCAACTGGTGGTGGCGCTTCCGCCGCATGGAACTGCCATTTGCCAGTATCGGACTGCTGTGGAACAGCGTGATGTCGTGGGCGGGCGGCTGGTTCTTTTTGATGGCGGCGGAGACGTTCAAAGTCGGCGATCGGGATTTTCGGCTGCCCGGACTCGGCTCGTATTTGCAGCGCGCCGCCGATCAGAACAACACCTCGGCGATTCTGTGGGGGATCGGCGTGTTGGTGCTGGTGGTCGTCGTGCTCGATCAATGTGTGTGGCGTCCGCTGCTGGCGTGGGCGGATAAGTTCAAATTGGAAATGACCGAAAGCGATAACCCGCCGGAGTCGTGGTTCCTCGACCTGCTGGGCGGGTCGCGGCTGGCGACGGCGTTCACACAGCGAATTATGCTGCGCGGACTGAAAGGTATCGATAAACGCTTCGGTGGTGCGTTGCGACCGGGCGCCGACCCCGATGCGGATATTCCAAACGTCGCCATGAGTTGGGTGCGACGGTTGCTGCTGGCGGTGCTTGGGCTGGTGGTCGCTTACGGCGTATTTCGGTTGGGACAGCTTTTGATCACGGTGTCGTTGGCCGATTATGGGCGGATTGTGATCGGCGCGCTGGCGACGGCGCTACGGGTGGCGATCTCGCTGATCTTCGCGCTGATCTGGACCGTGCCGATGGGCGTGGCGATCGGATCGAATCCGCGATTGGCGACCTTTTTGCAACCGATCGTGCAGATCGCGGCATCGATCCCGGCGACGGCCTTTTTCCCGATTCTGCTGATCGAACTGATCAAAATCCGGGGCGGCCTGAATATCGCGGCGGTACTGTTGATGCTGCTCGGCACGCAGTGGTACATTCTGTTTAACGTGATCGCGGGTGCCTCGGCGATTCCGCAGGATTTGCGCTATACGACCGATCTGCTCCGGTTCAATTGCTTCAACCGTTGGCGGCGACTGATTTTGCCGGCGTTATTCCCGTACTTGGTAACGGGGCTGATCACGGCGGGCGGCGGCGCGTGGAACGCCAGCATCGTCGCCGAATATGCGAGTGCCAACCAGCAAACGTACAGCGTGACCGGACTCGGCGCGTTGATCGGCGAAGCAACCGACAAAGGCAATTTTGGCTTGTTGGCGGCGGCCACACTGACGATGATCGTGGTGGTGGTCTGCCTGAATCGATTCTTTTGGCGTCGTCTGTATCGGCTGGCTGAAGAAAAGTACCGAATGGAGTAGACTCAATGGCTGCAACTTTTCCCCTCTCGACCGTGATCGCTCACTCCTCAGCAGTCAAGCCATCGGGCGCTGAATTGGTGGCCGTGAAAAATGTCGGCAAAATGTTCGGACGGCGCAACAAACAGATCGAAGCACTGCGCGGGATCAATCTGAGCATCCGCGAAGGGGAGTTCGTGGCGCTGTTGGGCGCATCGGGCTGTGGCAAATCGACGCTGCTGCGCATCATTGCGGGACTCACGGGCGTCAGCAGCGGCGAAATGCTATATCGTGGGCAGCCCTTGCACGGCGTCAATCCGCACACGACGATCGTATTCCAGGCGTTCGCGCTGTATCCCTGGCTGACGGTGCAGGAAAATGTCGAGGCCGCGCTCGAACCGCTCGGCATCCAAAAAACCGAGCGCACCGAACGCTCGCTGCGGCTGCTCGATCGAGTCGGTTTGCACGGCTTCGAGGCGGCGTATCCGCGCGAACTATCGGGTGGGATGCGCCAAAAAGTGGGCTTTGCGCGGGCGATGGCGGTCGAGCCGGAACTGCTGTGTTTGGACGAGCCATTCTCGGCGCTCGATGTCCTCTCGGCGGAGAGCTTGCGCGGCGAATTGATGGAATTGTGGCAGAGCGGCGCGATCCCGACGAAGGCAATTCTGATGGTCAGCCACAACATCGAGGAAGCGGTGTCGATGGCCGATCGGCTGGTGGTGATGGATAAGGGGCCGGGGCATATTGTGCAGCAAATCCCGGTGCCGCTGCCGCACCCGCGCCACAAAAAGGATCGGGCGTTCATTAATCTGGTCGATCAAGTGTACAGCCTGATCACGGGCAAGACGCAGGACGAAGCCACCGAACTGGGCAGTGAACCGGGTGGCAAGATGGGCAGTATGCGCGCGCTGCCCCATGCGCAGATCAACCAAGTGTCTGGTTTGGTCGAGCAGGTGCTGAACGAAGGTGGGCGCGTCGATGTGTATCAGCTTGCACCGACGGCGGGTTTGCCACTCGACGAATTACTGCCAATCGTGGAGGCGGTCGAACTGCTCGGTTTTGCGACGCTCGATGCGGGCGACCTGACCTTGACGGCGCTCGGTCGGACCTTCGGCGAGGCGGATATTCAGGAACGCAAGGACATTTTTGCCGAGCAAAGCCGCCGTATCCCGGTCATTCGGTGGATGGAGGAAATGCTGACGCGGGCGAAGGATCAACGGCTCGATAAAGATGTGTTCGTCACGGCGCTGGCACTCGATTTCAACTCGGTGGAAGCGCCCGAACAGTTCGAGACGGCGATCAACTGGGGACGTTATGCCGAGATTTTCAGCTTTGACGACAACACCGATCAGGCGTTCCTGGGCGCGATCAAGGATGAGGGCGGCGACAGCGATCCGACGACGCACTCGATCGATTGACGGGCAGGGATTGGCGAGCGTCAGCCATTGCTAAGCAATGACGGAGCAATAAAACCAGACATCGAATTAGTAATATATTGAAGGCCGCCATCCCATCGAAAACGGGCGAATCCGGCGTGGTCGCCCATCTTCCTGAAATTCCTACCGCGAAAAGGCAACGGCGCATTGAGCGGACAAGCGTAGAAGTTAGAGGATGTCTTGCTCAGGGTGTTCGCCGGAGCGGATCGTTTTCTCGTAAGCGTTGAAATTTGCGGTTACGTGCATTCCAGCGCCCTCATACACGCGAGTCGCACCCGTCAGACTTTGCGTATCGACGCCCAGTCCAACGTTGATGTTCCCGCGACGGTAGAATTCGCCGAACGCATGACGCAGCAGCGCGGATGCAATGCCGCGTTTCCGATATTCGCGCCGCACACCCAACGTATTGATCCAACCGGATTGATCGGGGCGAACGCGACACAGCGCCACCCCCGCGACCGTGTTGCCAGCCATCGCCATAAACCACAAACTGGGATCGAAGAAAGCGGTTTCAAAGCGGCCTTTTCGCCAACTTTCATAGGTGGGAGGCGAAAAATCCCAGTGATCCGCGAATGAGTCCTGGAAGGTGTTGAAGATGTCCACATCATCTTGCCCGACCACCGCCGTCCGAATCGTGATTCCGTCGGCCAGAGTAGGCGGCGCAGGCGGGGCATCCATATCGATTTCCATGCGCCAAAACTGTCGTACCACGGCGTAGCCTTCCGCCCCGAACAACTGCCGCGACAGCGTGTTTGTGCCAAACGTGTTTGCGACCAGCGTAACATGCGCAGGTTCTGGACTATCGTTGATGCGTTGACGCACGCGCGCTTCGATGAGACGCAGCAGGTGCGTGCCGATGCCCAAGTTCTTGTACGCAGGGTGGACATAGCCGTCGATGCTAAAATGCCCATCGCTGCGGGCATTGAGGATAATTTCGTAACCGACGATTTCGCCATCGGACGCGCAGACAACCCACGCATCCTGCGCTGGATCAATACCTTCGTGATCCCAATCGTTGGTCACGTCATCAATCCCAGTGTCCTGGCGTGCTCCGTCGTTCATCGCCTCGGCGTTGACCAGGGCGGCGATCGCAGCGCCATCCGTGAGTTGCGGTGCGCGTGTTTTGAACCCTTCGGGCAGTGAATTGAGGCCGATAATCGCGTCCATCATAAGTTCCAAGTTCCTCTCGATCGGTTCAGGCACATTCAGTTTGACAGGGCTGTTGCAAAGTTGTTTACCCCACCCCCTAGCCCCCTCCCCATTTCATGGAGAGGGGAATCACCGTCTTTGCCCCCTCTCCACGTCAGTGGGGTAGGGGGTT
>JBBRMW010000069.1:0-23209 GCA_038230635.1 Aggregatilineales bacterium | reverse complement strand
GCCTCAAACTGTCGGGCGCGCGTTGGAGCAAAGATGGCGCCCGCAAGCTCGCTAAAGCCCGTGCTGCCTTCTTATGCGACAAGGTTAACTTCGCGCCTTTCGCTTTGCCACAAGTTGCCTGACAACCTTTGCGCGCACCCCATCCCTTTGCACTATGCTGAAAAACAAACAGATCATGGTATATTCAGCGTAGTTTCATCAGTGCATGATGCGTGCTCCCATGTCGGGGCGCGAATACCCGAATGATCGCGGATAGCCTGTGACGCCTGAAGAACTGCTTCATTTATTCGGCCCGTTTTTGCCGACCGATCGGTTTCGGGCATTGCTGCGTGCCGCTGAACTGCCCACCGTCAGCGAGGGTGCGGCTCTGCTCGTCGATATGTCGGGCTTCACGCCGCTTGCCGATCGCTTGGTCCAGGAATATGGCCCGCGCCGCGCCAGCGAGGAACTCAAGCGCCGCCTGAATCCGATGTTCGAGGCGATTGCCGGGCAGGTCTTTCATCACGGCGGCAGTGTGATTCGCTTCGTCGGCGATGGCTTTTTGGCGTGGTTCGATGAGCAGCAGATCGGTCTACCCATTGACGCCGCGCCGACGACTGCCGTGTTGCGCGCACTGGCTGCCGGGTTGAATATGCAGGCCGTCATGCCATTGTTTCGGGGTTTGCAGCTCAAAGTGGCGATCGGTCAGGGCACCGCGCATCGTTGGGTGGTCGGCGACGCACGACACGGACTTGTCGATATGTTGGCGGGGCCAGCCGTCGATGCAATGCTCATCGTTGCCGAACGAGTCGAGCCAGGGCGCGTCCTGGTCGGGCGCGCGGCGCACGGATTATTGAGCGAGCGCGGCGCGGAGTTCACCACCGAAGACCACGATCGGCTGCACGTGACCAGCATCCCCGAACCGACGATGTTGGCTGCGCGGGCGGGTCGCTGGCCGGCTTGGGAAGCCTCCGGCGAAATCGAAGATGTGCTGCGGGCGGTGCGTCCGTTCGTGGCCTCGGCCATCCGTGAGCAGATCGAGAGCGGCTTCGGCAATTTCGTCGGCGAATTGCGTTATGCCCTGCCGATGTTCATCCAATTGGGAGATGTGCCGGAACGCCCAGAGATCGCCTACGAGACGCTCAACCGGGATGTGCGGCTGATCCAGGATGTGCTGGTCGAGACGGGCGGGCGGCTCGTATCGGTCGAAGTCAGCGACAAGGGGCGCGTGGTCTACGCCGTGTTTGGCGCGCCCGTCATGTATGGCGACGACGCTGAACGCGCGATTTTGGCGGCGCTGCGGCTGCGCAAGTACGGTCATCAGGGACTCATGAGCAGCGTGCAGCGCGTCGGCATCAGTCGCGGCTTGCTCTATGCGGGCGTCGTGGGTGGCGAAGTCCGGCGCGAATATGGCAGCATCGGCGATGAAACGAACGTCGCGGCTCGCCTGATGAGTGCTGCGGAAGTCGGTCAAATCCTGGTCACTTCGCACGTCCGCGAAGAAGTCTCGCGCCGCATCCGTTTCCGCGAAGTGCCCTCGATTTCGGTCAAGGGCAAAACGAGCGCGATCCCCGTCAGCGAGCCGCTCAATATCCAAACGGGCGTGCTGCGTCATGCCAAAACGGGCGCGATCATCGGGCGCGAGACGGAGATCGAGCAGATTCGCAGCACGCTTGAATGTGTATTCGACGGTCAGCCGCAAATGCTCCGATTGTTTGGCGAGGCGGGCATCGGCAAGAGTCGGCTGCTGGCAGAACTGCGTCGCTTCGCATTGGAGCGCGGCTTCCAGGTGGTGAACGGCGATTGCATCAGCACGGGGCGCGTGACGGCCTATTTGCCCTGGCGCGAACTGATCTTCGGGCTATTGGGGCTGCCGACCGCGACGGGCGAGGAAGACGCCGACGCCCTCCGTATCGCCAGCCTGACGCACGCGCTGGAGGGGATCAATACCCATTGGTTGGTACGGCTGCCCTTGCTGGGCGAACTCCTCCAGCTGCCGATCCCTGAAAATCCGATCACGGGCAGCCTGGACACGGCGACTCGGCGGCAGGCGTTGTACGCCCTTGTCACGGACTTGATCGTGTTCCTGGCACGCCAACAGCCGCTCGTTGTGGTACTCGAAGATGTGCAGTGGATTGACGAAGTGTCGGAGGCGTTGGCGCTGGAACTGGCGCGGCGGTTGAGTGTCGAAGCGGTGCCGATCCTGTTGACGCTGACGCACCGACCCCCGATCGGCGGCGACGCGACCACCTTGATCCGCGCCGCCGCTGATCTGCCGATCCAGGTTGGCCTCGATCTGCAAGAGTTGAGCGCTGCCGATGTCAGTGCGCTGATTCGGCGCTACCTGGATGCGCACGTCCCGGCGGAGTTGGTGGCGTTCGTGCGTGAGCAGGCGCAGGGCAATCCGTTTTTCGTGGAAGAAGTGATCGACGCGCTCGATGAAAACGGCTTAATCGCCGTCAGCAACAAGCGCGTGGTGATCCTGCGCGATCTCGCCGAGGCCGATCTACCGCAGACGGTGCAGGGCTTGGTGCAGGCGCGCATCGATCGGCTGGCTGAACTCGACAAATTGGTGCTCAAGGTAGCGTCCGTGATCGGGCGACAGTTCACGGCGGATGTGCTCGGCGCGAGTATGCCCGTCCCGATGCTTCAGGGCGAACTGCGCGATCGGCTGGCGGCGCTCGAAGCAAGCGATCTACTCGCCCGCGATCGGCGCGAATCCGAGCTGCTCTACAGCTTCCGGCACGCCATCGTCCAGGAAGTGACGTATCAAAGCCTGCTCACTACGCAGCGCCGCGAACTGCACTTGGCGGTCGCGGTCGCCCACGAAATACTGACGCCAGATAATGTCGAACGATTGGCCTACCATTTTATGCGCAGCACCGACGAGTCGCGCGCACGGCACTATCTCCTGCGGGCGGCGGCGGCGGCCAACGGTCAATATGCCAATCTCGTCGCGCTCGATCTGCTGAATCAGGCCCTCAGCCTGACCACCGATTATGCGGGACGTTTCAGCATTTATCGGAGTCGGTTGGGCGTGCTGCTGCGGATCGGCAGCATCGATCGCGCCAAGATCGAGTTGGCGGACGCAACGGCGCTGGTCGATGCGACGGGCCGCACCGATTGGGGCGCGATCGTGCTGACATTGCGCGCCGAATATGCGTTGCAGATCAGCGATTGGCGCGGCGCAATCAAATATGCACAACAGGCGCTCGATCTGCTGCGCACGCTCGATGATGATGCGTTAGCTTGGGATGCGTACCGCGTGCTGATGGAAGCCTATCGCAGCCTGGACGAAACTGCCGCGATCAGCAGCTTGATGCCGCAGGTGATGCAACTGAGCGAGCGCCTGAACGAGCCGCGCCATCACCTGCAATTGATCCTGCGCGATCTGGACGACCTGGATATGACGCGCCCTGCCGAAGCCATGCGCGGCGCGGAAGGTGCGCTGGCACAAGCCCAGGGTTTGGCCGATCTGTCATTGGAGGCCGAGTGCTGGGCGCTCATTGCGAGTTTTCATCGGCGCGCCAATGATCGGTCGCGCGCGCTGAGCGCCTACAAACGCCAGATCAGCCTGCTGCGACAAATCGGCAACCGTCGCGCCGAGGGCAACGCGCTCAACAACATTGGCAGCATCCTGGTCGATCTGGGGCAGTTCAGCGAAGCCAACGCTTGCTTGACCGATGCCTACAAGACGCTGCATCAGATTGGCGAACGCTGGGGTGAAGGCAACAGCTTGAGCTACCTTGGCTTGATCGCGGGTTATCGACGCGCGCACGACGAAGCGATCGCTTATCTCAACCGTTCGCTGGACATCGCGCGCATTCTGAACGCACGCCGCGAAATAGCGACCACGCTCTTTCACCTCGGCAACACCTATATGCGCCGCGCCGACTTGGCCGCCGCTGAAGCCGCTTTCCGCGAGGCACTGAGCATTTATGAGAGTCTGAGGATTGCGCTCGGCGTCGCCGAAGTGCATGGCGGTCTGGCGGAGCTGTTCCAGGCACGCGGCCAAATCGATCTCGCGGCGCACGCGATCGATAGTTTGACGAAACATCTAACTGACGGCACAGCGAGTACCTTACGGCTGCCTGGGTTGGCGTTTTGGCGTGCTATCCAGGTAATTCAGCAGTCGGGCAACGTGGCTCTGACGCGGGATCTCTGGCGGAACTTTCGCGTCTACAACGATGCGAGCGTGGCAGGGCTGACCGAAACTGGCGCACGTGAGGCGTTCCTCAACAATATCTGGTATCACCGCGCCCTGATCGAAAGCGCACCCGATCGTCAAACATAAATGGGCGAAACAGGATAAGCGCACGATCCGCCTGCCACCACGCGCGACGACTTGCCTCTGCCCTCGGTCATTTTGCGACCCTAACAACATCCGCACAATTTTTTATAAGTTTTCACTTTGCATAAATTGTTCGCACTGGTGATAATCAAGCCAGAATCAGGGGGCGGCATTGAACAACTCAAAAGCGGCGCAAGAACATCTCGACCTTCCAACCGTATTGGATGCGATGGGGCAAGGTGTCGTGCTGTTCGACGCCGAGAATCGCTGGATCATGGATAATCTGGCGGCCCGCACCATCCTGGGCGCAAATATGGCGGCGGTGCGCAGCGGCGGCTGGAATGCCTGTGCCATGCTGCTCGATGCACGCCGTGCCGAAACACTCACCGCCAACGAGGCGCAGGCCAAAGCGCAAGGTAAACCCGAAGCCGTCCGCTTTGCGACGCTCATCGCTGGTCAATATATTCCATGCTGGGTGTCGGTCATTTACGGCACAAGCGGTGAAAAATATACCATGCTCACGCTCGAACAAGCCGATTGGCGACCCTTGACCGAACTGATGGGCACCTTCCGCAGCGAGGCACGCATGTCGATCAGCAGCACGCGCGGCCACGCCGAACTGATTACGCAGCTTGCCAACAAGCGCCCCGACAACATCACCGTGGAGGGCTTGGCGAAGCGCGTTACCGGCTTCGCGGAGATCATGGGCACGCACATGTTCCGTCTGCAAATGCTCATGGCGCTGCTGCAACGACTTGAAGTGATTCGCACGGGTCAGCTTGCGGGCGATATTCGAAACAATCGCCGCAAACTATATATTTCGGAGTTTGTCGAAGATTTTCTCGAAGAGTTAGCCGATGATGCACTGATCGAGCCATCCCGCCCCGACGATCTGCGCGAACGGCTGATCCTGGACATCCCAGCGGATCAGACCGTCACTGCGCCGCCTACCATTTTCGGCAATCTGGTACGCGATCTTTTGCGCAACGCCGTGCAGTACAGCCCGCAAGAGGCCAAGATCATCTTGCGCGCCTCGCCCGCGCCCCAAACCAAATTCACGCAGATCGACGTGATCGATGAGGGGTACGGCGTCCGCGCCAAAGAGACGGAGCGTGTATTTGCGCCGTTTCAGCGCGCCCGCCAACCGCAGATCATCGGCGAGTTCGGCTATGGCCTGAGCCTATATTGCGCGAAAGCCGAGGTCGAGGCGATGAATGGCCGCATCTGGTTCGAGAGCGAGGAAGGCGTCGGCTCAACGTTCAGCTTCAAACTGCCGTCATGAAGCCTTGAATTGCAGACTAGGCAGCCATTCGTTAGACATCGGAAATGTCTCAAGTGGAAAACACAACCCTCGTGGCGTTGCGCGCCGATACGGGCGAGCGACTCGCCATCGGCGATGTCGAGATCGCCCAATTACGCGAACTCTCTGACGCGAAATTGCTGACCTGTCCGCACTGTGGCGGCGCGCTTCGATTGAAGGCGGGCGCGGTGCGGCTGCATCATTTCGCGCATGTCAGCCTCGCCGAATGCAGCTATGCTGATCATGAGCCAGAAAGTGACTCGCATCGCCTGGGTAAATTCGCGCTGTATCGCCATTTTCGGAGCGGAGCGCAAGTTGCGCAGTTGGAATATTGGCTGCCCCAGACGGATCAACGCGCCGATTGTTTTGTGCGAAATGCCGAGGGTCATGGTTTCGCGTTGGAATTCCAGCAGGCGAACAACACGATCGAGCGCTGGAATGAGCGTCACCAATTATATCGTGGCAGTGGTTTGAGCGATGTCTGGTTTTTGGGAGCCTTGCGCTACGCCGAAAGCGCCTCCGAACCATTGCGGCCCATCTCCAACTACGATCCGATGCCCGTCCCACGCGATCGATTCGAGGCGGCAGCGGGTGCTTTTCGTGTCCGTGAATTAGAAAAAGCGATCCTGGCCGCCGAACATCGCCTGATCTACCTCGATCCGGAAACCGAAATGCTCACGATTTTGTTGGCACGCAGCCTATCCGCGAACACACTCCGCGCGTACTCCTATCGGCTGCCGCTCAGTGCCGCCGAATTGCGCGGCGCGGCGCTGTGGACTCCGCTCGATCCGCTGCTCGTGGACTACGCCCATTACCGCGCCAACCGCCAAACGTGACCAGCGCACCATTCCTACCATTTCCTAACGATTAAAAAAACTCGTTAAAATCGTGTATTATGGCGGTAATAAAGCCGATTGACTCATTGACACACCCCGCTGCTAATCATATAATCCTCACAAAGGTTTGAAACAATTCGTGTGAGCGCCGTTACCTGCCCTTTGTAACGTGAGTCCTCTGGCAGTTCGGCAGCATAGGCATTCGGAGTCAGTCCGAAAAAAGGCCGTCGTGAGCGACACCCACTACATCAGTAATAAGATTCTCAAAATCAACGTTGGCTTTTTGCTCAGCGAGAGCGCCGGGCAGAGCCGCGATAACGAATTCGATATTCCCGATGCCTTGCGCGTCGCCGATGATCTGACACTCGATTACCTGCATGGCACGCTCAAACTGGGACGCACGTCGCGCGGCATCCTGGTGCAGGGGACGCTTGAAGCCGGCGCGCATCTCGATTGTGCGCGCTGCCTCGAAGAGACGCCCGTGCCGATCGATCTCTCGGTCGAGGAACTGTTCGTGTACCCCGCCGCGCCCGAAGAAGAATTCGTCGTCACCGAAGACTGCAACCTTGATCTCGGGCCGCTGCTGCGCGCCGAAACGTTCCTGAACATGCCGATCCATGTGCTGTGCCGACCCGATTGCGCCGGGTTATGTTTGGAGTGCGGCGCGAATCTCAACGAAGGACCGTGCGACTGTGACAAAACGCCCATCGATCCGCGTTTGGCCGCGCTGCAAGCGCTCAAAGATCAGTTGGAGAAGCCCGCTCCCGCCAAGTCTGTCGTCACGGCTGCGGGAGACGAGTCGCCGCACGCGCCACCACACCCAAAAAGACGGCGCTGAGCATCGTTAAAGTCTGACATTCACCTCACCCCCTTGCCCTTCTCAGTGAGTGCGGAGGGGGGCAAGGGGTGAGGTTTTCCGTCCGTTCCAGGCATCGCAGTCAGGGGGGATCATGAAAGTGGAAGCCGACATCGAGAATGAATCGGGCGCAATCCATAAATATTTGCCGCGCCTCGTCGAAACCGCCGAATCCCAGGGTTATTTGACCCAAGAAGATATTTTAGACTCGCTGCTGCCCGATGAGGCGCAGTCCGAATTTTACGAGGAAATTTTAGTCGCGCTGCAAAATAGTGGGGTCGATGTGTGCGCCGAGTCGCGCGAATTCGTCGAGGAGATGCCTATCGACGATGCCGACGAAGAAGAATCGCTGGCGACGCTCGAAAACTTGCCATCCGATGACACGATCGGGCTGTATCTGAAAGAAATGTCGCGCGTGCCGCTGCTCAACATGGATGAGGAGGTGGCGTTGGCTCGCCGTTTGGAAGCGGCTCTGGGTGCGCGCATCGAGATCGACGGCGGATCGCCGTGCCCGGATGAACGCAGCGTCGAACTGCAACAAACCATCGATGATGGCAAAGCCGCCCGTGATCATCTGATTCGTGCCAACACGCGGCTGGTCGTCAGCATCGCCAAGCGCTATATGGGGCGCGGCGTCCCCTTCCTCGATCTGATCCAGGAGGGCAATCTGGGGCTGATGAAAGCCGTCGAAAAGTTCGATTACACGCGCGGCTATCGGTTCAGCACCTACGCGACGTGGTGGATTCGGCAGACGATCACGCGCGCCATCGCCGATCAGGGGCGCACAATCCGCGTACCCGTCCACATGTCCGATCGCATCCGGCAGTTGTATCGCGTGGTGCGCACGCTCGAACAACAAAATGGGCGCAAACCGACGACCGATGAGATCGCCTCGGAAATGCACATCGACCCTGAAAAAGTCGGCTGGATGCTCAAGGTCAGTTGGCGACCCGTCAGTTTGGAGCGCCCCGTCGGTGAGGACGAGGACAGCGAACTGAGCGCCTTCATCGAAGATGAAACGACGCCCACTCCCTCGCAGAGCGCCTTTCAAAACTTGCTGAGTGAGCGTGTCGAGGAAGTGCTGAGCACGCTCACGCCACGCGAAGCGCGCATTTTGCGGCTCCGTTTTGGCTTGCAGAATGGCCGACAGTACACGTTGGAAGAAGTCGGTGAAAAGTTCGGTCTGACGCGCGAGCGTATCCGACAGATCGAAGGCCGCGCGCTCCGTCGTCTGCGTCATCCGCGCCGATCGCGGTTACTGCGCGATTTTACCTAGAGAGTTTTCTCAAAAAGGTGAGCTTATAGGCGCTACCACAAGAGCGCCTCCCCATTCCCATCATCACGGAAAGGGATTGGATTGCGTTCAGAATCGGGGAGCCACAGTGGGTTCGCCCGCTCGCCAAAACCTCGCCCCAATCTTGAATGACACCGTGAGATTTTTCCTGTTTTGATTCTGCGCAAACAGCGGTTATCCTTGTAGCATCGCAAGTTATCGCACGCTTCTACCCGTTTCACGATCAAGGTTATTTTACGAGCAATGGACAAAATCCAAGTTTTCAAACCCACGCATGGCGAGGAAGAAGTCGAGGCCGTCGCCGAGGTGATCCGCTCTGGCTGGTGGGGACAAGGACCCAAAACCGCCGAGTTCGAGCGCCTGTTCGCGGAATACGTCGGCGCACCGTATGCCGTCTCGGTCAATTCGGCGACGGCGGCGCTGCATCTGGCGCTGATGCTGTTGGATGTCAAAGATGCCGAAGTGATCTCCACGTCTATGACGTTCGTCTCCACCAACCACGCGATTCTGTACAACGGCGGAATCCCCGTATTCGCCGATATCGACCCGGAAACGCTGTGTATCGATCCCGACGACATCGAGCGCAAAATCACGCCACGTACCAAAGCGATCATGGCCGTGCATTTCGGCGGTCATCCAGTGGACATCGCGCGGATTCACGCTATCGCCCAAAAGCATAATCTGACCGTAATTGAAGATGCGGCGCACGCGGCGGGCGCAATGTACGGTGATCGCAAGATCGGCAGCATTTCGCCGTTGACGTGTTTCAGCTTTCACCCGGTCAAAAACTTGGCGACGGGCGATGGCGGCATGATCACGCTCGACAATCCTGAGTGGGATAAGCGTCTGCGCAAGCTGCGCTGGGTGGGTATCAGCAAAGATACGTGGGCGCGCTCCGATACAGGTGATGCCAGCCAATATAGCTGGTACTACAACGTCGAGGAACTAGGCTACAAGTACCACATGAACGACATTATGGCTGCCATTGCGTTGGTGCAGTTGAAGCGGCTGCCGGGCACGAACGAGCGTCGCCGCGCCATTTGCGAGCTATACGACGAAGGTTTGGCCGATCTCGATTGGTTGCAGCGTCCCACCACCCGCGACTATGCCTACAGTTCGCGCCACAACTATGTGATTCGGCTGGCTGGCCGCGATGGCTTTATGGATTATCTGCGCACAAAGGGCATCGCCACCGGGATGCACTATATCCCAAATCACCTGTACGACATGTACCGCCCCTACGTCAAAGAACCGCTCGTCGTCACCGAACGCGAGTGGGTCAAAATGGTTACGCTGCCCGTCTATCCCGATCTGACGGATGATCAGGTGGCCTATATCATTGACGCGATCCGCGCCTACCCGGAGCATATGCCCACTGGCGAAAAGCTGGGCGTCGCCGGCGGCTGAACTAATCCACGAAACGGGCGATCCCGATGTGGTCGCCCGTCTTATGCGCGAGGTTCTTAGTGCAGCGCCCCCAGATTTTCTCCGGGACCAGCCCCATAAGGTAAAGTCAACTACTACCAGCTAAAGCAGGTAGCTTGGTTCGCGGCAAAAGCCACCTAAAGATCAAGGCGAAATACGGTTTCGGTGACAACCCATATTCGATTTTGCCAATCGTGAATATTGGGCACGTATCGAAACCAAATACCTGCTAAAGCCGCTCGCCTAAAGGCGAGGGTTTTTACCCTATTTACAGACAATAAATCAGATGCCCTTACAGATGCGCGTTGAGACCGCTGATTTTGCATTTTACGTTTGGCCGATTTTTGCTGCCGCTCTCATCGTACTCTTGATTGTGATGCGGCTCAAGAAACGATCTTTCCCCTACCTTGCCTGTCTCTTGGTTTTTGCCATCTACCTTCTATTTGCTCTGGATAAGACATTTTTTCCCTTGCAAATCAGCGGTGGGTATGCTGATGCTAGAAGAGAACTCCCGTTTTGGTCAGACTTTAATCTTATCCCATTCTATTTTGGCCCGTATAGCACATTAAAGGACTCGCTGAGCACACTCATATTGAATATCCTGCTCACGATTCCTTTTGGTTTCGGTATAAATTTCATCGCACCCGTCAAGGCAAAAACCTTCCTGTGGCTCGCCCCTACGGTTGGCATTGGGATCGAATTGGCTCAGTTTGCCATCTCGTTGATATTGCAATACATGTATCGATATGTGGACATCAATGATGTGATCATGAATTTGATCGGAATCTCGATCGGATACGGGATTTTTCGCGTCTTTGCTTGGGTCTATATAATGATGGCACATCGCATTGGTATCGAAAAAGAAGGTCTGATCGCGTATATTTATCATGTCGCCAGTCGATCCTGAGGTAGTCAAAAAATCATTCAAAACTTACCGTGAAACCAAATAAAATTGGTGCTTTCATCTCACCCCTCTCGTAACCTCAACGAGGGGGCGAGAGAGAGCATTACCGTTAGCCCCGCGTCTGCGCGTCCATCGCGGCGACGGCACTGATCCCCACGATGTCCTGCACGGAGTCGCCCGTTTGCAGGACATGAACGGGCGCGCCCATCCCCAGCAGGATCGGGCCGATCGATTGCGCGTTGCCGAGTCGTGCCAGCACGAAGGAATATGCAGCTTGTTTCAGGGATACGGGTTTACGGCGAGTTTTTCGAGTAAGAGAGCCATATCTTTAATATTGTGAGTGTACAGCGGCACGTGAAGTCGATAGGCCATTGACGCGATTAGGCAGTCATTGATGGATACCCCATGACTGAGGCGGTAACGTTCCACTTGCTGCATTGCCCAGTCCTGGTCAGCCTGGGACAAATAGATCAGCTCGAAGCGATTGAGAATGGATTTGGACGCCTCTTCTTTTACTTTACTGCCAGCGCCGTGTATGATCTCTAACCAAGTGATTGAGACAACGGAAAGCCGAGTAGACTGTGTATCTACCCAGGCTTGGGTGGCTGGATTATTACGGAAATAATGGACGATGACCGTAGTATCCACGATGCCAAAAGTCATTCGCCCCAATCTCCCAACCGTTGTTTCCATTGTTTTTCACGTTGTACCTTCACCCATTCCACTGGGTCGTCAATTTCTGGATCAACCAGATCGATTGGCCCCAGTTCATCCAACAACCGATTGAGCGCCTGCCCCCAATGTTCTTCGAGCTGTGTTTCGACCGATGGCAGCTTTTCAAGCTCACCCTCGACCGATGAGACGACCCGTTCAACCAACTTGAGTCGATCCAGGAGGGGTAAACTCAGAGCCAGGGGTAGCAATTCTTCAAGGCGCAGCGCAGTTTCAGCCATTGTTCGATCCTGCTCCATTTTCATGTCAATATTATCCCAACATGATCGACAAAACACCGCAAACCAGGATTCTCATCCCCGCGTCTGCGCATCCATCGCGGCGACGGCACTGATCCCCACGATGTCCTGCACGGAGTCGCCTGTTTGCAGGACATGAACGGGTGCGCCCATCCCCAGCAGGATCGGGCCGATCGATTGCGCATTGCCAAGTCGTGCCAGCAGCTTATAGGCGATGTTGGCCGCCTCCAAATCGGGGAAAACCAACACATTCGCGTCATGCACCGTGCTGAACGGATAGCGCTCGCGCATCAGATCACCGCTGATCGCCGCGTCCGCCTGCACCTCGCCATCGACGATCAGATCGGGACGCCGATGTTTGACCAGTTCCACCGCATGACGTACCTTTTCGCTAAGCGGATGGCGCGTGCTGCCGAAGTTGCTGAATGAGAGCATGGCGATGCGCGGCGAAATATCCAGGCGGGTGGCGAAATCGGCGGCCAGGATCGCAATATCGGCGAGGTCTTCGGCGTTCGGATCGATGTTGACAGTCGCGTCAGTGAAAACATACACCTGCTCGTTGGCGATCATCAGGTATACGCCGCTGGCTAAACGGACGCCGGGGCGCGTGTGGAAAATCTGGAGCGCCGGGCGAATTACTTCCGGGTAATCGTAGGTCAGGCCGCTGATATAGGCGTCGGCGTCGCCCATATAGACGAGCATTGGGCCGAAAATGTTGGATTCCAGTAGCAGGGTTTCGGCGCTGCGCCAGGTGATACCATTGCGTTGGCGCAACTTGTAAAAGGCGTCGATATAGGCTTCGCGGCGTTCGAAACCCGCTGGATCGATCACGGTCGGGCGGAAGTTGGTCAGGCCAAGTTCGTCGCAAATCTGCGCGATCATATCCGGTCGCCCAATCAGGATCGGCTCGGCAATGCGTTCGTCGGCGACGATGGCTGCCGCGCGAATGATTTTGCTTTCCTCGCCTTCGCCATAGACGATGCGTTTGCGCGCGCCCATCTTGGCCTTATTGATAATCCCTGTGCGCACCTGCTGACCCTTGCCGCGCCGCCGTTCAAGCTGCTCGACATAGGCGTCGAGGTCGATATGTTTGCGGGCGACGCCACTCTCCATGGCGGCACGGGCGACGGCGGGCGCGACATATAGCAGCACGCGCGGATCGAGCGGCTTGGGAATCAGGTAATCCGCGCCGAATTTGAGCGCGTTCAGACGATAGGCGGTCAACACGCTGTCGGGCACATCGTCGTGCGCCATCCTTGCCAACGCCATCGATGCCGCGATCTTCATTTCCTCGTTGATCGTGCGCGCCTGGACATCGAGCGCGCCCCGGAAAATGAACGGGAAGCCGAGCACGTTGTTGACCTGGTTCGGCAGGTCGCTGCGCCCTGTGGCGATCAGCGCATCGGGACGGGCTTCGCGGGCGAGTTCGTAGCTAATCTCCGGGTTGGGGTTTGCCAGCGCGAAGATGATTGGGCGCGCCGCCATGCCCTTGATCATGTCGGGTGTCAGGATATTCGCCACGCTCAGGCCGAGGAACATATCCGCGCCCACGAGCGCTTCGGTGATCGTGCGCCGATCGGTCTCGATGGCGAAACGCGCCTTGTACTCGTCCATCGCGTTCGTGCGCCCAGCATAAATCACGCCGTGTTCGTCGGCCATGTGGATATGCTCACGTTTGACGCCGAGCGTCAGGTAAAACGTCGCGGTCGAGATAGCTGCCGCGCCCGCACCCGCCACCACCAATTTGAGGTCTTCGATCTTTTTGCCCGTCACTTCGAGCGCGTTGAGCAGTGCCGCGCCGCTGATGATCGCCGTGCCGTGCTGATCGTCGTGAAAGACGGGAATATCGCACAGTTCGCGCAGTTTCGTCTCGATATAAAAACATTCCGGCGCTTTGATGTCTTCCAGGTTGATGCCGCCAAAGGTTGGCGACAGCGCGCGCACGGTGCTGATGATGATTTCGGGATCGAGCGTGTCGAGTTCGATGTCGAACACGTCGATGTCGGCGAAGGTCTTGAACAGCACGCCTTTGCCCTCCATGACCGGTTTGGCGGCCAGCGCGCCCCGATTGCCGAGGCCGAGGATCGCGGTGCCGTTGCTGATCACGCCGACGAGGTTTCCACGCGCGGTGTAATCGAAGGCACGCAGCGGATCGGATTCGATCGCCAGCACGACTTCGGCGACTCCCGGCGAATAGGCCAGCGACAGATCGCGTTGGGTGAGCATCGGCTTGGTCGGCCTGACCTCAATTTTGCCAGCGCGTCCGCGTGTGTGATATTCAAAAACATCTTCAGGCGTCAAGGCCATGATGAATATTCCTTTTGCGGTACCAAAAACTAACGAGCGTTTGCTTGCCTCTACTGTACCGCGCCGCCGCAAAAATTGAAGCATCGGCGACTCTCGCTTGGCTGCCACAAAGCCGCGAAAGTCAATCAAAAGCTATCCCCGTTTTGCGATCAACCGCCCGTATACTCAGAAGGAAGGGGAATCGCGCGGGACAAATATCTCGCCACGTCCGTCAGGGCACGTGCAAAGTCGGCAAGAACCATGAAGACGCCCAATTACCCCACCCCCTAACCCCCTCCTCACTGACGTGGAGAGGGGGGATCACCGCCTCCGGACTCCCCTCTCCACAGCGTGGGGAGGGGCGGGGGGTGGGGTTCCGCGACTTTGCACGTGCCCTGCCACGTCCGTGTCCTTTGTCGCCGATTCCGAGCGGCTGCGCTATGATCATGGCATGAGCAACCGCTACCCGATACCCGCCGCCACCGTGCGTATCGAAAACGAAATCGAGCGCTCACGTTTCATCGCCACCATCGGCTATGCGGATACAGCGGAGGCGGCGCGTCTATTCATCCACAACATTCGCGTCGAATTTCCCGATGCGTCGTCGCATATCTACGCTTTCAAAGCGGGGTATGGAATCAGCACGACCGAGGGCATGTCCGATGGCGGCGAACCCACCGGAACGGGCGGCCCACCCACGTTGGCCGTGATTCACAATGCCGATCTGGGCGACGTGGTGCTGGTGATCTCGCGCTATTTCGGCGGCGTCAAGCTGGGTACAGGTGGCCTTGTACGCGCTTTTGGTGATACGGCGCGCGCAGCACTCGCAGCAGTGCCGATCCGCGAAAAGATCGCACTTCGACAGATTGGCCTTACACTGGCCTATCCGCTCTATGAACGCGCCAAACTGATCACGGCGGCGCATCACGGCACGATCGACTCGGAAGAGTTTGCGGGCGACGTGACGCTGTATGTGACGCTCCCGCTTGACGATCTGGCCGCCTATACCACCGCCATCACCGAACTGAGCGCGGGGCGTGCGGAGCTAATTCCACTCGATTCGTGAGCCTCACAATATCACCGGGTTTTCGAGCATATCCAGGCCGCCGATTTCGATCTGCACCGTATCGCCGGGCTTGAGGAACACCTTCGGGTCGCGCGCGTAACCCACCCCGGCGGGCGTCCCGGTGGCGATAATGTCACCGGGTTCAAGCGTCATAATCGCCGTTATGTATTCGATCAACAGCGGAATTTTGAAGATCAGGTCGGCGGTGTTCGCGTGCTGCATCACCTCGCCATTGAGCCGCAGCGTGATGTCGAGCGCGCCCGGATCGGCGATTTCGTCGGCGGTGACAATGGCTGGCCCCATCGGCCCGGTCGTGTCGAAGGTTTTGCCCTGGAGAAACTGCTGTGTGCGGTATTGATAATCGCGCACGCTCACATCGTTGAATGGCGCATAACCCGCGATTACGTCGAAGGCGCGTTCGGCGGGAATATCTTTGGCGGTACGCCCGATCACGATCGCCAACTCCGCCTCGAAATCGACCTGCTCGGAGACGCGCGGCAGCCGGATCGGTTCGCGGTGGCCGACCAGCACATTGGCAAATTTGGCGAAAAACATCGGGTATTTGGGCGGCTCGTTGCCCGTTTCTTTGGCGTGTTCCAGATAGTTGCGCCCGACGCAGATGATCTTGCCGGGACGCTGGATCGGCGGCAGGAAGGTCACGTCGGCGGCAGCATAGACCGCGCCCGCCGCACGCAGTTCATCGAGATGAGCACGCGCGTACTCGATCGCCTCATCTGCCGAGTCGCGGGCAGGATCGCCGATCTCCAAAAATTCGATCATTGATTTGGGAAAAGCCGCGAAGCTGCGCGGATGATCGGATGCCATCCATGCTTTACGCGCTTCGACCAGATCGATCACGGTATCGCCGAGCAGTGCGCCGAGCAGCGGCGCGGAATCTTTTGAAAAAGTGACGAGGTGCATACGATTATGTGCTCCTGATTCCTGTGATTACCACACGCGGCACAGCAAACCCTTGAGATATGAACCTTCTGGAAACGTCAGCCCGATCGGGTGATCCGCACCCGCGCCGAGCCGCGCCACGATCTGCGCCTCGCGCCCCGAGTCGATCAGTGCGCCGAACACGACCTTCTGGAACAAGTCGGCATCGATCGCGCCCGAACACGAGAACGTCATGAGCAGGCCGCCCGGCTTTATCAACTCGAAGGCCAGCAAGTTGATGTCTTTATAGCCGCGACACGCACCTTCGACCTGCCCGGCGTGCTGCGCGAACTTTGGCGGATCGAGCACGATGATGTCGAACTGCTCACTTACATCCCGATAGCGGCGCAGTTCGTGGAACACGTTGCCCTCGACATAATCGGCGTCGTCAGCGCGCCCACCGTTAAGTTCGACATTGCGCTTCGCCAAAGCGAGCGCGTCCGCCGACGAGTCGATGTTGATCGCGCGACTAACGCCGCCATCCAATGCGTAAACCGCGAATCCGCCCGAATAGCTGAAACAGTTCAGGACGGTCTGATCTCCACGATCAGGATCGGCGCGCAAATAGTCGCGCAGCGCCGCCCGGTTATCGCGCTGATCAAGGTAGAAACCGGTTTTGTGGCCGCCATGTACATCGACCAAGAAGCGCCGTCCGTTCTCGACGATCTCGACCAACGGTGGCGGCTCAGCACCCAACAGCACTCCGACGGCGGGCGGCAGTCCTTCCTTATGGCGAATGTCGATGTCGCTGCGCTCAAAGATTCCCGCCGGATGCAGCAGATCGTTCAGAATCCCGGCGATCTCACCTTTGCGGCGATCGATGCCGAGCGTCAACGCCTGAAACACCAGCCAATCGCCATAGCGATCGACGATAAGGCCAGGCAAGGCGTCGTTTTCAGCACTGATCAGGCGATAGGCGTTGGGCGTGCCCGCGTCATGCTCGATGTTGAGCGCTTCACGCGCCGCGATCGCCCGTGCAATGCGCGCCGCCCACCACGCGGTGTCGATCGTTTCGTCGGCGTCCCAAGTGAGCACATGGGCGCGAATTTGTGAATGGCTGTTCCAATAGCCGCGCGCCAAAAACTGACCACGCGACGTGACCAGATCGATCAGGTCGCCATCGGCGGGCGTCCCGGACATCGAATCGATTGCGCGCTCGAACACCCAGGGATGGCGGCGGGCAAACGGTTTTTCGCGTTCAGGGTGGATAATGGCGTGCGGAATCGAGGGGTTATTGTATTTCATGTTCGCAAATCGTTTCGTTGGATTAATGGTCGGCAATGGTAGCGCAACATAGTTTGAAACGCCAACGTTTGCCCACAGACCGTTGGCCGGATACGGGTTCCGGGGCCAGATCAGATAATGGGTGCAAGGGGGAGTCGCACGCGCCACCGATCCGTGTCACCCTCCCAAATCGGTGCGCCGACAGGGACATGTTCCCCCTGTATCGAGGCGAGGCGAGCACGACTCCCCCTCTCCGTGAGTACGGAGAGGGGGTTGGGGGGTGAGGTTTTTTCAAAACTGCCGGTGCGTGAACCGTCATCACGAAGAGGGGGTTGGGGTAAGGCGAATCCGGTAGGTGAAACCCGGATTCCGTATTAGCCTAGAATGCGCAGCGTCTTGGGAAAGCTCGTGAGCGACTCGCAGCCGGTCTCCGTGACCAGCACATTGTCTTCGATACGGACGCCGCCGCGCCCCGGCAAATAGATTCCCGGCTCAACCGTGTAGATCATGCCCGGTTCGAGAAGCTGTGTATTGCCTTCGCGCATATACGGCGCTTCGTGAATGTCCACGCCGAGGCCGTGTCCAGTGCGATGCGTGAAGTATGGGCCGAGGCCCGCCCCGTCAATCACGGCACGTGCCGCCCGATCGACTTCCTGCGCCGCGATGCCCGGTTTTCCGGCGCGCAAGCCCGCTGCATTGGCAGCCAGTACCGTCTCATAAACGCGCGTGAGTTCGGCGTCCAGCGCGCCGATCGCAAACGTGCGCGTAATATCCGCCGGATAGCCGCCGAAGGTCGCGCCATAATCGAATAGCAACAGATCGCCAGATTGGAGCGCGCGATCGGAGGGTTCACCGTGCGGCAAAGCGCTGTTCGGACCACTCAGCACGATCGGGCTGAACGATTCGCCCATGCCACCCTGATCGGTCAGGGCACTGGTCAGCAAGCGCAGAATCTGGCGTTCCGTCATGCCGACGTGAATCTGACCGAGAATCGACTCCAGTGCCGCTTCGCTGATCTGGATAGCGCGGCGCATCGCGGCCACTTCATCGGCGGTTTTGCGCAGGCGATAATCGATCAACACATCGTCGGCGGGCGCGACGGTGCTCCCTGGCGCGTATTGCTCGATTAGGCGACTCTCGGCCACGCGCATCAGCAGACCATCGACGCCGATCTTTTTTCCGGCCAATGGTTTGCACGCTGCCGCAAATGCCGGATTGCAGCCTTCGGTATCGCCATACGTAAAAAAGTCGATCGGGAACGGTAGCGCATCATTCAGCCGATCGCGTTCGAGATTCGGGATGATCACGCTGACCGCACCTTCGACCGGCACGAACAATACCAACGGGCGATCCTGGCTCAGGTGGTAGTGGACGCCCGTCAGATAGGTCAAGCTGGGACCGGGCACGAGCGCCACGCCGTCCAGGTTTCCGCGTGCGGCGAGTTCCCGCAAGCGATCGAGTCGCGTTTGAAACATCACGATTCTCCTTCACATAGGGTTAATCTGCCACGACAACGGCATCCAACGCTTCTTTGGGTTTCGGATAGCTCAGCTTCATTTTATCCAATGTGTCGGCAACGGCATTGGCAACCACCAAATTGCGATACCACTTGTGATTGCCTGGTACGATATACCACGGTGCTTCTTCGGTATTGCAGCGGGTCAGCATCCCTTCATAAGCCTCGATGTAGGTGTCCCAATAGTCGCGCTCCTTGAGATCATCGAGCGAGAATTTCCATTGCTTCTGCGGATCGTGCAGACGGTCTTCGAGGCGACGCTTCTGTTCGTCTTTTGAGATATACAAAAAGAATTTTAGGATGGCCGTGCCGTTGGCGACCAGCATCGACTCGAACTGGTTGATTTGATCGTAGCGCGCCTCCCACACGGACTTGGGCACGAGCTTATGAACACGCGGCACGAGCACGTCCTCATAGTACGAACGATTAAAAATGCTGATGCGCCCTTTCGCGGGTGTGTGTGGATGAATGCGCCACAAAAAGTCGTGCGCCAGTTCGTCGGCGGTCGGCGCCTTGAAGCTGGCAACATGCACGCCTTGCGGATCGAGACCGCGAAAGACATGACGCACTGTGCCATCTTTGCCGCCCGTATCGATGCCTTGCAGCACGACCAGCAATGAGCGCGCCCCGCCCGCATACAACATATCTTGCAGCGCGTCGAGTCGCACAATATCTTCTTCGACCCTCTTATTGGCGGTTTTCTCGTTCTCGAAATCATCGTGAAAAGCTGGGTCGAAATCCGCCAGATGCACCTTCTTGCCGATGCGCGGGATCAGCGGTTGTTTGCTCATTCTTTGCCTCACTCAATCTACGTGTGGGCGGAGTAGTTTAACATACGTTTAAGAAATTGCATCTTTTTCTTTAAGACTGTATCCAAGAATAGGTTTGATTCATCGAAATATGAGCGCGCTATGAGGAAAGTGTAAACTTTTTGAAAAGTTTTCTATAAAACCACCAATATCGTATACGCTAAACGTCACCCAAATACTAGCTACCAGACACCCAATGAAAATCCGGGAAAAGATTGGGCGGCAAAGGTAAATTGAGCTTGAGGGCGCGCTTGAGGAAGTCAAAGCCGCGCCGAAAAAAGCGAAGGTCGCGGCGGTCGGGACGATCGACCTCACGGGCACGCCCGAGTTTTGTAAGTTCGACGCCAAGAGCGACGAGGCGCACGTAAAGCACAGAAACAGCGAGGGTCAGGCGGTTGAGTTTATCGGTTTGACGCAGATGAGTGGCTTCGAGGTCGAAGCCGTTGCCCTTGAGATCGCCAAACATTTCTTCGGTCCACATGCGATAAGGGTACAAGGTCATCACGGCTTGGGGCGTGGACAGATTGGTTGCCAACCACCAGGGTGTGGGCTGCCCGTCGGCCCAGTAGCCGAGCAGGTGTGTGGGCAAGGCATTTTCCTCTGTGAGCAGCGTATGGGGGAACCATTGCACGCCCAATCCCCTTAATTCAATCAGGTCAAGGCTGTGGAAGCCCGTTTCGCCCTTGCGCCACACGCGGTTGCGGGTGGACTGTCGCAAGGCATACTGCCAACCCCAGAAGTTCAGTTCCTCTTGCAGCCAGCAGCGCCCATACTCACTATCGCCCACTAAAGCCACTTCTGCCCCCTCCGGCAGCCACGCCCGCACCGCTGCCAACAAATCCACCTGGGTCGCCGTCAGGCTGTGCCCTTTGGGATAATCCAACCAAGTCCTAATCAGCGGCAGCGCCCGTCCCCGATACGCCACCGACACCATCACCAACTGTGCCGCAAAACCCACCTTCGTGCTGTCGATTATCAACACCACCCGTCCCACCGCCGCTGCTTGCCGCAGCAACTCCCGCCCCACTGATTCGTACACGTCCCGCACGTCCACCTGCTCATTGGCTAGAAAGCGGCTCAACTGCGTCACCACCCTCAGTGTGGTCGCCTCGCTCGTGATTTCGCTGGCAATCCGGCTCAGATGCACGCTCCGTCCTTCAAACAGCCCTTCCATTAACCGCACTAGATTCGCCAATTGGCTATCCACCAGTCCTTCCGCCAATGGCAAGACCGTGCCATGCAAGATACTATACAACGTCGTGATGGGATTGATTTTCATGTGTCCGCGCTTCGGTTTTGCTTCGTAACTCAACCTTAGCCCAGGTCGCTGCTTTATTCAATCCCTTCACTCTCGCTCATTTGTTCAGTGTCGGGTGGCTAGTCAGATTGGCAACTTGCCTTTTCCGGTCATCATGGTGATTCCAGCGGATTCATAGCCTAGTAAGCACTATTTCACAAGTGATTACCCGTATGTCTGAGTAGGGCTTCCGAGACAGACCCTGCTCCACTCCTTTATGCGCGCGGCAATACTTTGTTGTGTCCCTCTACGCCGCCATGCCTATCACCAAATCGCCCGTCTCAGGCAAAAATCCAAACAAGGTCGGGTCGCTTTCCACAGCAGAGCGGAATGATCTCATTCGCAAGCGACATGAGGCTGGGGAATCCTATTCGGTGCTGGCGAAAATTTTCATTATCACGTCGCAACGTATCGGGCAGATCATACATAAACGCCATCGATAAGTAGCTACGACGTTTGGGCAGAAAAAGAACAGCCCTGCGCCAACGTCTCAACATTCCGTTTTTGTAACTGCTTTGGCAAAGTCACATTCAAGAGCTAGGATGCTTTTTGAGACGAGAGCGACGGGCGCGGATCCGGTTATCGAGATGCTGAAGGACTAAGGCGGCAGCGTCTTGAGGAGATAATTGGCGTAGGGGGAGTGCAGCGCGCAGGAGGGCACAAATATTGGCGACCGACAGGAGGGTCAAGGCAAAATAGTGTTCCCAGGCGCGAAATTTGAGCGCTTGAAAATCGGCCATGCCGAGTTCGGACTTGGCGTCCTGAAGGCTGCGCTCGACAAAATAGCGTTGACATTTGCGCTGTGCGACAGTGGCGAGGGGCGTGGTGTGGGGTGCGTTGGTCAAGGTGTAGCGGATGCTGGCCTGTTCACGTTTGAGCAACAAGGTTTCTTCACGAATAGCGCCAGCGCTGTTCACCGTCCAGACTGGAATACGAGCAAACTCAACGTGCAAGTGACCGCGCTCGCAGGGACGTAGCGTCATTTTCTCCCAGCGCGCCTCCGGTAAATTCACAAACGCCGCTGCGTTGAGGGCAGATTGTCCGACGACCGTGAACTTGTGAGTGGGTTCGCCGTGTTTGTTCGGTTCGAACACCACCTGCGGAATATGGAGATAGAGCGGATAGTTGCTGGGAATATCGGCGTAATATTCAATCTGCGCTTGGTCACAACACTGGCGAAGCCAATGGCTGCGTCCGTACAAACTATCGAAAGCGACGGCCTCAAACCTCAATCCCGTTGCTTTGGCACGTGCAATCATTCGCCAGCCGATTTCGACTTTCGTCTGAAAGGTTTGGGTGTCAGGCAAACCCGCCTTCAAACGACGTGGGGCAGCCTCTGCACTAAACCATTTTTCCGGCACAAACAGCTTCCCATCCCACAATGTCCAGGTTTGGTTGTGGGCATACGCCAGGTACACCCCAACCTGCGACTCATCAATTTTCCCCAGTCGTCCATTGTGCTGGCATCCGGCTCCCGCGCTGCTGTCCCCCGACTTCTCATCGGCACTTTCGTCCAAAATCAACATCCCACCTTGTAATTCGCGCCGTTCCACAATGGCCGCTTGTACCTGCTCCACCAGTCCGCGACCCGACCACGGCGCATTACTCATGAAATGCTGCATGTTTTGTTCGGACACCTGCCCTTCACGCGCGATGCCCGCCATCGTTCGGCTTTCCGTCATGCTTAATAACCCACTCACATAACACAGCCCATAGGCACTCGTATCGTGTGTTCGCGTGCGCGTCCACTGTCCAAAATATCGCCAGAATTGCTGTAACCGATAGCCCAGGTCGCTAATCGCTTCCAGCGGCAACCCCCACCGGCGTATTTCGTTGGCTGTTGTGTCGTTTTCATTCTGCCATTTTTATCCCAGCCTCGCTCATTTCCCGAACATGATTTTGTCGTACTGCTTACCCTCCAAATCAAAGATCTGCCTCACGGTGGCAATTAACGTTTTAGGGGTTACGCAGTTGACCAAGATTTTATCGTAGCAGAGCCGTTTCCTTGCGCGGTACTTGCGCGAAATACATACCAGATAACATTCGCAATTGGCGCAATCGCCATATATGGGGGTATTGACAGGTTTCCTAAGAAACTACCATCCGCCCTAGGTAAGGCATAGGGTGATTTCCTTACCCGCGTCAATTCCGTGCCGGGTGGTGTAGTCTGCCGGTTGTGGTGAAGCAAGCGTAAATCCCAAATGAGCGGCTCTTTT
>JBBRMW010000068.1:0-23274 GCA_038230635.1 Aggregatilineales bacterium | reverse complement strand
CGGAGGTCGTGCTCGATTATCCTGAAGCGGTCAAACAGTTGCACCGCGAATTTTTGCGGGCGGGCGCGGAGGTGATGGTCGCCTTCACCTATTACGCGCACAAAGAGAAGCTGCGCACCATCGGGCGCGAAGCCGATTTGGAAGCGCTCAATCGCGGCGCGTTGAAGCTGGCACGCGAAGTGGCGGGCGAAGGTGATGCGCTGCTGGCGGGCAATATCTGCAATACGTGGGTGTACGATCCGGCGAATCCTGAGATGAGTGGTGCAGTCGTGCGCGAGATGTACCGCGAGCAGGTCAAATGGGCGAAGGAAGAGGGCGCGGATTTCATCATTTCCGAGACGAACGACTACCTCGGTGAGGCGCTGATCGGCCTGGAAGTGATCAAGGAGTTTGGTTTGCCCGCGATGGTCACGTTCGCCTCGACCAGCGAGACCACGATCGATGGCTTCGCATTTGATGTCGCCTGCAAGCGGTTGGAAGAGGCGGGCTGTGACATCGTGGGCTTGAATTGCTCGCGCGGCCCGGAGACGTTCTTGCCGCTGATGCAGACGGTGCGTGATGCGGTCAAGTGCTACACCGCAGCCCAGCCCGTGCCCTATCACACCCACGCCGATCAGCCGACCTTCCAGTCGCTCAAGAACGCGCAGGGCGAGCGCGTTTTCCCGGTGGCGCTCGATCCGTTCTTGTGCAATCGAATAGAAATGGCCGAGTTCGCGCTGGCTGCACAAGCGATGGGCGTCAACTATATTGGGATTTGCTGCGGCGGCGCGCCTCATCATGTCCGATCGATGGCTGAGGCGCTCGGTCGCAAGCCACCCGCCAGCCGTTATTCCCCGGATATTTCGCTGCACCCGATCCTAGGCGCGAACGTTAAAGAACACAACACCAAGTTCAAGGATTGGAAGGATCAGTAGACCGTGGCCTTACCACCGAAACCCGATCAACCCTTTTCACCGCTGACCGTCGGGCAAATGCTCGGCAAATACCAAGTCAAACAGTTGGTCGGGCGCGGTGGCATGGCCGAAGTCTACCGAGCGCACAACCCTGACTTGAAGCAGGATGTGGCGATCAAAGTGCTGCATTCGGACGCGCTCACCTCCGAAGATTCGATACAGATGTTTCGGCAGGAGGCGCAGGCCGTCGCGGGTTTGCGCCACGCGAATATCGTGCGCGTCTTCGATTTCGAGGCGCGCGACAACTTATTTTATATGGTCATGGAATTGATCGAGGGGCCGACGCTCAGTCAACTGATGAGCAGTCACCCGAACGGAATGCACCGCCCGACCGCGCTGGCCTATTTTGCGCAGATCACCGAAGCGGTGGGTTATGCACATGATCAAGGTGTGATCCACCGCGACCTCAAGCCCGGCAATGTGCTGATGCTGAATGGGACGCACCCGGTGCTGACCGATTTCGGGCTGGCAAAAGTCATGAATATCAGCCATCCTGCCGCCGATATGCTGGCTGGGACGCCTGTGTATATGTCGCCCGAAACCATCTCACACAGCGAAGTTGGCCGCGAAAGCGACATTTACTCGCTGGGGATCATGCTCTACGAGATGGTCACGGGCAGAGTGCCATTCATGGGTAATTCGATCGGCGATGTGCTGCATCAACAAGTACATTCGCCGCCGCCCCGTCCCAGTTTGCTCGTGCCCGATCTGGAGCCGCAGATCGAGGCGGTCATCTTGCGTGCCCTTGAAAAGAACCCTGCTGATCGCTACCATTCGGCGCGCCAAATGAGCCGTGAACTTCGCAGCAGCCGCTTGTTCGACCCGGCCACTATCCAGCTTCCGCAGACGCTTGCCCCGGAAGCACCCGCCGCCCGCAATACAACTGAAATATTCCGAGAAACCGCTATTTATATGCGGCGTAACCCGATTCTACCCGTCGGGCTTGCGTTGATCGTGGTACTGCTGCTCGTCGGCGGCTTGATCATCAGCCAGCTTCAAAATTTACGGGGCAGCGCGGTCGCCACCAGCAGCATCCCCGCAACCGTTCCACCGACTGCCGCGCCTGTCGCACCGGATGGCATGGCCTTCATCCCCGGCGACACGTTCACGATGGGCACGACCAAAGGCGCCACCAGCGAAGGTCCGCCGCATGACGTGACACTCGCCGACTATTTCATCGATCGCACCGAAGTCACGAATAAACAATATCTGTCGTTCGTGCTCGATCAGAATCACGATGCGCCCGATGGCTGGATCAAGCCGCAAGCTGCAAATTGGATACTCGACGCGACGAATGGTTATACGGTGGGCGATCCGGCTCAGCGCTTCAGTTATAGCGGCAAGGCGATCGTCCCTTTGCAAGGTGGTATTCATTACGATGTGAATCCCGATGCGCCGTCGGGCGATGTGGTCGTCGATGTGACGGGCGCGCTCACCTATCAGGCGAACGTCACCAAGACGGGACATTGGAAGATCGTTCAGACCGCCTATAGTCACGACCAGTCCTTTTATCATGGCGGCATTGCCACCGATGTTACGATGCACGGCGACAGTGGTCAGGAAGCGCCGTTTTATCCGACGGTGGTCGGAACGTTGGCGACCTGGGGCAGCGCTGATTTATATCTCGACGATCAGATCGTGTTGAGCAATCTGGGCATTCATACCATGTACATTCATGGGATGCGCGACGATCAGCACGCGATTCTGAATGGCAAAGGCGCGTGCTGTTTCGATCCGGCGAATCCCGCCGACGGCATGGTCGATATGGCGAAAGAGCAGGTGTACGTCCTGCTGTTCACGCCCGGCTTGTACGGCTCGAAGACGAATGATCCGGCGGCGGTCTGGCTGGAACTGTACTTTACGCAGGTCACGGTGAAGAGCAAGCCCGACGCAGCGCAAGCCGTCGCGTTTCCGGCAGGTACGGGCAATCATCCGGTCACGAGCGTTACTTGGTTCGACGCGACTGCCTACTGCGAATATGCCAACAAGCGGCTGCCCAGCGAAGCCGAATGGGAACATGCCGCGCGCGGTCCGCAAGATTTCCTGTTCCCCTGGGGCAACAGCGCCAAACTGAACGGCAGCACACCCGCCAATTGGAATGCGGGCGCGCCACAAGACGAGGGCAGCTATCCGGCTGGGGCGAGTGCTTTTGGGTTGCAAAACATGGCGGGCAATGCCTGGGAATGGGTCAATGACTGGTATCAGCCCGATTATTATGCCAGCAGTCCCAAGCTCAACCCGACCGGACCCACGAACGGCTTAATGCGCGTGCTGCGCGGCGGCGGCTTTACGCAGCTCGATCCGACCGGATCATCTGAATATACCGGCACATATCGGCTGCCACGTGCCCCGGATATGATCGATCCCGCCTTTGGCTTCCGATGTGCGAAGGATGTCGGCAGTTAGTGACACGATCACGGTTTACGCTGATAGTGAATCTTCCATTGCAGCGTCCATGTTTGAGCGCTCGCGTCGAACTTTTCCCAATTCCAGTCGAGGGCGGTGGCGCTTATATTGTAGAAGATCATGCGGAACTGCTGTGTTTCGCCTTTGACCACTTCCTGGGTGGTGAGCAGCATTCGATCGTCCGTATAATCGCCCGTCAAATCGATATATCCACCTTGATTATCGACCCAGGTTTGCCGCCATTTGCCCAGGTTGGCATCATAGACGGACGTGCTGATCCCCTTCAGGGGCGTTGAGGTGCCGCCATCGAAGTTTTCCATGACCACGCGACCATCCAGAATGGTATGAACATGATTCGTACCCCTCGCGCCATCGCCCCAGGTCAAGTCCCAATCGCCTAACCAAAAATCAAATTGGCGCTCAGCGGCGAGTGTTCCAGGCGTAGCTGATTCGGCTTGCATGGTAAATCCCCTTTTTTACTCGACTTCATACGCATCGCCAATCAAGCATACATGGTGGCGCGTCGGGTACAATGTGCAACTTATTGGAGGGTGATCGCGCCGCCTAAATCTCGTAATGTGATCGTCTGATCATTATGAGAGACTGTCTGGAAAGGTCAAAGGCCGTAATCATCATCTTGAGCCTTTTCGATTGAGGCTAGGTGTGATACGGAATCCGGTTGAATCCTATAGGATTCACCTCACCCCCCAGCCCCCTCTCCTTCCTCACGGAGAGGGGGAGTCGCACGCGCTGGAGCAATAGTCTTTACCCGGAACCCGTGTGAGAACTGTTGACTTTACCCGAATTGGCTCTTTTATTCAGGTGGATTTATGCCCCACCCTCATCTAATTATAGTTTTGAACGAACCTCGCCCGCTGGCTTCACCGCGCATAGGCGCTGAGCACCGCGATCCACAACGGGAACAAACCGACCACCGCAATAAACGCGATGATTCCCAGTACCAGCGACACAATGTCGATCGCGGGTGGCGGCGGCGTGATCTGGTAATAGGGGTTAGCGGGTTGAATCGGCGTCTGGCCGTATTGGGGCGTCGGCGTATGGGCGTTCTGGGCATTTTGCGCATAGCCGCCATAGTTCGGCGCGGGCGGATAGGCTTGCGGCGCGGGTGGCATCATCGGCGAGGTGCCCACCGAGGGCGATAGCGCCGGGTTATAGACGGGCTGCTGCGCGCGCGTATAAGCGTCGGAAGGCACGGCGGGCGGGGGCGGCACGAGCAGCGGCGCGGGCGGCGGATTGACGACGACTTGATTTATTGTCTGCTCGTTGCCCTGTTTGATATAGGCGATCAAAACATTGCCCAATTGATCGGCGGTGGCGTAACGGTCGTTCGGCGCTTTCGACATCACCTTATAGATGATTCGGTCGAGGTGGACGGGCACACGCGGATTAAACTCCATTACGTGCGGCACCGGTTCGCGCAGGTGTGCCGTTGCCAGCTCTTGTTGGTCGTTGCCCATATAAGGCAGCTTACCCGTCAGCATCTCGAACATCACGATGCCGATCGCATACACATCGGAGGCAGGCGTCGGCGCGTTGCCGGAAGCCTGTTCGGGCGCGAAATAATGCGGGCTGCCCCACACGACGCCGGGCTTTTCCGCCGGGTAGCTTGGCGAAAGCGCTTGCGCAATGCCGAAATCCGTCACTTTGACCTGATCATCGGCGGTGATTAAAACGTTCTGCGGTTTGACATCGGCGTGGACCAACTGCGAACGGTGCGCGAAGCCCACGCCGGCGCAAATCTGAATGGCGATTTTCAGCGCACGATCGACGGACATGGGCGCATCGGTGCGGATCAGTTTTTTGAGATCCTGACCTTCGATAAATTCCATTACGATGTAATAGGTGTTGCCGTCTTGCCCAAAATCATGCACGGTGACGATGTTCGGGTGCGACAAATTGGCGACGTTGCGCGCCTCTTGGTGAAAGCGCGCCAGGAACGTTGGATCGCTGGTCAGGCGCGGGCGCAGCACCTTAATCGCCACGATGCGTCCAAGCGCGAGGTCTTGCCCTTTGTAGACGACCGCCATGCCGCCCGATGCCTGCTGTGCGAGCAACCGATAGCGACCGTTGAGGAGTGTTTCTTGTGAGGCCATAATCCTAAAATTCTACTCCGATTCGCAGCCAGGGCAAAGTACCGACGCGCCATCATTGAACCTATATTGTAGCCTAAGTCGGCGCAAAAGTACCGATTTGATTGCCTCCGCCTTGTTGAGCAAGCACCCCTTGTCGGAATGGGCAACATTCGCCACAATCGGGGCATTATTCGTTAAGGGGGCGTGATGTTCATTTCGTTTGAAGGTCCGGATGGCAGCGGCAAAACCACCCAGATCGCGCTGTTGGCCGAGTATTTGCGCGCGGCGGGTCGCATCGTCGTCGTCGGACGCGAACCGGGCGGCACCGCCATCGGCGATCAGATTCGGGAGGTGCTGCACACCCTCAAAAACGAGAACATGGACACGCGCGCCGAATTCTTATTATATGCGGCGTCACGCGCACAGATCGTGCATGAGATGATCCGCCCCGCGTTAGCTGTGGGACATATCGTGATTTGCGATCGGTTCATCGACAGCACTTTTGCTTATCAGGGGTATGGGCGTCGCCTTGATCTCGACGCTTTGCGGCAGATCACGACCTTTGCGACGGGTGGACTGCGGCCTGATTGCACAATCTATCTCGATATTGATCCGGCGGCAGCACTCGAACGGCGGCAGCGGGCATCGCACGCGGGTGCAGAATGGAATCGACTGGACGCGGCTGGCCTTGATTTTCACGAACGCGTGCGGGCGGGCTATGAGTTATTGATCGCGGCTGATCCGGATCGGTGGCTGCGCATCAACGGCGACGCCGAATCGGATACGGTACAGGCACAGATTCGTGGGGCGTTGGCCGATCGACTGAATGCGCCGCCTGTCGTTTGAGGCTGAAACCATCCAAAATATACTGAAAACTATTTAATTTACTTACAATTGATTTTCGATCGGTTTCACGGCCAGTATCAATTATTTCTTCATGGTCGAAAAGTTAAAAACTGATTAAAATCTGGACAGATTTGGCAAAATGCTGCACTCACCCCAAAAAAATGCCGATCGTCTCGTCCGTTTATATGGGAATTGTTAAATGAACAAGCGTCCGTTTTTTTTCAAGATGGGCCTCGTCATGACGCTCATCGCAGCCTTCGTGGGCATCGGCATGGCGAAAAATGCGCAAGCCGCCGCCCAGCGCGCCGCCCAACTGCTGATCTCGAATCACGCTGGGGAAGATGCGTATAAAACTTTGCGTGGCGGTCAAAAGTCGGGTACGCAAAAACTCGCGGCGATCCAACACCAGGCGAAGATGCCTGCTGCGCTCGATCTGCCCGCCACCATCCGGAATCGGGCACTAAACCCGGTCAGCAGCACCGCCACCGCGAGCAACTTGCTGCCCTCTGGACGTTGGACGGCCATCGGGCCTACGGTGATGGATACCGACGTCGCCGACCCGTTCTATTTGTTCAATTATGGTCCGAATTCTGGCCGCATTGTGGGTGTCGCACCCGATCCAAACGTGGCTGGGGTGATCTACATCGCGGCAGCCGGCGGCGGTGTCTGGAAGACCGTCAATGACGGCGCAAGCTGGGTGCCGCTGACGGACACCATGCCCACGCTCGAAATGGGCGCACTGGCGATGGACCCGAACAACTCGCAAATCCTTTATGCCGCGACGGGTGAAAACAATCACTGCGGAGATTGCGCATACGGTTTGGGCATCTACAAAACCGTCAACGGCGGCGCGTCGTGGACGATCTTGAATGCGGGCGGCGTCTTTACGACGGTGCCGGGCTACACCTTCAAGTTCAACGTGATCAAGGTTGATCCCAACAACAGCGCCCACGTTTGGGCAGGCAGCAATAAAGGGCTGTTCTACTCGGCGGATGCGGGTGCCACCTGGAACAAAGTGGTGATTCCGATTGCTCCGGCGACGGGTCAGATCTCCGATGTTATCATCGATTCGGCCACCAACCCCAGCACGCTGATCGTGGCCGATAACGCGCCCTTTACCGGCGACGCAGCTTCGGGCGTGTTCAAGAGCATCAACACGGGCGCGACCTGGACGGACATCACCCCAGCGGTTTCGGTGATCCCCGATCGCACCAAAATGGGCATCACACGCATCGCCCTGGCGAAGTCGAATCACTTGGTCATGTACATGATCGCCGCCAATCCAAACTTTGACATGCTGGGCACGACCTATAGCGGCATTAACCCATCCTTGAACGCCCTCGTCTACAAGACGGTCAATGGCGGCACCACCTGGACGAGTTCGAGCGCACCCAACGTCTGCAACGGCGGTCATGGACCGGGCCAAGGGCAGTGCTTTTACGACATCTATGCCTCGGTCGATCCGGCCAACGCCAACATCGCCTATATCGGCGGCGTTAACATCGGGCGCACCACCGATGGCACCAACTGGACAGACATCACCACCGTTTACGATGCGACGCAAGGCCCGGTTCACCCTGACCAACACGATCTGAAGTTTGGTCCAGTGGTGGCTGGTCAGCCGACGCCGTTGTATGCCGTCAACGATGGTGGTATCTACAAATCGACGGACACCGGCACCAACTGGAAAAACCTGAACACCAACCTGCAAACGGCGGAAGTCTACGTCACGACGGCGGGCACCAACTTCGCCAACCAGCGCCTCGCCTGGGCGGGTATGCAGGATAACGGCTCCAACAAGTACACAGGCAACACCACCTGGAATGAATTGTATGGTGGCGATGGTGGCTATACCGCGGTCGATCCGACCGATCAGCGCGTCGTCTACGAGGAGTATGTGTACCTCGGCATGTCCAAGACCACCGATGGCGGCGCATCGTGGACACCTAGCACGACTGGTATCCCGAATAGTGCTTACGGAGACCGCGATCACCTATCCAGCCAGGATATACCCGGCTCGCTGTTTATCGCGCCGTTCATCATCGATCCGACGCCGGCCAATCACCTGCACCTGCTAGCGGGTGCAGATGCCGTCTTCGAGACGATCGATGGCGCAAATAACTGGTGCCAAATCAGCCAGGTATTCGGCTCAGGCAGTCCAGCACTGGGTTCCGGCACATCGATCTCGTTCCTGACGATCGCGCCCTCGACAAGCGCGCTCAGTGGCGAGACAATCTACGCGGGCTTGCAAGATGGCACAGTCTTCAAGACGACAGTGGGTTACATCAATCATACCGTCGGAAGCTGCCCCACCCCGTTGGTCTGGACGGAAGCGGACAGTGGCATCACGCCCGCTGGCTTCGTCGCAGGCATGGCCGTCGATCCGGCGAACGCCCAAAACGTGTATTTGACGACAAGCGTCAATGGGAACAGCACGTCGATCGCCGCCGGGCCGCACAGCTTCAAATCGAGCAACGGTGGCACATCCTGGACTTCGATGGATGGCACGGGCGCGACGGCCTTGCCAAACATCAACGTGAACGCGATCATCGCCTACTCGACCACGACCGGGATCGCACTGGTCGTCGGCACCGATCAGGGCATTTACCTGTCGGGCGATAACGGCGCGACGTGGTCATCGCTCTCGACCGGGCTGCCCAACGCGCCCGTCAACTCACTCAATATGGACTTCGCCAAGACGACGATCCTAGCTTCGACGCACAGTCGCGGCGTGTTCGCCATGCCGATCCCACAAACTGACGTGTCCCAGGGCACTGGCGACACGGTCGGTATCTTCAATCGCAACTTCACGACCTGCGGCTGCGGCGAGTACCTGCTCCGCAACTCGCTGACCAGTGGTGGTGCGGACATCAATATCCACGACGGCGTGACCGCCGATCTGCCCGTTGTGGGCGATTGGGACGGCCAGGGCACTACGAGCGTCGGCGTCTATCGTCCGGGCCTCTCCAAGTTCATCCTCAAGGATAGCAATGCGCCGCTCGCGCCCATTACGCACACGATCGTGTTCGGCACGTTGGGCGACATTCCGCTGTCAGGTGACTGGACGGGTTCGGGCTTCAAGAGCATCGGCCTGTATCGGCCATCACAGGGTGTGTTCTACCTCAAGAACACGCTAACCGGCGGTTTCGCCGACGAGTCCATCGTGTTCGGGCCGCCCAACGCGAAGCCGCTCGTGGGGGACTGGAATGGCGACGGCATCGATACCGTGGGTATCGATATCAACGGCGTCATCTCGACCACCGATGCAGTGTGCCTGAACAAGACATGCAGCGGGCTGGCCGTCTCCAACAACTTCGTCATTGGCATCGCCACTGACTTGCCCGTCGTGGGTGACTGGCTGCACAAGGGACGCGATACGATCGGTGTTTATCGCCCCAGCAACGGCACATTCTACCTGCGTTACACGCTGTCCACTGGCTCGCCGGACCTGATCTTGACGGGTCTGGGCACGCCCGGCTCCGGTCAGTTTCCGGTGGCGGGTCACTGGAACAACACCGGTAACCCATACATCATCAGGCCGCCCACCCTGATCGTACCGGGTGCCTCCAATCCAGCGCCAAACCAGATACCCTCAACCGCGGTGCCGGCTGCGCCACCATCCAGCTTCGATGGCTAAACCGCTCCAGGTTTAACGCCACATCATAAAAAAGCCCCGCCGATCACACGATCGACGGGGCTTTTATTTTATGTTCGCGTGCGATAATGCAGGCTCATCACTGGCGTTCCGATATGGCCGCCCGTTTTTTTGAAGGGTCGATTCAGCGCGGCGCGCCGTGCTTATACTCACCGCTGTGATAGACATACACCGTCGCATCCGGTACGTCATGCGTCCACGTGAACACCCACTGCGCATCGGTCATGCTCATGTTGACGCAGCCGTGACTGTGGCGGAAGCCAAAGCCATCGTGCCAATACGCGCCATGCAACGCTTGCTGTGCATCATTGAAGTACATCACCCAGGGGACTTCGGGCAAATAGTAGAAATCCGGCTGACCGCCTTCGCCGCTCATTTTTATCTCTTGGTGGCGATCGTAGATTTTGAATGTGCCTTCCGAGGTCGGCCACTTGGGTAGCCCCGATGAGATCAGCGTCGCAAACACGGCTTTGTCATCCTCAAAAGCAATGAGCGTTTGCTCATACAGATCGACCGCCACCCATTTGCCGCTCACGCCCTCTGGACGCACCACCGGGTGAACTTCGGCGACGCGCGTCTGCACGATCCACTGATCAGGCCCGATCAGGTACCACGTCCAGCCCTCGATATCCTCGGTGGCAAAGATATTGACAAGGGTATAACGCTTCATCTCTGGCGTGCCCGTGATCGGGTGCGCGCCTGGAGTCCGACTCGGTTTGGTATCGAGCAGCACCCAACCGAAACTCTGGGCTGGCATACCATTCGGCAGTTGAACGCCCGCAAATTTCGAGACGGCTTTGTTGACAGGCCCAAGCACTTTTTCGGGCAGCCACACGTTGGGTCGAATCTCCACCCAGCCATCTTGCAGCGTTCCGGCATTAACAAAGCTGAATCCCGCATCGATATGCCCAACCGACTTGCCATTCGGCGCGTCGAACACATCAGTTTCTTTCATCACACGGCGGTAGGCGTGCGAATACAATGAATGCACGTCCACCGGAATCGGCGTGACGGCGGGCGTCGGATGGGCGGCCATCTGTGCGGCCAACGCCCGCATCGCCACACCATATACGGGCGCAGCCGTCGTCGGCGCACAACCCGCGCTCGCGGCGCTGCAATCGCCCCCTGCATCGGCTTGCGCGCGCCCCGTCAGCGATCCCAACAGCAGCAGCGCGAGGAGCACTGCCACGAATCGTAGTTTTATCACCAATGCACAGACCCCACTATCCACCTAACGATCGATTCGCAATATTGGAGAGCATAGCGCAATGGGTAGGTGGCGTCAACGCACAACCGCCCGACGTTTACCTGACCATTCACCCATAAGCGGAAGCGGCAGGCCGTCATCTCCACATCGAAACTATCTGGCGTCGGGACGCGCCCTGCCGCATCCGTCTGCGGGGGCGGCTCAATCTTCAGGCCACCCACGCCGAATTTCCTGCCACGATTTGGCGGAGAATTTGCGGAAAGGCGAGCGCATCGAGTGGTTTTCCGAGAAAGCCATCGAACCCGGCATCCCGTGCTGCCGCTATTTCGCTGATATGGACGGTATAGGCGATAATCCGGGCTTCGTTCCGCCCCCATGCACGTTGAATCGCCAATCCCATGCTTTGTTGTCTCCAATGTTTGTGCGTCAATGAATGGTGCAGGCAGTGTTTGATTCGCCCCAAGGCATCGCTGGATGACGTAAAAGAATCATCTTGATTTTAGGGCGTGTCTGCAAAGTGTTTGGGCGGCTGCCCCCTCTCCCCAACCCCTTTCCCACGCAGGCGGGGGGATAAGGGGCCGGGGGATAGAGGGGTTTGCAGACAGGCCCTAGCGCAGGTGCGGTTGCCCACCCACCTCGCCCTGCCCAAACCCCAGATATGTATCTTGTCAGACCGCATAACCCATATTATAATACGCTGCATATTGGGAGATAGTTTAACCGGCAGAACTGCGGACTTTGAATCCGTTAGCCCTGGTTCGAATCCAGGTCTCCCAGCAAAGCCAAAAACCTACGCTTGTTCAGCCTTGATGGTTCATACGTGAATAGCGTTCAAGATGAGATTTTGCTTTGCAAACAGGCGATAATGACATCTCGCGCAAGCGAAAATCATGGGCAAGTATAAAGCGCCACCCCGCGCTTGACACCCACCTGCATTGGCGCTATGATCCTAATAAGCGTTAGTTAGGTTTAATAGGGGAATCATTCCAATGGCGCTCAAAGAAGTTGACCAGCGTCCGATCGACCAGGAAGCCGATTTTTTGCAAATCCGCGCCTGGGATCACGTCGAGTTCTGGGTCGGCAATGCCAAACAAGCCGCCTATTATTATCAGCACGCCTGGGGCTTCACCCCCATCGCCTACAGTGGCCTGGAAACGGGCAACCGCGATTATGCGTCGTGGCTGCTCCAACAGGGCAATATTCGGTTGGTGCTCAGCACGCCCTATCACCCCAATCACGCGATGTCGGCGCACACGATGGTTCATGGCGATGGCGTCAAATCCGTTTCGCTGCAAGTGGACGATGTGAAAGCGGCGTTTGAAGCGACGGTCAGTCGCGGCGCAGAATCCGCCCAAGCCCCGACCGAAATATCTGATGATCACGGCACGATCCGCACCAGCGCGATCAAAATCTACGGCGACACGATCCATCGCTTCGTCGATCGCAGCGATTACACCGGGATTTTCATGCCCACGTATCGCGCCATCGCGGGCGCTGATCCGAAAGCCGATAATGCCGGGTTGGCCGCGCTCGATCACGTCGTCGGCAACGTCGAACTGGGCAAGATGAACTATTGGGTCAATTTTTACCACGCGATCATGGGCTTCCGGCAGTTGATCCACTACGATGATAAGGACATCAGCACCGAATACAGCGCGCTCATGTCGAAGGTCATGCAGAACGGCAATGGTCGCGTCAAGTTTCCGCTCAACGAACCCGCCGAAGGTCGCAAGAAAAGCCAGATCGAAGAATATCTCGATTTTTATCATGGGCCGGGCGTGCAGCATCTGGCGCTGGCGACGGGCGACATCGTGAAGACGGTGATTAGCCTGATGGCGCGCGGAGTCGAGTTTCTGCCACCGCCGCCGAATGCCTATTACGAGGATGCGCCAAAGCGATTGAGCCAATTCGGCGTCTCGATCAAGGAAGACCTCGTGGAACTGGCGAAGTACGGTATCCTGATCGATGGTGATGACGAAGGTTATTTGCTGCAAATATTCAGCAAGCCCTTGCAAGATCGCCCGACGATGTTTTTCGAGGTGATCGAACGGCATGGAGCGCGTGGCTTCGGCAAGGGCAACTTTAAGGCGCTGTTCGAGGCGATTGAGCACGAGCAGGCGTTGCGCGGGAATTTGTAGGCAAGCGCGTGCGTGGTATTGGAGAGAACCCGGGGCTAAAGCCACCGGGCTGAAAACAAGTTTTTGAGAGTTTGGTGCGTTGGAATGAATTCGCTCCTCTAACCCTCTCAAACACATCGCTGCACCAGTCTCTCCAAAATTTAATTTCAGCCGGGTGGCTTCAGCCCCGGGCATTTGTGCAAATTATTGGTACTCGCTCGGTATGAGGAAGATGAGGGTCGATGCGGTTGGTTCGTTTTCGTACACCCGGCTCAGAGCACGTTGAAGTCGGTATGTTGGATGCCGAGGGTATTTTTACGCCGCACGCTGGCGGTGAACCGCGCTTGCTCGATTGGGACGCGATTATGCTGCTGCCGCCCGTGCAGCCGCACAATTTCCGCGATTTCTACGCATTCGAGCAGCATGTCAAAACGGCGATGGCGCGACGCGGGCGAGAAATCGTGCCGGAGTGGTATCAGTTCCCGGTGTTTTATTTCTCGAACACCACTTCCATGTATGGACACGACGCTGATATTCCGCACCCGCCGTACACGCGCGAACTCGACTACGAGTTAGAGGTGGCGTGCGTGATCGGTGAGCCAGGGCGCGACATCAAGGCGGAGTATGCGCACGATCACATTGTGGGTTATACGATCCTCAACGATTGGAGCGCGCGCGATGTGCAGCGCGAAGAAGTCAAAGTGGGCTTGGGACCCGCCAAAGCGAAAGATTTTGCCACGTCGCTGGGTCCCTGGCTGACCACGCCCGATGAACTCGCCGATCGTGCGATCGGGGCGGGTGCGGAGCTGCGCTACGATCTGGAAATGGTCGCGCGCGTCAATGGTCAGGAACTTTCGCGCGGCAACCTAAAAACGCTGCATTTCTCGTTCGCGCAGATGATCGAACGTGCGTCGGCAAGCTGCACGCTGAATCGCGGCGACGTGATCGGCAGTGGGACGGTCGGGACGGGCTGCCTGCTCGAACTCGGCGCGCTCGAAACGCTCGGTCGCTGGCTGGGACCCAACGATGTGGTCGAGTTGGAAGTCGAGCGGCTGGGTGTGCTGCGCAACCGGATCGTGGCGATGGCACAACGGCCATGAGCCATAAAATGCGCTACGATCACGAGGATGATGTCCTCTCGATTTGGTTTACCGAGCAAGGGAAAGTCGATCACGCCGAATAGGTCGGGCAATCGATCTTGCACATGACGGAGCAGGGGCAAACTGTTCTGCTGGAGATTCTCGACGCGCGCGAGTTCATTGTGGAATTGGTACGCGCCGCCGTCACGAACACGCCCGAACCCACCGCGACGCCATAAAATTCAGGAGGCACATCAAATGCCCTTTTATCATCACCTGGGACAGATTCCGCATAAGCGGCATACGCAGTTTCGCAAGCCCGATGGTACGCTTTACCGCGAAGAAGTGATGGGACTCGAAGGTTTCGACGGGCTGGAGTCGCTGCTGTATCATGTCGCGCAGCCGACCCAGATCAAGCACGCGGAAAAACTCGCCAGCACTTGCGTCGAATACGCGGATTTTGGCGCGCTGCGGCATCGCCACTTGCGCACCAAAGATTTCCCGGCGGGCGGCGACGCGATCTCCGGGCGGCGCGTGCTGCTCGGCAACAACGATGTGACGATGGGTGTGTGCCGTCCGACCGAATCGATGAATTATTTCTATCGCAACGGCCAATCGTATGAACTGTACTTCGTCCACAGCGGCGAAGGCACACTGCACACGATTTTCGGCAAGCTCGATTATCGCCCCGGCGATTACATCATGATTCCGTTCGGTGTAACGTGGCAGATGGAACTGCGCGGCGGCGATCAGCGCTTTTTGGTGTTCGAGTCGCCGAGTATGATTCAGACGCCGAAGCGCTATCGCAATGGGTACGGGCAGATGCTCGAAAACGCGCCATTTTGCGAGCGCGATTTCCGTGTGCCGACCGATCTGGAAACCCACGACGAGTCCGGCGATTTCGAGGTGCGGGTCAAGGCGCGCGACCAACTGACTCAGCACATTCTCGATCATCATCCGTTCGATGTGATCGGCTGGGACGGGTATTTGTATCCGTGGATTTTCAATATTGAGGATTTCGAGCCGATCACAGGGCGAGTTCACCAACCGCCGCCCGTCCACCAGACGTTCATGGGCAACAATTACGTGATTTGCTCGTTTGTGCCCCGCCTGTTCGATTACCATCCGCTGAGCATCCCCGCACCATACAATCACGCGAACGTCAATTCCGACGAGGTGTTGTACTATGTCGATGGCAACTTCATGAGCCGGCGCGGGATCGATGTGGCAAGCTTCACGCTGCATCCGTCGGGGCTGCCGCATGGCCCGCATCCAGGCACGGTGGAGGCCAGCATCGGCGCGGAAAAGACGAACGAACTGGCGGTCATGTGCGATACGTTCCATCCGCTCAATATCTGCGTGCAGGCGCTCGAATTCGAGGATGACAAGTACGCCTATAGTTGGCTGCCGGGGTGAGCGCGTGGCCGAACTTTCGGCGAGATCGAATCAGGGCGATTGCAAAGTCGGCAAGAACCATGAAGACGCCCATTAACCCCACCCCCTAACCCCCTCCCCACTGGCGTGGAGAGGGGGAAACACCGCCTCCGGACTCCCCTCTCCATGAATGGGGAGGGGCTGGGGGTGGGGTTAACGGACCTTACAAATGCCCTGGCGAGATCGAATTGGTTTGATTGTCCATAACGTGGCGCTTGCGCTATACTGAGATTGATACGCACAGCGGGTCTCTCAGGACAGGTATTTCACCATGCAACCAGCACAAATCGTGCCTCAGTCTCAGCAGTTGCCAAGCCCTCAACCGGGCCGGAATTTTACGCCTTACAATGCGCCGATAAAAGATGCGAAGCTGCTGCCTGCGCAGCCGCCCGCGCAGGTATTCGGGCGCAACCGTGAGCTGGCGAGTGGGCATGTGGCACTGAAAGCGGGCACGGCGATCTTCTTGTATGGCCCGGTCGGTGTCGGCAAAACCGCGCTGGCGGCGGTGCTGGCGGCAGCCTATACCGTGCAAAATGCGGGTGGCGTCCTGTGGTTTCATATGAACGAGGATGATGCCGATCTTTTATTGGCGCGGGTCGGACGCGCGTATGGCGTCAATTCGCTGACGGCCAACGAAGATGCGGGCGAGCGACTGAAGATCGTCCGCGCGCTCTTGGAACGGAATCGCCCACTGATTGTGCTGGATGGTCTGACCGATTCCGAGGCTGTCCGCGATTTTGCGCGCAGTGCGGCGGCGGGTATTCCGCTCATCGTCACCAATGATACGCAGGCGGCAGGGCCCTGGATGCCGATCCCGATCCCGGCTTTATCGGCAGACGCGGCGGGGCAAATGCTGCGTACCCTGTCTGGGCGGCATGAGGCAGGATATGCGGAAGACCTCGATGGTATTTGCCGCATTTTGAACGGCGATCCGTTAGCGATCGAACTGGCCGGGCGGTTGATGGCTGCCGACGATGTGAAGCCCGCCGAGTTATTGACCGCCCTATTGGGCACGATTCCCTCTGGTGTGACCCGTGCCGATGCGCAGGAGACGATGCTCGCAGTCGCTTACAAAGGATTGACGCCGACTGCGCAGGCTGTACTGCTGATTTTGGGCAGTGCGTTTGGCGGCGACGCAACGGCTGAGCTGTTGGCCGATATGAGCGGAATGCCTGCCGCGCAACTTGCGCCCGTCATGCGTCAAATATATATGCACGGCTTCGTTCACGAGTCGAGCGTGTACGGTCAGGCGCGCTATACCCTGCACGAGCGCGTCCAAATTTACGTGCGCGGGTTGATGGATGCCAATCAACGCCTTGCAGCGGTCGAGAATCGCTCATTGGATGCCATTCTCGCCTATGTCAAACGGCACGCGCGCCCCGAAATCAGTGATCACGATCGGTTGGCCGCCGAAATGGACAATATTATCGGCGGCGCGGCCTTCGCCACGTCGACCGGACAAGAGCCGCCAGTACGCCAATTGGTGACACTGCTCAGCGCGGACGCAGGCGATTTTGTGACGTTGCGCGGCTTTCAGACCGAAATGCTTCAGTTACGGAAGCTGCTCGCGTTGGTCGGGCGCATCTCGACGAGCATCGATACACCGCCTTCGTCGGTGATCGCGCGTACTCCCGCCACGCCCATCGCACAAGTCGAGTCAACCGCGCCCGAATCTGTGGTTGAACCGGTCGCCGAAGTGCCCAGCGAGCCGCCCGTCTCGATGATCTCGTTCCGCACCGCCGATTCGCCGCCATCGACGCCTTTCCTCACGCCCGCGCCACCCCCGTTGGCGATGGAACCAGAATTGCCCGTGCGATCCGATCTGTTTTCTGGGCCGTCTTCCGCGCCACACTCGTTCCCCGATCTGCCAGACGAACTGGCAACGGTTGGCGCAGAAACATCGGGCATAGCGCCGTTTGACGAATCCGTGATGATTGAACCTTTAGAGCCTAGCCCGGAAGCCATGTCCGCGCCGCCGCTGACGCCCGTGGCCGCCTTGCAACACGCCATTGACGACGCCCGCGCAAACAAAGATAATAAAACGCTGTCCGCGTCGCTGGAGCAGCTTGGCGATCTGTATCTGGCCGATAACGATGCGCCGCGCGCCGTGAGCGCTTACACCGAGGCAACCGAGGCACTACGCGCGACCGAGGATTGGCTCGCGATCGGGCTGGTAATGCGCAAGTTGGGCAACGCCTATATTCGGCAAGGTCAGACCAACGAAGGCATTCTGATGTTCGAGCAGGCGCTCACGATTTTCCGTAAGCAGCGCCAGCCCGATCAAGAAATGCTTACGCTCGGCATGGTCGGCGATTCATATGCGACGCTGCATAACTGGCCGAAGGCGCAAGAAAGTCACGAAGCGGCTTTGTACTTAGCACGCGAAACCCACGCCTACGCAGAAGAATCCGTTTATCTCGGCGATATTGCCTTTGCGTGCGAAGCCCAGGGAAACGTCGCTGATGCGGTCGATTTTTACCGCGAGGGGCTGCACGTCGCCTATGGGCTGAATGACGGTGAACTGGCCGGACATTATGCCTACCAACTTGGTCGGCTGCTGCTCGATGATACGACGACACTTAATCAGGCGGTGCAATTGCTGGGCGAGGCGGCGACACGGCTTCCCGCTGATGATGCGGTACAACGGCTGCTCAAGCGGGGGCGGCGGCGTTTGGAACACCTGCACGCGGGCGGAGTCGATGTGCCGCTCGCGCTCGCCAACACGGACTATGCGGCGGCGGTCGTTTCGAGTTCTGCATCTGCGAGCCATTAAGATTTAACGGTCAGCCCGATGTGGTCACCCGCCATGAAATTTTTCAACCCCCAGATTCACTTGCAGCCCGCCCTGCTTTTTCTGATTCTCGGCGAGATTCGGCGCGGCTCGCCGACGGATCGGTGTGCGCGTTGAGAGTGTGGCGGTTTTCTGCTTCGATTTCAACTCCCATGAGATCTTGGGGCGAGGGCAAATCGTGATCTACTGAGATTAGGTTAAATGTCGCTTTTGTTCAAGACAGCGCACTTTTATTGGATTTGGATAGAAACATTGACGGCGAACAGCATAAGGAACAGTACACTGTGAGAAAAGTAGTGGTCACAGAATTTTTGTCCCTCGACGGCATCATGGAAGAACCCGCCTGGACTGCGCCTTACTGGAATGACGACATTGCGAAATTCAAAGGCGATGAGATGGTCGCCAGTGATGCCCTGCTGCTGGGGCGCGTGACCTATCAGGGGTTTGCGGCGGCTTGGCCCGACAGCAAGGATGAAGGGGCAGATCGCATGAACAATATTGCCAAGTATGTGGTATCAACGACGCTTACTAAAACCGAGTGGAACAACTCAACCATCATTAAAAAACAGGTCGTCGAAGAAATCGCCAAGCTCAAGCAGCAGGACGGTCAGGACATTCTGGTCTATGGCAGCGCCACGCTGGTACAAACGCTCATTCAACATGATCTTGTCGATCGCTATCGGCTGCTTGTTTACCCGGTGGTGCTGGGTAAAGGCAAGCGCTTGTTTCAAGCGGAGGCCGCTGTGACGCTCAAACTTGTGCAATCACAATCACTCGGTTCCGGTGTGGCGGCGCTCATAAATGAGCCGGATCGGAAATAATTACGGGTCCCGCGTCAAGACTGCCTGTTAGACGCGGGCGCGACTCCCCCGCCGTGATGACGGTGAGGGGATAAAAGTATAGCCTCAGTCGATCACGATTTGGTCAAAAGAACCTCACCCTAAATCCCTCTCCATAAGATGGCGAGGGACTTTGACCGCCGCCGTATCGCCAAATCCCCCTCTCCATGTTATGGAGAGGGGGCAGGGGGTGAGGTTTCTTCGGCGCAAAAAAAAATCGCGATCTACTGAGCCTATCTCCGCACGCGCCGCAGAATCGTGCGTGGGACGCTACGTGCCTCCTCGACGCGCAGCAGAATCGCCAGCAGTTCGTAGATCGCTGCACCCGCAAGCGCGCCGATAGCAAGGATGAAGAGCGGCGGCAAGCTGTCTAGTGCGCGCGCTAAGCCAAATACGACCACGCCCATGCCGATCGCGGACACGGCGCTGCGAGCGGCCAAGCTCAAAACTTGCCGATCCATCAGGTTTCCCAGGCGGCGGCGCATCAGCAGCCACAACGCGGCGCTTTCCAGAATCGTTGCCAGCGCATTCGCCAATGCCAATCCGCCGAATGCGCCTTGTCCAACCGGGATCGTCCACAACGATCCGGAACTGATCGCCACTGAGAATACGTGGATCGCGCCAAAAGTTGGCTGCACGCCGCCAATTACGCGGATCAACAGCAGACTCAGCACGATATTCAGGATTACGCCCACCACGCCGATCACGACGGGCGTCCACGTGTCGCGCAGGGCGTAAAAGGCGCGCGCCAAAACTTCTTGCAGCGCGAAACCTGCCAGTCCGACCGCGTAAAAACTCAATGCCCAGGCGGTCGCCGTCGTATCGTTGGCCGTCCATTTGCCGTGACCATAGATCACCGCCACGATCGGGCTGCTCAGCACGATCAGGCCAACGGTCGCGGGCAGCGCCATGAACAGCACACCGCGCATCGCACCCGCCAAGATGCGCCGGAAGTCATCGGTCGCGCCCTGGGCATTCAGTGCCGCCAATGTCGGAAACACCGCCGTCCCCACGCTCTGACCAAGTACGCCGAGCACAGTGAACAGCAGCGAAAACGCGAGCGTCAGTGCCGTCAAGCTGCCTTCTCGCATCCCCGATGTGAGCGCCGCATTGACCCAAAAGTTGATTTGTACGACGCCGAGACCGAGCACGCGCGGCCCCATCAGCACCAGCACTTCGCGGACGCCGGGCGTCGTCAAGTCGAGCGAGGGCTGGAACGATCCGCCCAAGCGCAGCAGCGACGGAAGCTGAATCACAAGATGGAGTGCCGCGCCCAACAGTGCGCCAAACGCCAGCCCGAACACGCCGCCATAATAGGATCGCGTCAGCGGCACGAACACGAGCGCGCCGATCAGCAAGCCGACGTTATACATACCCGGTGCGAGCGCCGCCGCCAAAAATCGCTGATGCGCGTTGAGGATCGCCATGCCCAGCCCGCTCACGCCGAAGATCACGACGGTGGCGAGCATCACCCGCATCAAGCCCGCCGTGAGCGCTTGTTGTGCCGGATCCGCGCCGGGCAGCAGCAGATGCGACGCTATCGGATCGGCGAAGATCGCCGCACCCAGTGCCAGGATCGTTCCGGCGACGAACACGAGCGAAACAACGGCGCTCGCCACGCGCCACGCGCCCGCCGTATCGTCGCGGCTCAGGTAACGCGAAAAGACCGGGATGAAGGCTGATCCAAGCGCGCCGCCGGAGACCAGCGTGAACAGCGTTTCAGAGACGCGATTCGCCGCAAAAAACGCATCGAGCGCGCCGCCCGCCCCGAACTGAGCACCGATGGCTGCCTGTCGCACGATGCCGAGCACGCCCGTCAGTACGAACGAGACCATCACGATGCCCGCCGCACGCATGATCCCGGTGACGCTCAGAATGTTTCGCGTGCTGGTGCCAGTGATCGCGGCGTCGGTGTCAACCGGAACTTGATCGGTCACGAGTCCCCCTCGCTGCGTGCGGAGAGGGGGTAGGCGATGAGGTTCTGGGATTCACGCAATCGAGATACCGCCGTCGATCACGACCGTCGAGCCGAGCAAGAATCCCGCGTCATCGCCCGCCAGAAACAGCAGCAGCGCCGCGACTTCTTCGGGTTTGCCCAGCCGCCCCAATGGGACAGAACGAGTCAGCCGATCGATCGAAATGCCCGATTGCGTGTAGGCCTCCACCATCGGCGTTTCGATCCAGCCCGGCGCGATGGCATTGACGCGAATGCCCCGCCGCGCATATTCGAGGGCGGCTGCGCGCGTCAGTTGGATCACCGCACCCTTCGAGGCGGCATAGGCGGCGCTGTTCGGAAAACCGAGCAGCCCACCGATCGAGGCCATATTCAGGATGACACCGCTGCTGTTCGTCAGCATGTGTGGCAGCGCATATTTCATGCACAAGAATGTGCCCGTGACATTGACGGCCAGCACACGTGCCCAGTCGTGCTCGTCTTTTTCGTGAATCGGCCCCGGTTGTTCGCCCGTGCCCGCGCTGTTGATCAGGATGTTGACCGTGCCGAAAGCCGTGACCGTATCGACGATCATCCGCTGTACCGATTCGCTCTCGGCGACGTTCACATGCAGCGCCCGCACGCCGTGATCCTTGAGCGATTCAGCGGCAGCCTCAGCGCCCGCCTGATTGTAATCGGCGATGACGACGTGCGCCCCTTCCGCCGCGAACAGCCGTGCCGCCGCCAGCCCGATCCCCGATGCGCCGCCCGTGATCAGCGCGACTTTGTTATCCAGCTTGCCCATGATGTACCCGCCTTCTCTACTTGATGACTTGGGTCACGATCAGCAGCAGAATCAGCGCGCCGACGATGATCCGATAGACACCGAAAGCGCGGAAATCGTGCGTCGAGATATAGCTCAGCAGGATGCGAATCGCCAGCAGCGACGTGACGAAAGCCACCACCGTCGCCAGCAAAAAGTAGGGCAGCAGCGCCGAATCGACTTGGTTGCCGCGAAAGGCGTTGAACAGTTCATAACCTGCCGCTGCGCCCAACGTTGGAATGAATAGATAGAACGTGAATTTGGCGGCGACCGCGCGATCGAGTCCAGTCAGCAAGCCACCGATGATCGTGGACCCAGAACGGGAGACACCAGGGATCAGCGCGGTGATCTGCGCGATGCCGATGAGCAGCGCCTGACGCGGCGTGATCGATTCGAGGTCGTGGGTGGTTGGCTCGTACTTGCGGCTTTCGACCAGCAAAAAGATGATGCCGCCCACGATCAACGCCACGCCCACAATCCAGGGTGTGAACAGGTGATCCTTGATCCAGTGGTTGAACAGGAGTCCCAACAAGCCGATCGGGATAAAGGCGATGAGCACGTTCAGGAATAGCCCGCGCACCTTCGGATCGGAAGGCAGCTTGCTCGCCAAACCGAGCAGTTCGCGCCCATAGTAGACGATCACGGCCAGCACCGCGCCGCCTTGAATGAACAAGCCGAGCGAAGTACGCGCTTGTTGAATGGCAGTGGGATCGGTAATCGTGTGTGGAAAGCCGAGGAACGCCTCTAGTACGAGCGAATGCCCCAGCGAAGAAATCGGCAGAAATTCGGTGATACCCAGGGCAATGCCCAGGATAATCGCAATGATGATGTCCATCAGGTCGGGTTTCCTTAAAAGTGCGAGCGAACCATTTTGACTTAGCCGCATCAGTATAGCGCGACTTACGCAGTGCTTGAAGATCGTTGCTGAGCGCGTGGTGAGAAAGAGGCGTGCATACAGACAGACTCAGTAGATCACGATTTGGCGGGGAAACCCCTCTATCCCCCGGCCCCTTTCCCCCACGCAAGCGGTGGGAAAGGGGAGATAAGCCCTTCGCCAAGAGGGAGAAGGGTTGTGGGGTGAGGGCACTTTTTCGATCT
>JBBRMW010000067.1:0-23362 GCA_038230635.1 Aggregatilineales bacterium | reverse complement strand
TACGGGTGATATCGAGACTTTGACAATAATTGAGGACTAGAGACTACGCGATGTGCCTCTCCACGCGTTTGGAGAGGCGCATTATTCAGGCGTGCTTTTCGCATAAATTATTCTTTTTCCGCTCGATTATTATGGTACCAATCGCACATATCTGTCAGCGGACAAAGCGCGCAGCGTGGCGTCCCAGCGACGCAAACGCGCTGCCCATGCAGTAGATTATTGATATGATAGTTGTACAAAATATAGGGATCAGCCGGGAGAAGCGCCCACAGCAGCGGATGAGCAGCCGTCGGACTCACCTTCGCGCCGATCAATCCGGTGCGCTGGGCCACGCGATGTACATGCGTATCGACGGGCATGACTGGCTTTCCAAAGCAGAACAACAGCACCAGAGTCGCCGTTTTAATGCCGACGCCCGGCATCGACATCAGCCAATCGAGCGCTTCTTGAACGGGCACGTCCTTCAAAAAATCGATCGAGTATTCGCCGCGTCGCTCCGAAATGGTTGCGAGAATCCCTTTGATGTACGGTGCTTTTACTTCTGGGAAGTTGGATAATTTGATCGCCTCGGTGAGCTTATCAACGGGGGCATCGCGGATGGCTTCCCACGATCCGAATACGCGCCACATCGAATCGTAGGCAAGTTGTTCGTTGCGCTGAGTCGTCCGATGCGAAAGGATCGTGGAGATGAGTTCGTGCATTGGGTCTCGGCGCGGCACCAGCGGATGTGGTCCATATCGCTCCAGCAGCCGATCATAGATGACCATCACTTTAGCACTCAGTCTGGCATTTATGTCCACATCAAGCGTTGGATTAGCACCTCGCTTTGCCATGATCGCCCCAATCTCGCATGTGTTCCTTATCGATTTTTCAACTATATCCATACAGTGTAAGAACGGGTAGCATTTAGCCCGTAAACCATACTGAATGCCTTATCTTGCGAGGGTAATGATGGATAGTCATATATCCGATTCATTGGCGAGCGGCGTTGTGCTGCGAGACGTGATCGAAAATGATCTTGCCGAATTCTATGAACACCAACGCGACCCAGAGGCCACGCAGATGGCCGCGTTTCCAGCGAGGGAGCAAAATGTGTTCATGGCACACTGGACGAAAATTCTGCGCGATGAAACTAGCCTCAAAAAGACGATTCTTTCAGATGGGCGGGTCGCTGGCAACATTGTGAGTTGGCAAGAGGGTGATGATCAGCTTATCGGCTATTGGCTGGGCAAGGAATTCTGGGGCAAAGGGATCGCCACCAAAGCGCTGTCCGAGTTTGTGGATCAGGTAAAAATACGTCCGCTCTACGCGCATGTCGTCAAGCACAATATTGCCTCGCGGCGTGTCCTGGAAAAATGCGGTTTCATCATTTCGGGCGAAACCCATGCCGATTCTGGCGAAGGCGACGAGGCAATCGATGAAATCATCCTGAAACTGGACGATGCGTAATGGTTTTGGAACGTTGTATAATCCTCGATTGAGACATAACACCTCACCGACTCATAAATACGAGGGGCTAATTCCGACCTTGCGGTACACCCTATCTCAAAGTTTTGACATAGAAAGTGAGTACGGGAATTTTGCAAGTTGTGATCGTGACGAAAAGCACGCCCACTCCCGGCGCGACGTTCTGGATCAGCCTGCCGATCGACGGCCCGACGCCGAAATCTGCGACGGCGAGTGCAGCGACTTCGGCCTGGGTTTTGCCTATAACACTTCTTGCCCTCGCTGACAAAAAGAAGGGGTGTGTCTATCGCAGCTTTTCTAGAAACTCGGCCAGTGAGTTTGAGATCAAATAGGTGTTGGTGGTAATGCTTTGTTCATCAGACCCGAAATCCCATCTCTGTTGCCACAAGTGGATACGGCCGTCGGAGATGGAAATGCAAATTACATTGTTTGTCTTGTCCATGCCGATCGGAAATAAATCAGGGTGCAGTCGAGAGAGATATGGTTCATCAAACAGTTCAAACTCTACGAACAGCCAGCGTAAATCCCTCGTTTCGAGTTGAGCCTCCGAATAATCGTCTTTGAGGCCACTAAAATAAGCGAGGGTGCCTTCTTGCGCTAACGCATCGATTGCGAAAAGACGCTTATTGCAGATGCCGCCGTTGTGAGTCAAGAGAAATCGTTTGTAAACGTCGGGGAGGACGTGCCCCAGGCTTTTTTCGAGCGCCGCGATTTGCTCTGGCGACAGTTTGCTGAATCCATCCAAAGGCTCGATCACAACCGCCATTATCTGTGCCTTCCCTTTCATTCCGTTAGTAAAATTATACCGTGCGAAACGGCGTTGTTTTGAGAGTATCGCGCGCTTGCGGTAAACTCTCCGGCAAAGTCTTCATCCAGAAAGTGAGAACGGAAACTTTGCAAGTTGTGATCGTGACGAAAAGCACGCCCGATACGGCGGCGCGCGTTGAAGTAAACGCGAGCGGTGCGGTATCGTGGGGCGATGCGCAGATGGTGATCAATCCCTGGGACGAATATTCAGTAACGGAAGCGGTGCTTCTCAAAGAGGCGCACAAGGTCAAAACGACCATTCTCACCGTCGGCCCAGAACAGCATAATGACGCGCTCAAACAGGGTCTCGCCATCGGGATCGATGAAGCGGTGCGCGTGTGGGAGCCGTCGATGGAAGGGCAAGATAGCCTCGGTTATGCAATCGCCGTGGCTGCCGCAATCAAAAAACTGGGCGATGTCGGGCTGGTGATTTTTGGCCGTGAGTTGGTCGATGTCGCCTCCGATGCGCATATCTTCCAGGTCGCGCGCAAACTTGGTTGGTCGGCATTCGGCTTCGTCTCGAAAATCGCCGCGATCGACTTCAACGCGAAAACGATCCGCGTCGATCGGATGCTCGAAGAAGGTAAGCAAACCATCAGTGGCGCGCTGCCTGCGGTGATCGGCGTGCTCAAGGACATCAACGATCCGCGCTATCCATCGTTTATCAATATCCGCAAGGCGTCGAAAGCGACCATCCCGGTCTGGACGAGCGCCGATCTGGGCATTGACCCGGCGAGCGTGTCCGGTGCGGCGGCCAAAGTCAAAACGACGGGTTATCGCAATTTGCCCGTGCGAACGGGCAGCGTGCAGATTATCGAGGGCGCAAGCGAGGCCGAAAAAGCGCAAAAATTGGTCGAGCGGCTGATTGAGGACAAGGTACTATGAGCGGCATATTCGTCTGGATCGATCAGTTCGGCGGCAAAGCACTTCCAGCGGCCTGGGAAGCGCTCGGCGCGGGTCGCAAAGCCGCCGATACGCTTGGCGCTCCGCTGACCGCACTGATCTTTGGATCGGGCATGAGTGCGCTCGCCCAGGACGCAATTAGTTATGGCGCGAATCGTGTGCTCATTTGTGATGACGCAACGCTCGCCGATTTCCGCTTGGAGCCGTATCTGGCGCTGCTCGATCGGGTCGTGAGCGAAGGCGCACCCGCGATCGTGCTGGCGGGGGCGACCTCGCGCGGGCGTGAGCTGATCGCGGCGGCGGCGGCGGATGCGAATGCCGGGCTGCTGGCCGACATCACCGATCTGAGCATCGAACGCGGTGCGCTGACGGCGACGCATCCGGTCTACGCCGGGAAAGTGCTGAGCACCCAGGTCGGATCGGGCGCGACACAGTTTGCGACTTTGCGCGGACGGGCATTCCCCGCACCAATGGCGGACGCCTCACGCACGGGCGAAATCGTGACGGTCGCACCTGCCCTGGCCGCCGATCAGATCACCACGCGCATCGAAGGTTTCGAGGCCGCCAAAAACGAGGTTTCGTTGGGCGATGCCAAGATCATCGTGTCGGGCGGACGCGGCGTGGGCGGGCCGGATGGCTTCGGGCCGATCCGCGAATTGGCCGATGTGCTGGGGGCGGCGGTCGGTGCAAGCCGCGCGACGGTCGATGCAGGCTGGATACCGTATGCCCATCAGGTCGGCCAGACCGGGCGCGTCGTCAGCCCTGATCTGTACATCGCGGTTGGCATCTCTGGCGCGATCCAGCATCAGGCGGGGATGCGCACCTCGAAGGTGATCGTTGCCATCAATAAAGACCCCGATGCGCCCATGCTCAAACTGGCGAGCTACGCGATCATCGGCGATCTGGTCAAGATCGTCCCGGCGCTGATGCAAGCCTTCAAGGAAAAACTCGGTAAGTGAGAAACTGTCCCTTCTATCAATACCCCCGCCAATTTTGAAAATATCAGAAGATCACGATTTGGCGGGAAACCCCTCTATCCCCCAGCCCCTTTCCCCCACACAAGCGGGGGAAAGGGGAGTCAAGCCCCTCGCCCCGCCTGCGTGGGCGAGGGGCTTGACTCCCGAACACTTTGCAGACACGCCCTTGATGCAATCGCCCTGAGCGATTCAAAAGATAGCAATGGCTAACGTTGCGCGCTACCATTCCAAGAGAAAACAAGTAACAATTGCACATTTTTCTGCTTCACCATCCGCACCGAAGCAATACTGAGAGATTCTAATGACAATCTTCATTAGCCACAGTACGGAAAACGATCCGTTTGTCAATAAATTACAAACAGAGCTGAATCTTCGCGGGTATCGAACTTGGGTCGATCATGTAGATATGCCTGTTGGGAGCGACTGGGATGTGGTGGTCGAACATGCACTTGAGCAGTGCAGTGAAATGATATTGGTGCTGTCACAAGATGCAGTCGTTTCAACCAATGTCAAGGCTGAGTGGTCCGAATTCAAGCGGCTCAACAAGCCTATCTTTCCACTTAAAGTCACAGATTGCCCGACTCCATTATTGCTGCGAATGATCCACCATGTCAGTTTCATCGATATCGATCTGAATAACAATACGATATACATTGAGCGCTTGAACAAACTGTTACAGTCCCTTCCGAAGCAGGTCCCGGATGAACACCCCATCACGGCGACACGCTCGCTGCCAATGCACTTGGATCGAGATACGATACGCTTTACAACCGAGCAAATCGAAGCGACGCTTCATACCCAGGAGCTTAAGGAAGCCCTTAGCAGCGCGCGCCTGCGTCACACAAAACCACTGGGCGAACATGAGGCCACCTTCATCGTCCCCGAATTTACGGCAATCATCGACTTCGATCTTTCGACCCCGCTGTTCATCGGGCGCTCAAGCACCGACAATAAATTCCCGCCCGATATTGATCTGAGCAAATTTCAGGCCGAGCAATACGGAATCTCGCGCCAACACGCAATGATTGCTTGGACAACATGGGGCGTGACCTTGACCGATCTGGGATCGCTGAACGGCACTTTCGTCGGGCGTCGCCTACCCCAGAATCGACTGACCGCCAAACAGCCCAAGGTGCTGCCGAGCAAATCGCTGCTGTATTTTGGTCAGTTGGCGGTGCAAATCGATTATGGCACGCCCACTCCGTAAACCCGATCAACAATATGGTGTACGCTGACATGCCCGAACCAAACGCAATCGATCGGCGTGGCAAGCTGAATGAGGAAGTTTTCAGGTACCAGTTCACCAAAGAAGGCAAGGTGTTTCTGTTCTGGCACGGCAAGCAGGTCATGATCTTGAAAGGCGTCAAAGCCAAAAAGTTCATCGATCAGATCGAAACCCTTGATCCAGCCGCCATCCAACTCGTCATCGCAAAATTGACTGGAAACTTCAAACATGGAAACGAACGCTGATCGTACATTAACCAAGATCGAAGCCGTTATTTTCGATTTCGGCGGGGTGCTCATGCGCACGGGCGATCCCGCCGGACGCCGCGAATGGGAACAGCGGATCGGACTCGCGCCGGGCGAGTTGATCCGTGCCGTGCATGGCTGCGATGCGTGGCGTCAGGCGCAGCTTGGGCGCATGAGCGTCCATACCTATTGGGAAACTGTCGCCGGAATGCTCGGCATACCTGCGACGGACATCCCGCAATTGCGCCACGATTTTTACCGCGATGACACGCTTGATCCCGGTTTGATGGCGCTGATCGATGAACTGCGGCGCGCTGGCTGCAAAGTTGGTCTGCTCAGCAATGATTCGCTGACGCTCGAACGTAAACTGCGCCGCGAACTGGCGATCGCCGATCGATTCGATGCGATCGTGATCTCTGCACAAATTGGCGTGATGAAACCGACGCCCGAAGCCTATGCCGTGATCTGCCGTGTGCTGGCCGTCGAACCGTGTGCGTGCATCTTCATCGACGACATGCCCGCCAACGTCGAAGGCGCGGAAAAAATCGGGATGCACGGGATCCAGTATCGAGATAGAATGGATGTTCGGATTGCTCTGAAACCTTATCTCGACCTTAAAGGAAATTCGACCATGACCGATTCCGCGCCGCTCGCGTCTGATACGATCAAATCATTTGTATTGGCCGCGCATGGCAATTTGGCTGCCGTGCAAACCATGCTCGCCGAACAACCCGCGCTGCTCAATGCTCAGCACGATTGGGGTCCAAGTGGCCTCGAAGATGCTATCGGCGCGGCGGCACATGTTGGCAATCGCCCGATCGCGGAGTTTTTGCTGGCCCAGGGCGCGCAAAATAATATCTGCGTGGCGGCCATGCTCGGCAAGCGCGATCAGGTCAGCGCATTTTTGGATGGCGATCCGGCGCTCGCTAACGCGCGTGGCGCACACGGCATCACCTTGATGTTCCATGCGGCCATGAGCGGCGAAATCGCGGTGACATCACTGCTGCATGAGCGCGGCTCAACGGAAGGTTACAGTCACGCCCTGCACGGCGCAATCGCGCATCAGCACCCCGATATGGTGGCGTGGCTCTTGGCGAACGGTGCGACGGATCCGAACGTGCTGGATTATGCAGGCAAGACGCCGCTCGAACGCGCGCTTGAACATGATCCGTCCCCGATTGCCGACCTGCTACGCGCCAACGGCGGTAAGATCAACGCCTGAAACCGCGTCAGAATGGCGTTCATCGATTGTTTGATAGTATGAGGAAGCCAAATCATGACGAACGGATCATCTCATTCGAATCAAGCCGAAGTCGCCACGCTGGCGGGCGGTTGTTTTTGGTGTTTGGAAGCCGTCTTTGACGATCTCAAGGGCGTCGAGCACGTCGAGTCGGGTTATGCGGGCGGCAGCGTAGTGAATCCGACCTATCAGCAGGTTTGCACTGGGCGCACCGGTCACGCTGAGGTCATCCAGATCACGTTCAATCCGGCAGTGGTCGGTTTCCGTGATATCCTTGATGTGTTTTTCACTATCCACGATCCGACGACGCTGAATCGGCAGGGCAACGATGTCGGCACGCAGTATCGTTCCGCGATTTTCTATCACAGCCTGGAGCAGGAAGCGACCGCTAAAGCCGTGATCGCCGAAAAGAGCGCCGAGCACCTGTGGAGCGCGCCGATCGTGACCGAAGTCGTGCCGATCAACGCTTATTCCGAGGCTGAGGACTATCACCAGAAATATTTTGCGAACAACGGCGGCCAGCCCTACTGCCGCGCCGTCGTCGCACCGAAAGTTGCCAAGTTCCGCAAGCACTTCCTCGATAAACTCAAGAAGTAGACCCGTTCAGCGAGGCTCTATTTCCCATCGTCTGCACATATTGGCAGATGGCTGGGCGCTTCAGCCGTTCACCCGTCGAATGAACTTGGCGGCGTCGCCGAGAATGTCGGCAGGAGCGTCTGCGTGGCCGCGCCTATGATCGTCGGGCGCGGCATCATGAGCGACACGCTCGGTGCGCCGCCCGACGCCGTCCAACGCCCTGCCACGGGCAGTGCCCCCGGCGGACCGAATGCGAAAGTCAGATTCGCGCCAAAATTCAAGCCGCTGACTGCCGTGCCGTTGGCGGGCATGGCGGTGAGCAGATACGCCGTGCCGTTCCTCATAAATCCAACCTGTGAACCGCTCGTACCGCCCCAATGGCCCGCGAACGGAATCAAATTCGCGGGACCGAACTGAAAATAACGGTTGGCGTAGACGGGCTTGGGAAACCCACCCACCACGAGTGTATCGCTCAGATACCAAGTCGTGGTGGAAGGACGCCAGACGCCGATGCTATCGTAGCCGCTGCCGTCCCAATCACCTGCAATTCCGCTGTCGCCGGGAATGCCCAGCACCATCGTAAAATCCGCGTATCCTGTCGCTAACGATCGTTTGGCATACAGCAGGCCATTCGAGGGTCGGTACACGCCTACGCCGTCTCCCAGCATCGTGTTGTCCCAATGCCCTGCCAGTGGATGATCACCGGGGCTGCCCATTGTAAATTGGTATTGTGCCGGACCGGCGGTGTTGCTATCGCGCAGATAGAATGTGCCAAAGCGCGTATCATAGACTCCGATCGTATCGACACCATCGCCGTTCCAATCGCCCGTCACGGGATAGATTTGATTCACAGTACCGCCCGCGATCTGGCTGCCAAAGACGGCAACGATGTCGACCATACCCGTCGTATTGCTGTTACGCAGATAAAACACGCCGCCAGCGTAGACGCCGATCGAATCGGTGCGAGTGCTGGGCGTTGCAGTGGGCGTGGGCGACGGGCTGGGTGTCGCGCTCGGATTGCCCAGGTTTTTGAGGTACTTGTCGAAGAAGGTGATTACCTGTGCTGTCACGGTGGGGTCTGAGGTAAAGCTGCTATGCCCCCCACCAATCATCCAGCGGAGGGTAACAGGTACATTGGCGGCGGTGAGCGCCTCATACAAATCCTGGCTTTGCAGAGGCGGCACCGTGCAGTCGAGCGTGCCCTGTTGGAGTAGAAACGGTGGATCGTCATTGCTGACGTAGGAAATCGGGCTGGCGTTGTTTGCCAATGTCGGATGCGTTTGCGGTTGAGCGCCCAGCAGATAAGTCACCGGGGAATCGGGCGCATCAAAATCGTAGGTGTCACAAGCCAATTTCTCATTGTCCATTGCGAGCAGCTTGGTGGGGCCGGCCCAACTGACCACCGCCTGTACGCGACTCGAAACGTTCGCATTGCCCATCGTCACATCTTCCAAGCTGCTGACCCCGCCGGAAGTACCTGCCAAGTCCGCTAGGTGTCCGCCCGACGAGTAGCCCCATAAGCCGATCCGATTGGGATCGAATTTGTAAGTGGCGGCATTGGCACGCAACCAACGAATGGCCGCTTTGACATCATAAATTTGTGCCGGAAAGATTGCTTCGCCGCTCAGTCGATAATCCAGGCTGGCTAACGCATAGCCATGACTAACCACCTGCATGTAGACATAACTCTGATCTACATGACGGGTTCCGCTGACCCATCCTCCACCATGAATATAAAGGATCAACGGAAACGGCCCACTCCCTGGCGGTACGTAAATATCCAGTTTTTCGGTCGGGCTGACCGAAGCATAGGACAGCGCGAGATAGGACGTGAAGGCCGAGGTGGAGGTACTGCTGCTGGTGGGTGTTAGCGACGGGCCGCCCGGTGTATAGGTTACGGTGGGAGTGGCTGACGGTACGCTCGGCGTGCTGGACAGGACGAGCGTGCGGGTGGGCGTCAGCGAGGGGCCGCCCGGCGTATACGTCTGGCTGGGCGTGCGGGAGGCGGTCGCCGTGGGTGTATTTGTCGGCGAAAAAGCGCTGCTCTGGCGCACACCCGACAACGTGCTAAGGCCAGCAATGCACATGCCTAAACAGATTACAAATGATATAGAACGCAGAGAAGGCCGGGTTGGGTAAAACATACGACAGATGCTTTCGGAATGAAATGGTGGTATCAGCTTAGCACGGCTCGCGCCATCCATTGTCGCTGAGTTGTCCGAATCGTGTCACAGTAGAATCAAGATTCTGTCACAGCAATCCGATCCGCCGAATCCGCGCTTGTCAGATGACCGCCACCTCATGGTGAAACCAAGTAACCCCCACGTATTGAAACCCTCATCCCCAATCAGGACTAACTACCGCGAGGTGCCACGAACCGCATGGCTCCCCTCTCCGTGAGGACGGAGAGGGGTTGGGGGTGAGGTGAATCAATGCGTGGTGTTTAATGAGTTTGACCATCAGTTTCAATCGCACACTGGCAGAAACAGGTGGACTATTCCCCGCACTTTCGCTGGGACAGGGTTTTGGCCGGGGCATGAGGGAATCGCAAAATCAATCGCACTGAGTAGATCGCAGGCTAGGCGAATGACTATAGGCGCGATCGATGGCAGCTTCTAGGCGAGAATATGCTGCTGCCCTCGATCCTATCTGCCGAAAACGATTTTAGCTGCTGGGTGTGCTCGTCATCGTGCTATTGCTCGCATTGACCACGCCACTGACGCTGAGTGTGGCCTGCACGGTATTTTTTTCGTCGGCCAGCGTGATCACGGTATTCGGATCGCCCCACAACGGCTGTGAGCGCCCCCAAAACAACACGCGCGGCGTGGCAGTTCCGGCGCGCGTATTGATCAGGACGCGGCCCCCCGGAAACATGCGATACGCGGGAAAAGTGAAAGTATTGCCGCTGCCATCGCTCAGTGTCCAGCCCTTCAACTCGACGACAGCACTGCTGTTGTTGTCCAGTTCGACGCCCTCTTCGGTAATGTCGCCAGGTTTGAAGACCTGCCCGATTTGGATGGCCGCATTGGCTGCTGTTGGCGCGAGGGTGCTGGTGGGCGGCGGCGTCGGTTCGTCAGGCGGCGTGGGCGTGGCGGTGGGCGTGCTGGTGGAGAGTCCGCAACCGTTGGTGGGGATGATCAACACTTGCCCAATCTGGAGCACCGGATCAACTTTCAAATGATTGGCGCGATAGAGATCAGCCAACGTGACGTTGAAATTGGTGGCGATTGAGCCGGGCACGTCGCCGCCTTTGACGGCATATGTCGGACAGCCATTGGCGTTGGTGGGCAGTGCCGTCGCGCCATCCGAGGTATTCACATCACCCGTGCCGGGCAGCGTTAGCGAGATGAGCGACGAGTCGAGCGTCGGTATCGTACCCAGCGCCGCCGCAAGCGCTGCATTCGTGCCCTGTGTCGTTAGATTCAATGTGATCGGTGTCGCCGCGCCAGCAGTAGCCGTCACCACGATATAACTGACCGCAGGCGTTTGGTTCGGGTTGGGCGTGCTGGTGATGTTGACGAATAGTGGGGGTGATTCACGCGGCGTTGGGGAAGGCGCGAGTCGCGTATAGGTAAAGATGATGCCGAGTGTCACGATAAACGTGACCACCACATTGAGCGCCAAAAATCCGAGAAGCGAGCGCCGCCGCATAAGCTATCCTCATCTTTGCCAAACCGATCTCCGATCGATAGCGTGCATGATAGCGTGTTTGCCCGGTGAACGCCAATCGCCCTTCCAATCGCCCTTCCAACCATCTTGCGGGCAGGGGCGAAGGCGTCAGTAGTCACGTTTCCGTAAGTTGGTTGTGCGATTCATTCCGATAATTATCCTTATCAGGACAAACCCCGGCGCTCTCGCTTCGGGAGCGCGTCCGAAAAAATTTCGACGAAACGAACGCGGCAGGCCGTCGCACCCTTCAGAACACGCCGGATGAAAGACTCTTCCCGCTATTAACAATCGTCGATTGTGAAGTACAATAGGCGCACAATCTGACCCGTCACAGTCATCTGCCCAGTCACCAATCGAGGAAATTCCGAATCATGTCAACGCAAGGTCTCACACCGCGCGCCGAAGATTTTTCCAAATGGTACAACGAGATCGTCCAGCGCGCCGACCTGGCCGATTACGCGCCCGTGCGCGGCTGCATGATCATTAAGCCGTATGGCTACGCAATCTGGGAACACACGCAGGCATTTCTGGATGGTCGGTTCAAAGACACTGATCATGAAAATGCCTACTTTCCGCTGCTCATTCCCGAAAGTCTGATGAAGAAGGAAGCTGAGCACGTCGAGGGTTTTGCGCCGGAACTTGCCGTCGTGACGCATGGCGGTGGCGAGTTGCTGGCCGAACCGTTGATTGTGCGCCCAACTTCCGAGGCGATCATCGGCCACAGCTTCTCCGAATGGATTCACAGTTGGCGCGATCTGCCGCTGCTCATCAACCAGTGGGCGAACGTCGTGCGTTGGGAAATGCGCACGCGATTGTTCCTGCGCACCTCTGAGTTTTTGTGGCAAGAAGGTCACACGGCGCACGCCACCGAAGCAGATGCGCAGGCCGAAACGATACAAATGCTCGGCGTCTACGAAGAATTCTCACGCACGATGGCCGCCATCCCCGGCATCCCCGGCCAGAAAAGTGAACAGGAAAAGTTTCCCGGCGCGCTCCGCACCTATACCGTCGAGGCGATGATGGGCGACAAAAAAGCCCTCCAGTTCTGCACCAGCCACAACCTCGGCCAGAATTTCGCGCGCACCTTCGAGATCAAGTACACCGACCGCGATAATGTGCTGCAACACTGCTGGACAACCTCGTGGGGACTCAGCACCCGCGTGATCGGCGGGATCATCATGGCGCATGGCGACGATCAAGGGCTGCGGCTGCCACCACGTCTCGCGCCGATCCAGGCGATCATCGTGCCGATCTTCAAGAACGACGAGGAAAAGTCGAGGGTGTCCGAGTCGGCGGATGCGCTGCGTGCCGAACTGAAAGCGGCGGGCATTCGCGCCAAAGTCGATCACCGCGAAGGACTCGCGCCCGGCTTCAAATTCAACAATTGGGAGATGCGCGGCGTGCCCGTGCGCGTCGAGATCGGCCCCAAAGACCTAGCGAACAACACAGTCGTCGTCGCTCGCCGCGATATTCCAGGCAAAGCGGGCAAGCAGTTCATCCCACGCGATGGATCGGTCGCCGCCATCCGCGATCTGCTCGAAGTGATCCAGGTGCATATGCTCGAACAGGCGACAGAATTCCGCGACGCCAACATTCACCCGGTCGAAGCCGATTACGAGGCGTTCAAGGCGATCGTCGCCGATAGCTGGGCATATACGTGGTTCTGTGGCAGCAAAGCGTGTGAGGCCAAGATCAAGGCCGATAATCAGGCCGTTTCGCGCTGCTTCCCACTTGATCAGGAGAAGGGTGAAGGGCCGTGCATCGCGTGCGGCACGCGCACCGATCGTCGCGCCTACTTCGCCAAAGCGTATTGAGAACCTTACCTTCAGCCTTGAAAATAGGGGATTTACCTCACCCCCCAGCCCCCTCTCCGTCCTCACGGAGAGGGGGAGTCAGACGGTGAGAATATTATCTTTTTAAGATTTGTCTGTGTGGGATCGTGGGGGTGCGATGAGCAAACAGATCAAACATGGGCTGGGTGTGGCCGAGATCATCGGCGACAAACGCGCGCGTATCCTTGAACTGGCGCAACAGCACGGCGCATCCAATGTGCAGGTATTTGGCAGCGTCGCGCGCGGCGAAGCACGTCCCGATAGCGATCTAGATTTGCCGGTGAGTTTTGCCGACAATCGCAGTATATTCGATCTAACCGAACTCTGGCAGGATGTAAGCGAGCTGATGGGGCGCGAAGTTGACCTTCTGGCACACAATTATGACGAAATTATTCTCACTAACATTTGGCTCGCCGTCGAAGATTTACCAAATTTGCGAAATTCTGTGGAAGCACTCTTGCGTCAACTCGAACAGGAGGCCGAGTCCGCTAACGCAGACTCAGCATCCGATGAATGAGCGCCGATCCTTAATTCGGCTGCATCAGCGCGATCAAAAACACGGGCGTGGTCGTCACGGCGGCGGCCTGAAACCAGTTCGCGGGCGCGGCCTGCCAGACCACATACGTATCTGATCCGACGGGTCGCAGCAGGATGAGTCCCATCTCGGCTTGATCGGTCGTGGTGAACGTGTGAATCGCCAGCGTGATGCTGATGCCCGCCGCCGATTGAGTCACGCTTTGCTGAACGTCGATCGCCCCGAAACGCTTTTTGAGCGCATCGATGAGCGACGTCTGGGCATCATCAAGCGTTGTATCTGTATATATGCCCGCCGCCATGAACTGCACCTTATCGGGGTTGCTGAAAAACGTCAGTGCGCCATCTTGTTCAGGTGTCCAACCCGCCGGCACGTTGCCTCGGAAGGTTGCGGTTGCGTCCTTGAAGGCAGTCGTTTTGATCGGGAAGGCGCCATTGAAACGCGGCGTCAGATCGTTGGTCGTGCACGCCGTATCGAGCTTACCCGTCGGCGCAGCGAGGAACGCGACCGCAATGTCTTGCGCGCATTTGCTGTTGACGATTACGCCGTGCGCCTCATACGGGAAAACCACCAATGTACTGTGCGACAGGCGCTTGTGTGTTTCCTGGCCGAATTTGACGGGCGTGATCGGGTCGAGATCGCCAGACAGGATCAGCACCGGACGATCGGAGATGACGGGCACAACATCGGCTTTCTTGATCTTGGCGCTGTGCCATGCTTTGCACTCGGCAAGCTGCTGATCGGGCGGATTCAGTGCTGCGAACGTGTTTTTGGAAGCGTACTGTTTGATCAGCGCGGGTGTGTAAAAGGCCGCCGACTCCGCGCATACGATGCTCAGATACAGCCCTTGCGAGATGATGTTGGAATATTCCGTCTCCGAGAACAAAATGCTGCCCAACAGTAAATAATTACCTTTGGCCGCACCCTGTATCGCCGCAGGGATTAACGCTAGATTTGCGCTGTTATAGAGCAGTTCATAGAGCGCCTGCGTTAGTCGATCCGCCGTCATGCCAACTTCGTGTGCCGTGCCGCCCGTCAATCCGCCCGTTGCGTCAATAATTTGTGGCTTGGCTTTGAGCGCCGCCAGTGCTTTTTGCAGCGATCCGGCAAGATCGGGATAAGCCGTATTGCACTGTGTATCAGCTTTGCACAGTGCGAACAGTTTATCGAGTGCAGCCTGACCGTTGTTTGCTGAATCCAAAAATGGATTGTTCCAGGGGCCAGTCACGCTATCCAGGATCGTCGCGGCGACATGCGCTCCATGCCGCTTCAAATAGATTTGCGCCAGCCAAGTCCCGTAAGAATTCCCAAAAATGTCGATCTGGTCGTAGCCGAGCGCGGCACGCACCGCATCCGTATCATCCGCCAATGTTGCCGATGTGTAAAACTGCGGATCGGTAGTCTTCGTCAAGCGCACCAAACAGGTATGCAGTGCCGCATCATAGTTGGCGTTGTCTTTGGGCGTCGGCAATTTGGTGTAATCGACCGCCGCGTTCGTTTCGGGGCAAGTGAGCGAAGATGATAAGCCCGTGCCACGCTGATCAATCAGTACCACCGGATGATCCTGGCGCAGCCCCTCGTATGCGCCGAACCACGCCAGCCCAAAATCCGTAATCGCCGATCCGCCCGGTCCGCCTTCCAGGTGAAAAATCGGCGCGCCGGTGGCATCGGCATTCAAGGCGGCAAGTACCACAACGTGAATGGCGAGCGTGCGTTTGGTCGGATGGGCGTAATCTTCGGGCACGCTCAGCACCCCACACTGCGCAGGGACTTCGTGTTTCGCGTCGCCGCTCCCGACCACAAATGAACACGGACTGAGCGGAAGGGTCGCCGCGGTGGCTGTCGGCGTGCCTGTCTGCGCGCCGACGTGAACAAGGCCGCCGAAATTCGCCAGCAGCAGGGCGATGAGCAATGAACCAACCGAAATTTTGCGCACGATATTGTCTTTCTGTAGGGACGCGGCCTGCTGCGTCCGCCGTCTGTATTATATCTGTCGTCCGCCCTATTCCGTCTTTTTGTGGGCGCGCGCTTTGCCGTTCGGACTCTTTTTGCCCGCCAGATCGGCTTCGCCCGTGAGCATCTGCCGCAGCCGAAACAGGTCAGTGCGCGAGGTCATATCGAGGCTGATCGGCGTCACCGAGACGTGATGCTGTACCATCAATACGTTCACATCGGAGTCCGGTTCTGCATCGGCGGGATCCATGTGAAACTCATAGCCGAGTTTGCCCACATCATTGAGTGCCACCCGTTCCGGGCGCGTCGGCCAGTATACCCGTCGCCGCGAGACGCGCGTCACCCGCCAAGGCGTTTCCGGGGTCGCGCCTTCCGGTACATCGATCTTGAGCGCGTCCACATCATCGGGGCGGCGATTGCTGAGCAGCCACATGCCGAACTGTCGCGCAAAGTGTGCCGCCGCGCTGAAATCGACATCGGCATAAGTCAGGTGCAGATCGGTTGGCGTTTGCTGCGACATCGCCAGTGCCGGGATGCCCAGGCTGGCCGCTTCGAGCGCTGCGCCGACCGTGCCGGAAATCGTCGTGCCGTTGCCGGTGTTATCGCCATAGTTGATACCCGACACAACGAGAGCGGGAGGGCGCTGCGCCAGTTCCAAAACGCCATGTTGGACGGCCTGCGCGGGCGTGCCATCGACGGCATAGACGGTCAGTTCCTCGTCGCCGAAGGTGCGCTTTTCCGCATAGATGCGTCCCTCGCTCGTGACGGGCAAGCTACGACCCATGCCGCTCTGCTGCTGACGGGGCGCGACGACCAGTAGTTCACCCAGATCGCGGAAGGCTTCGACCGCGGCCCATAAGCCGGGCGAGCCAATGCCATCGTCGTTGGTGAACAGGATAATTGGTTTGTCTGACATAAACTACCTCCCAACGAAATGGTAACGCAGTGTGGGTTTACATGCTCACTGTGAAGAACAGGCTAACAATGGGTTAAGACTGTTCAGTGCTTCACTTTTCCGCACTGCACCCGATATAATACGGTTTGTTCATCATATCACACTTGATCAAGGGGTCATTTATGACGGTTCGTTTTCTGCACATTACGGATACGCACATCAGCGCCGATCCGAATTTCGCGCTGTACGGTCATCGTCCGGCAGCCCATTTGCGTGCGCTGATCGACATCATCAACGATTTGCCGTTCGCGCTCAGTTTCGTGCTGCACACGGGCGACGTGGTGAACGACGAAAAAGCCGAATCCTATGCCGAAGCGAAAAAGTTGCTCGCCAAGCTAAAAATACCGATCCACTACGTATCTGGTAATCATGACGACGCGCGCCTCTTGCAAGGCATGATCGGGATCGAGCAGCCCAAAGAGCGCTATGATTATGGCTTTGTCGAGAATGGCGTGGATTTCGTAGTGCTCGACTCGCGCGGGCTGGTCGAGCCGGGCGGCCACTTGACGGACGCTCAACTGAATCGGCTCAGTGATACCTGCCAGATGAAAAGCGATCAACCACTCGTGATCGTGCTGCATCATCTGCCGCTGCCTTCGGACGTCCCCTGGCTCGATGAAGTGCATACGATGCCCTCGGCCATGATCCTCGATAACTATGCCCGCTTCCTGGATACCATCCGCCCGGCGCGCGATCGGATTCGCGGCGTGTTCTTTGGGCACATTCACCGGGGCATTCAGATCATGCAGGATGGGATTTTGTTCAGCAGCGCACCTTCGACCTTCGGCCAACTTAAAACGTATCCCGGCCAGGAAATGCCGATCCCAGCACCGGAGGAAGCGCCCGGCTATTGTTTAGTAACGATCGAGGAGCGGCGCACGCTGATCCAGCAATACACGTTTGCCGCGCCCACCGATGATTCGTAAAGATGGGTCAAAAGAACCTCACCCCTAGAGCGGGCAACCCAATGAGTCCGCCCGTGTGGTTTCGTGGGATCGCTTTGCTCCTCATTTTTCTGGCGTGGCTGACGCGGCTGCACAATGTACTCATGCTTCCGTTGTTCATCGATGAGGCGACGCACATCACGCGCGCGCAAGCGGTTTGGACGGCAGGCGCGCCCTTCGATCTGATTTTGACGGGAAAGGCGCTGACCCCGTACCTGACCGCGCTCTTTTACCCGTTCGCGGGCGCGCCATTTATCGGACGCTTCGTCGTCGTGCTCATCAGCGGAATCGGCGTAGCGGCGGCGATCGCGCTCGGATCGGCGATTTATTCGCGGGCGGCGGGGTTGCTGGCGGGCGTGCTGTGGCTGCTGTGCCCATACTTTTTCTTTTTTGAGCGGATGGCACTGGTCGATACGGCACTGGCGGCATTGGCGACGCTGGCGGCCTGCTTCGCGGTACGCATGATCCGGCGCGGTCACCTGCTTGATGCGATCCTGTGCGGGCTGACACTGGCGCTGTGTTTCCTGACTAAGACTACCGGGATTGTGTTCTTCGTGATTCCGGGTGTGGCAGCGGTTTTGCTGCCCGGCGCGATCGGCTTTCGGCGGCGGATCGGGTTGGCGGTGATCGCGTATCTGGTGTTGGCGGGGCTGCTGGCTGCCCCCGCGTTGTATATCGCGTCTCAATCGGCCAACGTATTCGGGATCGGCGCGATTGCGAGCGCCCAAACGAACGGTCTGGGCGAACGTATCACGCATAACGTCATAGCCAGTTGGGATGCCTATCGAACCTATTTCAGCGCACCGTTTTGGGGGCTGCTGTTATTGGCGGCGGCGATTGGTCTGGTGAGCCATCCACGCCGAGGACTATTTTTGCTCGCGCTGATCGTTGCGCCGTTGGGGACGCTGCTTGCGACGGCCAGCTTGCTCTACCTGCGCTATCTAGTGATCGGCGTGCCGGGCATACTTTTGCTGACCGCGATTGGGATCGTCGAGTTGGCGGGTTGGCTGCGCTCTCCTCTCCCGCAGGGCGAGGGGTTGGGGGTGAGGGCAAGAGCGGGGATGAGAGTTCTCATTCCCACATTTGCCATCGGCATTTGGGCGATCGGCTTCGCGCTGCCGTTTATGGCGACGGCTTATTCCGATCCGAGCGCACTGATACTGCCTGACAACGATCGAAGCGAATACATTACTGACTGGACCGCAGGTTATGGGCTGCGCGATATGGCCGATTATCTGCTCAAACAGGCCGCCACTTTGACCGATCACGCACAGACGCCACTGATCGCCACTGGAATGGTCGGCAGTTGCAACGCGATCCGCCTCTATGTGCCGCCAAGCGCACCCGTGACGGTACAGTGCCCCGACGTGTGGGATGCCAGCGGCGCAGGAATGCGCGAAGGCTACGACGAGATCGTGAATCGGGCGCAGGAAAAGGGTACGGCGCTCGTGATCGGCGAGCAAAACGGCGCAGTCGGCGAAAACGCGATTCCGAGTCCGCACGAGGTGCTGCTCACGATTGCGCGTCCGGGCGAATCATCGTCGGTGGTGCTATATGCGGTGAGCGCGCCACCGTGACTTTCACACCACCGCGCAATCATTATTCAGGCTTTGTATCAATCATCTTTGGGTGGGTGATACCCCGCAGTGATCCATCTGGCGCGGGCTTCGCGCATAATGTCTCGATTCATTTTTAGCCGATGGACCGTAGCGCGCCCAACGGCAGTAATCCCGATAATGGTTATTCCATTTTCGATCCATACGAAGTGTTCCGACCAATGCTGAGTACGTGGATTGAATAATATGATCTCGTTACCCGTTTCAGGGTCAATTCCGTTTGTAGCTACAGCTTTGCTACGATTGCAATTGCCGCACGCGAGACATAAATTATTCAACAGATCGCCGCCAGTCGGGTCGATATGCTCCACTTCCATAATCTGGCTCGTGTTTTTGTCGCACGAACGACAGTATTCGCAACAACCGGCTGCCCGTTCATAAATGACACGTTTGATGGCCGGCCACGATAAATCGTTCAATCGCGCCGCGTCATATCGTCCGGTGTGACCTTGTAGCCACGTTGAGTCAACAGGGCGGCGGCCTCAGCTTTGCGAAGCATCACCCGATCGCTTGCCTCAAGCAACTGATCCAACTCCGATTCTTCATCGGGCGTCAGCGCCAAACGCTTGTTCAATGCCAGCAGCAGATTTGCTCGTTCGCGTTGATCAGAAGGGGTCTGCTCGCGTGCAATCGTCCACAGCGCCTCGTCAGAGATCTGACGAAAGGCGGCAAGTTCGGTCTGTATTGCTTCTGGCAAGGTCGAAGGAGACGAAAATTCACCCATCAAATGGCTCTCCAGCACCTTTTCGATGGGCTGCGCCGCCTGTGATGCCATTCGCTGAAGCTGTGTATATACGGATTCGTTGAGGGTGAGTGTGATAGTATGATCTGTCATAAGATTTTGAGCCTCATTCGATAAAACTCAGTTTATCATGCGCCGCTGATATTGTTGCGATTGATGCTGCCCGGCGTAACGGGAACGGGCGTGTGCGGCGGGCGCGGTATCGGCGTGAAGGTTGGCGTCATGGGTGGCGGAGTCGTATTGATCGGCCCGTAGTCAGGACGTGGGATCACGCCTATAACGGGGATCGGCCAATAGCGAATCCACGCTTGCCCAACGATCAGTTTGCGATCGAGCGGCCCGAAGGCGTGGCTGTCGTGGCTGTTCGGGCGGTTATCGCCGAGCACGAAATAATGATCGGCGTCGAGCGTCCACACCCCGTCACAGTTGGACGGGCAAAAGTGCGGGATATACGGTTCTTCGAGCAGCGTGCCGTTGATATACACGCGCCCGCCCTTGATCTCGACGACTTCGCCGGGCAAACCGACCACGCGCTTGATAAAATCCTGCGAGGGGTCTTCGGGATCGTGCAGGACGATCACGTCGCCACGCGCGGGCGCATTGAAATAGTAGACGAAGCGGTTGACGATGATCAACTGATTCGTGAAAAAGTTCGGCTCCATGCTCGCCCCTTCAACAATGGCGCGTGCCGTCGCCAAGTTGACAAGCGTATAAATAGTGGCGACCATCACCGCAATTTCGGCGATCTCGCGGATCAAAACGCGCCGCGATCTCAGTTTCGGTTGCCGGAATGTGCTGTTCTCAGGCGCGGGTTCGGATTCAGGTGCGATCGGCGGAATCTCGGACGTTTGCAAAAAGCGTTCTCCTCAAATCGATCGATGACCGCCGATCGATCCGACCATTGCATCATGTGACCGCCAAATTCTAGCGCATTTTTGGGTCTGGGGGATAAAGCGATGAAAAATACGTCAAACTAACAGATCGGCTGTTTTAATTGGCGCGACCCGATTGCGCTGGGCTTCCCCGTCCGTGCAGGGCGTCGCGCATCCTGATCGAAAGTCCAGTTCGTATCCTGATCGCCGGCGCGGTGCATTTTGGCACAAACAGTCGTAAACTTGATCTCAGTGTGAGCGATCAATAGATACGACGGGAAATCTCATGGCTTCAAGAAATTCAGACAATCAGACGCCGCAAACCGTACTGATTACGGGTGCATCGCGCGGACTTGGTTTGGAATTGGCACGTGAACTCGCCCGCGCCAAGTGGCGTTTGATCCTCGATGCGCGCGCCGCGGATGCGCTCGAAACGGCGCGTGCTGAACTCGCCACGATCACCGAAGTCCGCGCCATCAGCGGCGATGTTGGCGATCCCGCGCATCGATCGGCATTGGCCTCAGCGGCACGCGAATTCGGTGGAATCGATGTTCTGATAAACAATGCCAGCATTTTAGGGCCGAGTCCGCGCCCGAATCTGCTCGATTACCCGCTCGACGCGCTGGCCGATGTGTTCCGCGTCAACGCTTTCGCGCCGCTTTCACTCATTCAAACTTTGCGAACAGCCTTCAAGCCCGGTGCACGTATCTTCAACGTCACCAGCGACGCGGGCCGCGAAGCCTACGCTGGGTGGGGCGGATACGGCTCCAGCAAGGCCGCGCTCGAACAAATCTCAGCCATCCTGGCCGCTGAAAACCCCGATTGGCGCGTCTATTGCGTCGATCCGGGCGATATGCAAACGCAAATGCACCAGGAAGCCTTCCCTGGCGAGGACATCAGCGATCGTCCTTTACCAACGGTCAGCGTTCCCGGCTTCCTGCGCTTATTAGCGGGCGATCTGCCGAGTGGCCGCTATCAGGCGATGCGCTTGGGCGCGCCATCCGCAACCAAATCCAGCGCAAGTGTGGAAGGTCTGCGACTCGTGCTGACCGTCGGCGATTTTGAAAAGGCGGCAGCACTCTACCGCGATGGCCTCGGGTTGACCGTGCGAGATATGTGGATTGCGCCGGATAGTAAAGGCATTCTTTTCGACGCGGGCGAGGCGACGCTCGAATTGGTCGATGCAGCACAAGCGGCGGAGATCGACGCGATCGAAGTGGGCGCGCGCTCAGCGGGTCAGGTGCGCATGGCATTCACCGTCGTCGATGTCGAAGCGGCTGCGGCGCGTGCCCAAGCAGCGGGCGCAGAATCGCTTAGCGGGCCAATCACGACGCCCTGGCAGCATCGCAATCAACGCTTAAGCACGCCCGGCGGCGTTCACGACGGCGTGCAGATCACGCTGTCGCAGGTGATGTCCACGCCAGAGGAAACCCAAGAACCTCACCCCCTCACCCCCTCTCCGTAACCACAGCGAGGGGGAATCAGTCAGATTGCACGTTACTCCCCTCCTCGTGAGTACGGAGTGGGTCGGGGCTGACGTTTTTTCAAAGGAGGAGACATCTCATGATTGACACCGGCGACACATTCCCGATCACCGATCGGCTAGATTTCACGCTGCCCGCTGATCTGGAAGCCGATCGACCCGCGGAAGCACGCGGCTTAGCACGCGATCAAGTACGACTGATGGTCACGAATCCGCTGGACGACACCCTGACACATACCCAGTTTCGGCGGCTGCCCGACTTTCTGCACCCAGGCGATGTGTTGGTGATTAACACGAGCGGCACGTTACCTGCCGCCCTGCTCGCCAAACGCGCCGACGGCAGTACGCTCGAACTGCACCTTTCGACGCATCTACCCGGCGATCTGTGGACGGTCGAGGCGCGCAGCCTGAGCGAAAAGGGATCGAAACCGTTTTTTGGCATCGAACCGGGTGAAACACTGACATTACCAAGCGGCGCGACGGCCACGCTGCATCTGCCCTATCTACATGCGGCGGGCGACGATCGTCCCGTGCGATTGTGGCTGGCGGCGCTCAATCTGCCCGGCGATTTGCTGCCCTATCTGACCGAGCATGGCTTCCCGATCCGCTACGGCTATGTCCGGGAAAGCTGGCCGCTGAACGCTTATCAGACCGTCTATGCGACCGAGGCGGGCAGCGCCGAAATGCCTTCCGCCGGACGCGCCTTCACCCCCGAACTGATCACTGAGTGTGTCGCGCGCGGCATTCAATTCGCACCACTGCTGCTGCATACGGGCGTCGCCAGTCTCGAAAGCCACGAACCGCCCTACGAGGAGTTTTTCCGCGTGCCCACTGACTCGGCACGTTTGATCAACGACGCGCGTGCGCACGGTCGCCGGATCATCGCGGTGGGCACGACGGCGATTCGTGCGCTCGAAACGGTCACCGAACCGGATGGCGTGGTCCATGCGGGCGAGGGTTGGACGAATCTCGTCATCACGCCCGCACGTGGCATTTGGGCGATCGACGGGCTGCTGACCGGGCTGCATGAGCCGCGCGCCAGTCATCTGATGATGCTCGAAGCATTGGTAGGGCGCGCCCATTTGACGATCGCCTATACCGAAGCGCTGCGCGAACATTATCTGTGGCACGAGTTCGGTGATCTGCACTTGCTTTTGGGGAGTGTATAAGATCACCTAATCTGGACTTTGTCCATATCAAGCGGCATAACACAGGGTATCCAATAAGCCGTGAACAAGCGTTTCAGGAAATACAAGAAGTGCGGTTTGGGAAGGTAAGTTGAGAAATTTGATATTCAACCACAAATACTGTCGGACGAAAG
>JBBRMW010000066.1:0-23589 GCA_038230635.1 Aggregatilineales bacterium | reverse complement strand
TTCAACGTATCCCGCTCGCTGCGGCTCAAAGCAACTTTATATTTCTGGACAGGCATTTTCCGCCTCCATTCTGACTGTTTTCTGTCTCTTTATTCTACCCCTTTTCCTTGCTTATCTTTCCAGCGTTGCTCTACTAGGGTGTGTCTGCAAAGTGTTTGGGCGGCTGCCCCCTCTCCCCAACCCCTCTCCCACGCAGGCGGGGCGAGGGGCTTGACTCCCCTTTCCCCCCGCCTGCGGGGGGGAAAGGGGCCGGGGGATAGAGGGGTTTGCAGACACGCCCTAGTAGCATGAGCCGAGTCGGCGATGTTGTCGCTATAATCACGTTTCAGAAGGAGCCATTTATGGAACAATTCATTATCGAGGGCGGCCACCGACTCAGCGGGACGATCCGCGCGGGTGGCAACAAAAATTCGGCGCTCAAACTGATCGCGGCGTGTTTGCTCACCGATCAACCGGTCGTGCTGCACAACGTTCCAGACATCGCCGATGTGCGCGTCATGTGTGAGATTCTGCGCGGGCTCGGCGCGCATATCGAAGCGGCGGGCGATCACAGTTTGCGCATTCACGCCGAAAACATTCGTACCCACAAGGTCGATCCGGCGCTGGCGAAATCGGTGCGCGCGTCGATCGTCTTGGCTGGCCCGATGCTGGCGCGACACGGCCAGCTCGAGCTGCCCGCACCCGGTGGCGACGTGATCGGGCGGCGGCGGCTGGATACGCACATGTTGGCATTGACCCAACTCGGTGCGACGATCGCGTTCGATGGCGTGTTCAAAATGCAGGCCGATGGTTTGCGCGGCGCGACGATCCTACTCGACGAGGCCAGCGTGACCGCCACCGAAAACGCGATCATGGCCGCCTCGTTAGCGGTCGGCACATCCGTGATTCAGAATGCCGCCAGCGAGCCACATATCCAGGATTTGTGCCACTTTTTGAACGGCCTCGGCGCGCAGATCACGGGCATTGGCTCGAACACGGTCACCATTCAGGGCGTGCCGAAACTTCATGGCGGCGAGTTTCGCATCGGCGCAGATTTTATGGAAGTCGGCAGTTTCATAGGCGCGGCGGTCATGACGGGCGGCGAAGTGCGCATCGTGGACGCCGATCCGCAGTTTTTGAGCACGATCGCGCATGTTTTCGGGCGGCTGGGCGTGTATTGGACGGTCGAAGGCAACGACGTAATCGTGCCGCGCGCGCAGTCCATGCAGATCACGCCCGATCTGGGCAAGCGTATCCCGCAGATCAAAGCGCAGCCCTGGCCGGGCTTCCCGTCGGATTTGCTGAGCACGGCGATTGTCGTCGCCACCCAATCGGCGGGGGCGGTACTGTTCCACGAGTGGATGTACGAGAATCGCCTGTTTTTCACCGATAAGCTGGTGAGCATGGGCGCGCGCATCGTGTTGTGCGATCCACACCGCGCACTGATTCAGGGTCCGTCGGCATTGCGCGGCGGAATCGCGCTGACCAGCCCGGATATTCGCGCCGGGATGACGCTGCTGTTGGCCGCCCTCAGCGCGCGTGGGATCACGACGATCCGCAATGTCGGCCAGATCGATCGCGGCTATGAGCGGGTCGATGAGCGGCTGCGGGCACTGGGCGCGAATATTCGCCGCGAATCGATCAACGGCGAGCCTGCGAAGGCCGTTTATTAATCTTATTTGCCCCCAACGGTCACCGGATCGATTGGCGCTGGCGCATCTGGCAGCGGCGGAATCTCGGACTCGGCAGGGGCGAGATTGAAGCGCCGGATCAGCGCGCGCGCCACCTGCTGCGATGGCTTTTCGACGAATCGCCACGACAGATACGCGACGCCAACGCTGGCCGCGATGGCGATTGGCAGGGCGAGCGTATAGCCGATGGTGGGAATTAAAATCACCAGCAGCAGACTGCCCACCACATAGTGATACAGATACAGCGAATAGCTGATCACCGAGAGGAAGCGCACGATGCGCGGCGCCTTGAGCTGATCGTTGACGAGCAACAGTCCGCCGAAGATGAGCAGCGCATAGATAAATGAGATCGCGGCGGAATTCGCGGCGGGATAAAAAGTTGGATCGACCCAGTGAAGGCCATACAAGATGACCACATAGCACAGGAAGGCCAACACGCCGAAACTGCGCCAATCGATGCGCTTGCTCCAGAAATAATAGATGATCTGGCCGAAGATCAGATAGGGCACCGACATCAGGTGGACGGCGATATGGAAACCCCAACTGCCCAGCTTGGCGTAAATCAGCATGTATAGGAAGCAGCAGCCCAGGTTGACCAAAACCGCCAGCCGGGGGCGCGCTTTTATCAAACTCAACGTCACCACACACAGCCCATAGAACATGACCTCGACCAGCAGCGTCCAGGCGACGAGATTCACGCGGTAGGGGTTTGTGATCAGATAATTGAGCAGGGTCGTACTGACCAGCGCCTCAAACGGGCTGAGCGAGGCGCGCAGTTGTATCTGAGACAGGTATGTCGTGTTCGCCAAGAGCGTGGTCAGGATAAAAATGACCCCGATCGAGACGATAAACGGCGGATAAATGCGCAGCAGCCGTTTGATCGCAAAGGTGAGGCGGGTTTCGTGCTGCGCCGTATGCGTGATGATGAAGCCGCTGATCAAAAAGAAGATGCACACGGCCAGCGTGGCGAAATCACCAACGATGCCCAGCGGATAGGTCACATAGTTGTGAATGAAATCGATCAACGCCCAGCCCGGATTGGCATAGCGCGCGCCCCATGACCCCATCAATTGCGAATAAACGACCAGCAGTGCCGCGACGGCCCGCAAAATCACGATAAATTCAAAATCCTGGCGCGTGTTCGGCGGATCAACTGGATTCACAAAGATGCCCTTTCTTTCAACTGGAGGCGGACTCAGACGGAGCGAGCTTGGCGTGGTCGACCGCCGTATACGCTGATTCGGCTTGGTCGCCTGTTGTTTGATCCGGTCTAAGCGGGGCGAGTTTGAAGCGTCGGATCAACTCCCGTGCCGCCCCCTGCGATGGTTTTTCGACGAACCGCCACGATAGATAGGCCACGCCAACCGTGCCGACGAACGCGATCGGCAGGGCGAACGTACAGCCGATGGTGGGCACCAAAATCACGAGCAGCAAACTGCCGATCACATGGTGATTAAGATACAGAGAATAGCTGATCGTCGAAAGAAAGCGCAGCATCCGCGACGCTTTGAGCCGATCCGCGATAACCAGCGCGCCACTAAAGATTGCCAGCGCATAGATTAATGAGATGGGGTAGGAATAGGTGATTGAGTATAACTGCCTATCGACGATTTGGAGGCCGAAAAGGTTGACAAGGTAACATAGAATTGCCAGCGCACCAAAACTACGCCAGTCGATCTGCTTGCTCCACAAGTATATAGATACACTGACCCAAGATCAGATACGGCACAAACATCAGAAAAAAGCTCAGATGGACGATTTGTGGCCCCCACCGATAGCACGTTGCGATGACAAGGCCACATACCCCCAGATTGACCAGCACCACCAAGCGCGGGCGTGATTTTATCAGATTCAGTGTGAGCGTACACAGCCCATAAAACGCCGCTTCGACCAGCAATGACCAGGCCACCGGATGCACGACAAAGACCTGTGAACAGATAGTTGAGCATGGTTAAACTCAACAGCGTGTCTAGCACGGTGAGCGGCTGGCGGTTGATGACTTGGACGAAATCAGGCGTGTTTGCGAACAGCCTCGATACCACAAAAATCAACGCGATCGAGGCGATAAATGGCGGATAAATGCGCAGCAGTCGCTTGATCGCAAACGTTGCGCGGGTTTCACGCTGCGCCGTGTACGTGATGATGAAGCCGCTGATCAAAAAGAAGATGCACACGCCCAGCGTACCGCATTCGGCGACCATGTCGAGCGGCACCGTCACATACGATTGGATAAAACCGATCAGTGTCGAGAGCGGAAAATTCGCGCGCGCCCCACGACCCCATCAGATGCGAATAAACGACCAGCAGGGCCGCGACGGCCCGCAGAATCACGATAAATTCAAAGTCTTGGCGGGCGTTCGGCGGATCAACTGGACTCACAAGGCTGCCCCTTTTTTAGCCCGACGCGGATTCGGTCGGGGCGAATCCGCCAGGTTCGCCTGCCGTAGGCGCTGATTCGGTCTGCCCGCCGGTGTTTCGATCCGGTTTAACCGGGGCGAGTTTGAGGCGGCGGATCAACTCCCGTGCCGCTCCCTGCGACGGTTTCTCGACAAATCGCCACGACAGATAGGCGACTCCGATGCCGCCCGCCAACGCGAATGGCAAGGCGAACGTATAGCCGATCCTCGGCATCAATAACAGCAGGATCAACGTGCCGATCATGCGGTGATTGAGATACAGTGAATAACTGATCGTCGAAAAAAAGCGCACTACGCGCGATGGTTTGAGCCGATCGGTGAGGATCAACGCGCCGCCGAAGATCGCCAGGGCGTAGATCATCGAAATCGGGTAGGAATTCGTAACCACGTAAAAGGTGCGGTTGATCGACTGGAGGCCGTAGAGATTGACGACGTAGCACAGGATCGCCAGCGCGCCAAAACTGCGCCAATCGATCCGCCCGCTCCACAAATAATAGATCGCCTGACCCACGACCAGATAGGGCACAAACATCAGAAAAAAGCTCAGGTGGACGACGGTGATTCCCAGGCGTTGGGACGATGCGATAATTAGGGCGCAGCAGCCCAGATTGACCAGCACCGCTAGGCGTGATCGCGCTTTGATCAGGGGCAGCGTCAGCACACAGATCACGTAGAACAACACTTCGATCAGCAGCGTCCAGGCCACCGGATTCACTTCGTAGACATTTGTGAACAGATAGTTGAGCATGGGTAAGCTCAACAGCGTTTGCAGGGGTGTAAATGGCGGGTTGTGATTCATCGGGGCGGCATACGGGTTGTTCGCGGTTAGCCCGGCGACCACAAAAATGAGCGCGATCGACAGAAAAAACGGCGGGTAAATGCGCAGCGCGCGCTTGATCGCAAAAGTGGGGCGGTTCTCACGCTGGGCCGTGTGAGTGATGATGAAGCCGCTGATCAAAAAGAAGATGCACACGCCCAGTGCGCCTGTATCGTTGATAAAAGCGAGCGGCGTCGAAATATAGCCCTTGATAAACCCGATCAGCGTCGAGAACGGCACCAGGGCGCGCCCGCCAAAGGGACCGATCAAATGTGAATAGACGACCATCAGCGCCGCGACAGCCCGCAGAATCACGATAAATTCAAAATTTTGACCGGTGCTGGGTGGATCAATTTGGCTCGACATGGCCGCCTTTACCTTTCTAAAGGGATACACAGGCGCGATGGTTCTTGCCGCCGCCCAACAGCGCATTGTAATCGCCGATATAGTAACTGGCAACGGCTCAAAAGGGAAGGGCACGGCTGTCGCCCTGTTCCCCGTCTACGGCGGAGGGGTCAACCACGCACTCCGACACCCCCTCGCTGCGTGCGGAGAGGGGGTTGGGGGTGAGGTAAATGTGCGAACTTTATCTAGTAGTCAGTCAGCCTGATTTTGATGAATGGGTCGGTCACGCGCGACTCTGATAAACGAGACCGTGTGATGGGTGTAGGGGCGGGTCATGTCCCGCCCCTACACCCATCACAATCACATTGACTGGGTAGCTAGAATAAGATTGAGCAATTCGGTCACACTTGCCCAGTTAGTTAGTCTAACTAAAATACAACTAAATCTTTTAGGAGCATACAATGACTGAAGAAGAACTGGTACAAGCCATACTTGAGGGAAACCGGGATCAATTCGATGAGTTAATCCGGCGCATTCAGCCCCGGCTTTATAATTTGGCTGTCCGCATGGTATGGCACCCCGCTGATGCGGAGGATGCAACACAAGAAATCCTCATCAAGATCATCACCAATCTGAGTAATTTCCGTGGCGAGAGCGCCTTCAATACTTGGTATTGGCAAATTGCCGTCAATTACCTGCTAAGCTATCGGACACGACGCCACAATCAGCAAAATCTGAGCTTCGAGGCACTTGGCGAAGATTTGGGCCAAGCTATCTCTCCTACGACACGTGACACTGAAACTGAGGTCGAACGACGATTGCTCATTGAGGAAGCAAAAGTCGGGTGTATGCAAGCCATGCTGCTCTGCCTGAACCCCAATGAACGTGCGGCCTATATTCTAGGTGAAATCTTTGGAATTACGGATCAGCAGGGGGCGGTTGTGTTCAATATTTCCGCTATGGCGTACCGCAAGCGCTTGAGCCGGGCGCGGGTATCTATCCAAACATTTATGCATCAACATTGTGGACTGGCAAATCCAAACAACCCATGCCGCTGTCAAGGCCGGGTTAACCGTGCAATTGAACGTCAACTTATCGACCCACAACATTTGTTATTTGCGCAAGAGGGCGATAACGAAGCGCTTTTGCAAAATATCGCTCAATTGGACGAAGTTCAGCGTGCTGGCGCGCTATTTCGCACACATCCAGAATATAGGTCGCCTGAACTATTGAGCAACTTCCTGAACTCGATGCAATTCTCGACTTTGCTGAACCAATTTGGTCACACATTGAAATGAGACGAGTCTAAACTTATGAAACAGATTGACCAATTGTCATAAGGAACATATCTCATGTCTCAACTCATCCATTCGACGCACAGTGTTACCCTGAATGTTGCCTATGAGAAGGCTTATGCCTATCTAAGCGATTGGCGTAATCAGACCGAATGGGCAAAGAACTTCGTTCTTGCCATTCGCCAGGAAGGATCGCAGATCATCTTGACCTCCCCGCAGGGTGAAATCCCGATTGGGTGGCGCACGGATCACGATCTTGGCACCATTGATATGCTGTTTCCCGGCGAAAGCGTATTGCCGACCCGCCTGACAGCTATTGGTGATAGCCTCATTTATACCTTTACCTTCAGTCTGCCTGCGAACATTCCGCCTGCGGTACTCGAACAGGCAAAAGAAAGTATGAACGAAGAACTCAACCATCTGAAGCATATCCTGGAATCGTAATGCATTCACCAAGCCATTACCCGCCTCGAAGCCTTTTTCGTGCATTTCGACGCCGTTTTTGACCCCTTTCCCGACCCCTTTTTTTCTCTCGCCGAGGTGTCGGGTGGCTAGAACTTTATTTGGTTTTACCATGAGAGAAGGGGGATAATCCATAGGTCGATAATGGGGTGTAATGGACGATGAGTCGGTTGCAAAAACAGTGGGTCGTGATTTGTGGTCTCGTGATGATCAGCATCGTGTTGGCGATGGCGGCGCGACCCGCGCTGAGCGCATCGCGTGCGACGGGCAGCGATCAGGTGGCGACGGCCACGCCCGAAAAGACGTACCAGGGGAAGCTACCTTCGATCGCGTTTCCGACGAGCGCGGATTGGATCAACGTCGCAAAGCCGTTGACGATGGACGATCTGCGCGGCAAAGTGGTGCTGCTCGATTTTTGGACGTATGGCTGCATCAACTGCATCCACATTTTGCCTGATCTCAAGCGCTTGGAGTCCGAGTCGGGTGGCGCGTTGGCCGTGATCGGCGTGCATTCGGCGAAGTTCAGCGCGGAGAGCCAGACCGCCAACATCCGATCGATCGTCCAGCGCTATCAGGTCGATCACCCGGTCATCAACGATAACCAGTTCACGTTGTGGCATGGCTATGGCATCCAGGCGTGGCCGACGGTGCTGGTGATCGATCCGGTCGGCAAAGTGTTGGGTAATTATGCGGGCGAAGGCGTGTACGATGGTTTGCATCACATCCTCGAAGCGATGATCCGGCAGTTCGACGCGCGCAAATTGATCGACCGGACGCCGCTCCCGGTCGTGTTCGATCAGACTGCGCCCGGCTCACTGCTGCTGTTTCCCGGCGAGGTGTTGGCGGATGCGGCGGGCGGGCGATTGTTCATCAGCGATACCGATCACAACCGGATTATCGTGGCCGATCTCAAAACGTATGCCATCAGCGCGGTGATCGGGAGCGGCGCGCTGGGTTTGGACGATGGGACGTTCACAGGCGCGACGTTTTATCATCCGCAGGGCGTGGCATTGAGCAGCGATGGCAACATACTCTATGTCGCCGATACCGAAAACCACGCGATCCGGGCGGTCGAACTGGGCGGGACGGCGCGCGTGAAAACGATCGCTGGAACGGGCGCGGAAGCGATGGATCAAGTACCCGGTCAGCCCGATCCGACTCCCAAGCCGGGTTTGAAAACCGCGCTCAATTCGCCCTGGGCGCTCGTCGCAGTGGCCGATACATTGTATATTGCGATGGCGGGCGCGCATCAACTGTGGGCGCTCGATCTCAAGGCCGGCACGGTACGTCCCTTCGCGGGCAGCGGCGAGGAAGGGCTGGAAGATGCGCCGCTGTTGCAGGCGCAGTTGGCGCAGCCGAGCGCGATCACCTCGGACGGGAAAACGCTGTATTTCACCGATCCCGAAGCAAGCGCCGTGCGCACTGCTGATCTGGATGCAGGCGGCGCGGTGCATACGCTGGTGGGTACGGGCTTGTTCGATTTTGGCGATGTCGATGGCGTAGGCGACACAGTACGCTTGCAACATGCGCTGGGGATCGCGCTCGCGTCCGACGGCAAGCTCTATGTGGCCGATACTTATAACAGCAAGATCAAGCGGATCGATCCGGCGACGCGCACGAGCACAACGCTGTTTGGGCACACCGATCGCGGGCTGCGCGATGGCGCTGATCCGCTCTTCAACGAGCCGGGCGGCCTGAGCTATGCAGATGGCAAGCTGTACGTCGCCGATACCAATAACCACGCCATTCGCGTCATCGATCTGGCGAGCGGCGTCACTTCGACGGTTGTTTTCCCGAATGCGGAGGTGCTGGCCGTCGATGTTGCGCCTACGTTCAACGGTGCGGTAATCGCGCTGCCACCGCAATCGGTCGCCGCCGGGGACGGGCACTTGATCGTGAATATCAGCGTGCCGTCGGGCTTCCGGCTGAACGATACCGCGCCGTTCACACTGCATGTGTATCCGGCCAAAGACGTGTTCACCGCGCCGCCCGATTTCAGCGCCGTCCAACCGACGATGCCGCTGAGTCTGCCGATCACCCTGAGCGCCGGGCAAGCCGATTTGACCGCTGACGCCAATGTGTACTACTGCGATGCGGTCAACGAGAAACTGTGTTATGTGGCACAACTACGGTTGACGATCCCATTGACGGTGACGGCAAACGGTGGTGGGAATTCCGATGTGGTGCTGACCTATACAATCGCACCGTCCGTCGTGCCAAAAAATACGCTGGCCGGGTGATGAATTTAGCGTCCGCCGATATGGAGCGCGCCCACCACCCGGAATAGGATGATCAAAAAAGTCGGGATGCCAACAAAAAGCCCGCCCAACCACAGGAGTGTTCGGCGGACACGCCGCCACAGCAGCATCTCATCCATTTGTTTGGACGTGATCCCCACTGCGAGGGGCAGCGCCGCCATCAGTGCCACCGGATCGGCGAGCGCCGCCGTCACGTATAAACGCAAACGGGGTGGACGCGCCTCGTTGCCGGGTTCGGTGCGGCGGGGTTGTAGATACGCCACGGCCAGTTGATCGGTCGCGGTGATCTTGTGCGCCTGAACCTGCGCCAGCGGAATCCGGCGAATGCGGCGCGTCAAACAGGCTTGCAGCGCGATCAGGCCATCGTTTATTGTGACCCCGCAGCCGCGTCGCGCCAACTGCAATCCCGACCACACCACTGGCCCGCTCAAAAACACGAGCGTGAGCAAACGCGCCGCCGTGCTGGGCATGATCAGCGCGACGACCAATACCACGCCGATCAAGATCAGGGCGGGTCGCAGCGGCTCGACGCGATAACGAAATGTCAACAAGGTGGCTCCTTCATGGTGACGCTCCCTCTCGCTGTGATTATGGAGAGGGGGTGAGGGTTTTCAATATTCGACCCAGCCCGAATCCCGCATACTGACTTCGGTTTGGGCGGGGTCTTGATCGGCGCGTGGAACGGTCAGATGATAGGGATGAGTTTGGGGGGCTGTCGTCAAATAGATCAACCCTTCGCCACTCATGATCCCTGCCATCGCAATCGCCGCAAGCAAGGTTTCCGGCAGGGCGCGCCCCGATCGGCCAGCGATGTCGGTGGCGATCTCACGAAGCGTCGTTTTGCCATCGATGCGCAGCCAGATTTCGCTGCCCAGCGGATCGAGCGTCATGACGCGCCGCTGATAACGATCATAGACGGCAACCGTATCGGGCAGGATGTTATACAGTCCGTCGCGGCACGGATAATTTTCGAGCATGGACGATAGGCGTGTTTCGGACATCAGACCGTCTCACCTGGGATGCAGAGCGACCTAGACGAAATATTGGAGCGCCATTTTGACGCGCGTCTCGACATCGGCGGGCGCATCACGCGGGATCGCCTGGAGCGCGGTCTGTGCCTCGACGATGCTGTAGCCGAGCGCCGTCAGCATCCCGATCACATCCGTATCCAGATCGCTGAGCGCCACCACCGCCGACATGCCATCGCCGCCGATCTTATTTTTTAGCTCGAAGACGATCTTTTCGGCGGTCTTTTTGCCGATGCCTGGCACGCGCGTCAGCACTTGCGCCTCATCACGCAGAACGGCGTTGCGCAGGTGATCGACCGAGAGCGTGGACAGGATCGCCAGCCCCATCTTTGCCCCGACGCCGTTCACGGTGATCAGCAGCTCGAACAGGGCGCGATCATCTTCGCTGCTGAAGCCATACAGTGTGAGCGCATCTTCGCGCACCTGCAAATGGGTATAGAGCATCACCGTTTGACCGGGCGCGCCGATGCTGTCGAAGACGTTTTTCGGCACGTTGACGCGAATCCCGACCCCGCCAACCATCACGATTACCGCGCCGCGTGCCAAACTCGCCACTTGTCCAGAAACGATCTCGATCATTGAATCCGCTTTTCGTTATCGGCCTGTCGATTGCCGCCCGCTACGCCTTCCATTGTACCCGATCGCGCCGCGCCCGAAAAATCCGTTGAAATAGAGTTCGCACATTGACCTCACCCCCCGGCCCCCTCTCCGTCATCACGGAGAGGGGGAGGCAGAGGCCACGCCGCGCGATGTCCATAATGTCGCATGGGTGCATCGTTCATGATGACTCAGCCCCCAACCCCTCTCCCTCGTGGCGAAGGGCTTAGCTCCCCTTTCCCACCGCTTGCGTGGGGGAAAGGGGTCGGGGGATAGAGGGGTTTTCCCGCGAAATTGTGATCGTCTGATATTTTCAAAATTGGCGAGGGTATTGTAACAGGACGATGAAATTGCTTGCGGCGGACGACAGTGGATGATTGCGGCGATAGGCATACGAATACGTCCGGCTGTCATCGCCGCCGCGCATATACAGCATCCGCAACGTACCCGCCGCCACCTCACGTTCGACCGCGATCCCCTGAATCAAGGCGACGCCAATTCCGGCCTCGACACTGCGCTTGATCGCCTCGGTTTCGCCGAGCACGATCACCGAATCAGCCGCCAACATCGAGCTTCCCAACAAACGTTGCACCGTGACGTGCAGGGCTGATCCCGGTTCGCGCGTCAGGAAGGGACGTTCGCGCAGTTCATCCAGATTTACCTCGACGCGGCTCGCCCAGGGATCATCCGCTGCGACAATGACGACCAGACGATCGTTCATAAAGGGTGTGACCAGCAAATTCGGGTGCTCGGCAGGTGAACCGACGAGGACGAGATCGGCGGCACCATCCGCGACCAGCGCGAGCAGTTCGGCGGTGTTGCCAACCGTGATGCGCACCGCATGACCCGGATGTGTCGCCTGATAGCGGCTCAACAACCCTGGCAGGAGATAGATTGCCATCGTGTGCCCAACGCCCAGACGCAGCGTCCGATCAGCCAGACCTGCGGCGGCGCGCGTGGCTTCTTCGGCGTCACGCGCCGCGATCAACAGCTTCTCCGCGTGAGTTAAAAGTGTTTCGCCCGCCGCTGTCAGCCGCAACCGTCGCGTATCACGCTCGATCAACGCTACCCCAAGCTGTGCTTCCAAAGTTGCAAGCTGCTGCGAAACGGTCGGTTGCGTCATGTGAAGGTGATCGGCGGCGTGCGTGAAACTGCCGAGGTGCGCGATCGTCACAAAGATTTCGAGTTTATGCAGGTCGAGGGTCATGGCGAGTTTCAAACTATAGACATAATCTATGCAATCAATCGTAATTATCAGTTTGAATTATAAGTTAACGCACATAAAATGATTTTATCAGCTGATGCAATGGGGGAGATGAATTTTGAACACTGAGCGAACACTGGACAGTTTCGGGGCGCGAACGAATTTTGATACAGGTAATGGAAATGCCATCTATTACCGACTCAGCCGCCTGGAAGAACTCGGCTTGACAACGCTGGCGCGGCTGCCGTTCAGCATCCGTATTATGCTGGAGTCGGTTTTGCGCGAATGCAATGGCATTGAGATCACTCAGGCGGATGTGGTCGCGCTGGCCGGGTGGGATGCCAAAGCACCTGCACAGCGTGAGATGCCGTTCAAACCCGCGCGCGTGCTGCTGCAAGACTTCACGGGCGTGCCGTGTGTGGTCGATCTGGCCGCGATGCGCGATGCGATGCGCGATTTGGGCGGCGACTTGACGAAAATCCAGCCGCAAGTTCCGGTCGATCTGGTGCTTGATCATTCGGTGCAGGTCGATTATTTCGGTTCGGATGACGCGCTGCGCCTGAATGCCGCCGCAGAACTGGCGCGCAATGGTGAGCGCTTCAAATTTATGCGTTGGGGGCAGAGCGCCTTCGAGAATTTCCGCGTGGTGCCACCCGGTGTCGGCATCATCCATCAGGTCAATCTTGAATATCTGGCAAAGGGCGTGTTTACCCGGCAAGAGGTGGACGGTTTAGTAGCTTATCCCGATACGGTGGTTGGCGCTGATTCGCATACCACGATGATCAACGGCCTAGGTGTGGTCGGCTGGGGCGTGGGCGGCATCGAGGCGGAAGCGGTGATGCTCGGCCAGCCAATCTATATCGTAACACCGGAGGTTATCGGAGTCAAGCTGGTTGGAAGCCTGCCTGAAGGCGCGACCGCCACCGATCTGGCTTTGACCGTCACCCAACTGCTGCGGCAAAAGGGCGTCGTCGAGAAGTTCGTCGAGTTTTATGGAGCGGGCTTGAGCCAAATGTCGCTGCCCGATCGCGCGACCATCGCCAATATGTGCCCGGAATATGGCGCGACGATCAGCTATTTTCCGGTGGATGCGGAAACGCTCGCGTATTTGCGGCAAACAGGCCGTACCGAGGCGGAGATCGCGCTGGTAGAGCGCTACTACAAGGCGCAAGGTCTGTTCCGCGACGAAAACACGCGCGATCCAGAGTATACCGACACGCTCACACTCGATCTTTCGACGATCGAGCCGAGCTTGGCGGGGCCGAAACGTCCCAATGATCGGCGGCGGCTGATCGAAGTGAAGGACTCGTTTGCGAAGGCGCTGCGTGCGCCGCTCAGCGAAGGCGGCTACGGGCTGAGCGAGACGGAGACCCCTCTATCCCCCGGCCCCTTATCCCCCACGCAAGCGGGGGGAAAGGGGAGCAAAGCCGCTCGTCATGAGGGTGGGGGATTGGGGGCGAGCGCTTCTCAAACGATGTCCGACGTGATGGGACATGGCGCGCTGGTGCTGGCCGCCATTACAAGCTGCACCAATACCTCGAATCCGTCGGTAATGATCGGCGCGGGCTTGCTGGCGAAAAAGGCAGTTGCGCGCGGGTTGAAGGTGGCGGGTCACGTCAAGACCAGCCTCGCACCCGGATCACGGGTCGTGACGGAATATCTGCGCAGTGCCGGACTCCTGGATGATTTGGCCGCGCTGGGGTTCAACGTGGTCGGTTACGGCTGCACCACGTGTATCGGTAACAGCGGCCCGCTGCCCGAAGCGGTGGCACAGGCGGTCACGGAGAATAACCTCGTCGCGGCGGCGATCTTGAGCGGCAATCGCAACTTCGAAGGACGTGTGCATCCGCTGGTCAAGGCCAATTATCTGGCGTCGCCGCCGCTGGTGGTCGCTTTCGCGCTGGCAGGAACGATCGACATTGACCTGAGCAGCGAACCGCTCGGCGTCGATCGGGAAGGCTGCGCGGTCTACCTGCGCGATATTTGGCCGAGCCGCCAGGAGATCGCCGATACGATCGCGCAAACAGCCGATCCGGAAATTTATCGGCGGTTGTACCAGGACGTGAGCCGCGCGAATCCCGATTGGAACGCACTTTCGGACGAAAACAGCGCCCAGTACAGGTGGGACAACGGCTCGACGTATGTTCAGCAGCCGCCATTTTTCCAGGGGATGACGAGGGCGGCAGCACCCGTGACTGCGATCCAGAATGCGCGCATCCTTGGTGTGTTCGGGAACAGCATCACCACCGATCACATTTCGCCAGCGGGCAGCATCGCCGCCGACAGCCCCGCCGCGCGCTATCTGACGGAGCATGGCGTTCAGAAAAAGGACTTCAATCAGTATGGGACGCGACGCGGCAACGATCAGGTGATGGTGCGCGGTACATTCGCCAATGTCCGCATCAAGAACCTGATGACGCCGGGCATCGAAGGCGGCGTGACCGTGCATTACCCCAATCACCAACGGATGACAATCTATGATGCGGCCATGCAGTATAAACAAGAAGGTGTGCCGCTGGTGATCATCGCGGGGAAGGAATATGGCACAGGCAGTTCGCGCGATTGGGCGGCCAAAGGGCCGGCGCTATTGGGCGTGCGGGCGGTGCTGGCGGAGAGCTTTGAGCGGACGCATCGCAGCAACTTGGTAGGGATGGGCGTGCTGCCGATCCAGTTCGAGCCGGGGCAAAATGCCGCCGTACTGGGCTTGACAGGTCAGGAAACGCTTTCGATCGACGGGATCGGCGCGGAGATCACGCCCCGTCAGATGATCACGGTGGAGGTGACGCGAGCGGATGCTAGTCGGTTCAGTTTCACGGCGACGGCACGGCTCGATACGCCGATCGAGGTGACGTATTATGCGAATGGCGGCATTTTGCCGACGGTGCTGCGGAATCTGCTGGAGAAAGAACCTCACCCCCCAGCCCCAGAGTCGTGAAGCGAAGCAAAAGGGTTTCTTCGTTTGGAAACACCGTTAGCCTTCGCTTCACGCCTATGACCACTAAAACCTCGCATGAAAATGGGGTGATTGACCTCACCCCCCGGCCCCCTCTCCGTGATGACGGAGAGGGGAGACAGAGTCCACGCCGCGATTTTCATGATGTCGCATGTGTTCATCGTTCATGATGACTCACCCCCAACCTTGAATGCACCCCTACACCCATCGGAGTTGGGGCGTGGGAATTTTTCGTGTTACACTGTTGCCGCGCTTATTAATTTTGACATTCTGGCGGGGGCGAGCGTGGCACGCATTTTTATCAGTTACAGCAGCAAAGATCGCGCGATCGTCGGGAAGCTGGCCGAAGACCTGAGCGCGCTCGGCCACGACTTGTGGTACGACAAAGAACTGTCGCGCACGGGCGGGCAATCCTGGTGGGATAACATCCTCGCGCAAATCCGTGATCACGATTTGATCAACCTTCTCTGCGGAGGCGTTGATAATGCCCCAAAATAAAACGCTGTCCAATGACGTTTTCATTAGTTAACATTCGCAATAGGGATCACCCCTATATATGGGGGTAAAATGTCTCTCAAAACCTGTCAATACCCCCATATATGGCGATTGCGCCAATTGCGAATGTTATCTATTAGCTATCGCCGGAAGGCTAGTGAAGAGCTTGCGTACATCATCTACCAGGGTCTTAAGATACGTCAAATCGACACGTTTTTTGACTACCAAAGTATTCCAGCCGGACGTTGGCTCGACACAATTCTGCGACAGATTGCGGCACGTCCGTATTTTATATTGATCTTAGCACCAGGTACGCTCGAGCGATGTGCTGGACCGAATGACGTTTTGCTGCGTGAGATCCAAGAAGCGGTAATGCTTAATCGAACGATCATCCCGCTCATCACCCATGACTTCGTTCGGGCCGACTTGGATGCCTATCTGCCCGTTTCACTCGCGCAAACAATCAAAGAATTTCAACAGTTGGAATTACCGTCCTCGATGGCATGGATTGAGGCCGTCTGTGATCGGTTACAGGATCGTTTTTTGCCTTTAATTTCCATTGAAGTGATACCAACTCCTGTCAGCGATTTTGAACTGCTTCGTGACAACCAAGCCAAAGTTGATCAGATCAACTTTCCGCTGGCCTCAATAGTCGAAGCGGTTCCCGCAAACTTGGCACCTCCTGCAATCGAAATGTTGGTCGATGCACCTGATGAGCTTCCAGCCTTAGAGGAAACATCATCCGAGCCTATGTCGCCTTTGCCTGATACCCCACCAGACACGCTCGATACGCTCACGGCAGTTCAAGCAAATCCCAATAATTTAATGCTTGATGTGCCCGATGGGAAAGCTGGGTCGGTCGTTGTTCATGAAACGAATCCAGTTCCTGATAAGGACGCTAAAGCAGGTTATGACGTCTCGCGGCATAAAACGGTCACGACACCGTATCCCTCGCAACCCAATTCCAGATATGCGAGCAATCGTTTTCGAATTGCAAAATGGAGCGTCGGTATTATTGGGGCAGTGGTTTTGATAGTGTTTATGGCCGCTTTGTTGATTAGTCAACGCCCTATCAACAACAATCAATGGACGCCGCAGTTCAAAGATTTCGATGGCGTGACGATGGCGTTAGTGCCGTCAGGGTGTTTCAAGATGGGCACGGATAACCCGGCCAATCAAGTCTGTTTCGCGCAACAGTTTTGGATCGACAAAACCGAGGTGACCCAGGCGCAGTTCAAGCAGTTCCGCGGGAAGGCTGCCCATGCGCCAAATTTCACGGGTGATAACCGTCCGGTCGAAGAGATTAGTTGGTTCGAGGCACGGGATTTCTGCCTGAAACGCGGCGCACGACTCCCGAGCGAGGCGGAATGGGAGTATGCGGCGCGCGGTCCCAGCGATTGGATTTACCCTTGGGGAAACAACTGGGATCCAAACAAACCGATTTGGAACACCACCCAGACGGCGGATGTTGACAAGAATAATGCGCGCAGTAGTGGATCGTGGGTGGGGGCGGTCGATCTGAGTGGGCATGTCTGGGAATGGACGAGCAGCATTTACAAACCATATCCGTACAATGCGGATGATGGTCGTGAAAGTACAACTGATGCTAATAGCTCGCGTGCGCTGCGGGGCGGCTCGTGGGCCGCCTACCTTACCGATAACCTCCGTGCCGCGGTTCGGTTCGATCTCTCGCCTTCCGACTTCGGCGGCAACTACGGGTTTCGCTGCACCCGCTCTTTTATCTGATTCTGTTTTCTGAATTCCTAGTACTGGGGAGTGTGGTTTCGGGCGGACGAGGCGGGCCTCGTCCCTACGGGGTGAAAAAGGTGTCCTCTTGCCAGCGTGCGCGATTATTCAGCACGTATTCCTGGATCGCGCGCAGGGAAACCTCGGAACGAATGATGCGATCATGATAACGTGTTTGCCAAACATTCAACAACGGATCATTTAATGCTTCGCGGATTCGGCGGGTTGCCCCCGATTTGTACGAACCAATTACCGATCCCAATGATCCAGATGGCGCGCCTGTAGGGACAAGGCCTGCCTTGTCCGATTTCGCCGCGTCCGATTTCGCATTTGCGGACGGCGTATTTGCGGACGACGCAGGCGTCGTCCCTACGAGGACGATAATCCCGTGGATGTGATTGGGCATGACCACGAAAGCATCCAATTCGATTCCGGGGTGGTGTTCGGGCAATGATAACCAAGCGGTCGCCGCGATTTCGCCCACCGCGCCGGAGGATATAATACCATCGGCATTGTGCCCAAACAGATGGGTACGATGATAGGTACAAATTGTCACGAAATAGAGTCCCGCTTGCGAATAATCGTAATCCTTCAAGCGTGGTGATTTTCTATTTGGGACGTATTTCATAGGACAAATCTATCACAATTTATCGAGACAGAACGGCTCGCCTTTCGTCAGGATAATCGCATCAATTTTTGTGATGGGTCACGGACGCGGCAGGCCGGCGTCCCTACAAATCCTCGTGTTTTGGTAGGGACGATGGCCTGCCTCGTCCGTCTCGTCATGAGATCGGCGGTTCAGGTCACGAAGTCGCTGATCACGCCGGGGGTGGCCGTGTCGAAGCCCACCACGTCGAGCATTCCGCCGTCTTCCGGATCGGCGATGGTGAAGTTGTTCGAGACCATGCCGACCACGATCAGTTTGGCGGCGATCCCCATCTTATCGCGGTATTGGCGCAATGCTTCGGTCGGGTGAATCTTGCCAAACCACGTTTCGCTGTCGGTGTAGATCACGAACGCATCGGCCTGCACCTTGTTTTCGAGCGCCCAGACCATCGGCAGCGCGCAATCCGTGCCACCCATCGGAATGGCGGCGACCGTCTTCACAGCGTCGTCGAGGCGCTGCCGGGGCGAGATGCCGACCTCGACCAGCGTGTGCGAGAAGCCCATGATGTGGTGGTGCGACTCGGTGGCGGCGGTGATCAAAGCCATTGCGGCGCTGCCGATACGCGGCGTCAAGCCCGGCACGCCCGCGACCTGCCCCGAACCCATTGAGCCGGATACGTCGAGCGCGAGCACCAGTCGCTTGCCCGTCGGCTCAACCGCGCCGAACGACTTGTAGAAAGCCGAGTCGAGCGCATCGACAACCCGCTGTACCGGGACCCATTCGCCCTTGCCGCGCACGCCGTGTCCGCTCTGATAGGTGAGCATGGCGGCCAGCACCGCGATCGGGTGGATGCGCGCGCGCTTCAACGCCTTATCCGAAGTGAGCGCGCTCGTCACGAAATCGACCGTCGAGTCGTTGCCCGGCGCGAGCAGGCCGATCTTCGAGAGATTGCCCAGGTTACGCAGCAGCGCCGTCAAGCCGAGGTGCGGGAGCATGGCCGCCCATACGTCGGGATCGTTCAGCCAAGTCGTCGGCAGCACTTCGCGCGGCAGCCGATAATCGGCGATCAGCTTGAGCAGTTCCGGCTTGTCGGCGGTGCGGGCGCGCTCCATCGCCCAGATTACGCGGGCGGCTTCGACGGGGTGCGGCTCTGCCCCGACTTCCGGCCAGCCCTTCGTGATCCAATTGTAGACGATGTTGTGATCGGTGCTGGGCGCGACCGGGTGCGACAGGCGCAGCAAATCGCGGTGCGACCACCCATCGCGCGACTGATACTTGACGGCCTGAAAAGCCACATCAGCGGCAGGCGATTCGGTGTACCAATTGGCGACGGCGCGGCGCAGTCCTCGGCCCCAACCCCGCAGGGCATCGACATAAGCGGCGAAATGGAACAGGTGCGTCCCGATGCGGCAGACGCGCGGCAAGGCCTCAGTAACGGCGCGCCGAGTCGGCAGATCGCCGTGAACGCTGGCAAGCGCCAATGCCAGGATCGCCGGATCATTCTTGGGTGCGCGCCCCGCCTCGCTGATCTCGACGATGCGCGCGACGGTTCGCAGTCCATCGGCCTTGATGCAGCGGATCACGGCGCTGGCGTTTTCGGCGGTCAACGTCTTTTCGGAGGCATAAAACGACCCATTCTCACTGCCCAGGATCAGGAATCGATCGAGGCGCGTCCAGTCAGTGACGGCAAAGCTGTAGCCACCCGCCGAGTTGCGCACTTGCGCGCTGCCGGGGATCGGCTGACTCTGCGGAGTCTGGTTACGCTTGGTGAGATGCTTCAGGTAGTTCATGCGAAAATCCTCCGAAATTACTATAAGAGACTGTCATCAAAAGAGCGGGCAAGTTCAGTCGGTCACAATTTCGCGGGAAAACCCCTCTATCCCCCGGCCCCTTTCCCACACGCAAGCGGTGGGAAAGGGGAGATAAGCCCTTCGCCACGAGGGAGAGGGGTTGTGTGGGCTGAGGGCACTTTTTCGATCTTCTGAAGTTGGTTCAGATGGGGTAGTTCATTTGCAGTGATAACCCATCTGATGCGGCCCGCTTGTGACGAAGCATTTAGGTAGAACGGATAAAAGTTGCGAGTGGCTGTGTTTACTGTCTCGCCGAAGCAAGATGTTTGATAAGCCAGCCGCGCCGACCCGTTCCCGATATTGTGATTCGATAGGCAGAACGGACAAGTTTTTGCGATTGGGCATAAACCACGTTTGGAACTTGCGTTCGGACGCGGTTTCAGAGTCGAACTGAAGTTTCCAGATAACCCAACCACGTCGGCCCGTTCTGCCGTTGCGGACTTTACGAAAACTGCTGCGGATGATTTTGTCGCCAGAGGGGTAAGTCGGACGCGCAACCCCTGCGCCACACCCTCTTGCGAGAGTGGCGGGACTCGAACCCGCGCCCTTCCGATCCAGGATAACCCTCAGACTCCGACCCGCAGCAAGACGGAACACTTCAAAAATCGCGGATAAATGATCGCCCAGGGATAAATCCTGCTGCTCTGCCACTGAGCTATCCCCTGTTTCCAGCGGAGCGGGGATCGAACCCGCGACGTTCAGGTTAACGATAACCCTTAGACTCCGACCCGCGATTGATCGGCGAACATATCACGGATGAGTGTTCGCCCAGGGATTCCGCTCTGCCGTTGAGCTACAGCCCCGCGTGTGGGACTGGCGGGATTCGAACCCGCAACCAGATCATTATGAGTGATAACCCTAAAGCAGCGACCCGTGATGGCGCTATTCTTGATCAATAAGTGGTATGCGTCAAGGGTCAATATCGCGTTTATATGGATTATTAGAGGTCACAAGAGTTCATATCACGAAAATCCACAAAATCCGGTAAAATAGACTGAGGTTCGGGCAACGAGGAATTTGATGATGGCTGTCCAAACGCGCATGACCGCGAGTGAATATATGGAACTGCCGGAAACGTCGCAGCCGATGATGCTGATCGACGGGGAGATTATTGTGAGTCCGTCACCAACGCCAGAGCATCAAGATTCTGTGGGCGAGATATTTTTCTTCCTCAAACGGTTGAAACCTATTGGCAAATTTTATATCGCGCCGCTGGATGTGCGATTTGATGCGTCCAATGTGATGCAGCCGGATGTGCTCTGGATCGCCCCAGATGGCCGTTGTCAGATCGACCCGATAACCAAGCAATTGACAGGCGCGCCGGATTTCATCGCGGAAGTGGCGTCACCGGGGACGGTTCGCACCGAGCGTAAAAAGAAATTTGTGCTATATGAAAAATATGGTGTGCGCGAATACTGGTTGGTCGATCCCGAAGCGCAATTGATCGAAGTGTGGTCGTTGCAAGACGGGCATTTCGTGCGAGTCGGATTGTTCGGGGCGGGCGAGGGATTTACATCGCCGCTGTTCGGGGCGATCGCGGGCGATGCGATTTTCGCAGAAGCGGGGGAATAAATCGCAGTGCCGGATTTTGATCTATCCATCATCATCGTTAGTTGGAACGTGCGTGATCTGCTGGTCGCGTGCCTCGATAGTATCCGCACCAATGTGCCTGAGCCTGACCGGATCGAGGTGATCGTCGTCGATTCGGGCAGCAGCGACGGATCGCCGGCGCTGATCGAAGCGCGTTACCCCTGGGTGCGATTGTTGGCGCAACCGCAGAATATCGGCTTCACGGTCGCCAATAATATGGGGCTGCGCGAGGCGCATGGCCGCCATTTGATGCTGCTCAATCCCGATACCGAGATCATCGGCGATGCGCTCGTGCAGATGATCGCGTATCTGGATCATCATCCTGATGTGGGGATTGCCGGGCCGCATACCCTCAACCGCGATGGCACGACACAATCCAGCAAGCGGCGCTTCCCAACGTTTATGACGGGGATTTTCGAGAGTACGTGGCTGCAGCCCTACGCGCCGCGCGGCTTGCTCGATCGCTTTTATGCGCGGGATATTCCGAATGAGGCCACCGCCGATGTCGATTGGGTGCAAGGTTCGGCGCTGATGATCCGGCGCGAAGTTTATACGGCGATCGGTGGCCTGGATGAGCGAATCGTGATGTATAGCGAGGAGACCGATTGGTGTCGGCGCGCGAAAAATGCGGGCTGGCGTGTCGTCTATGTGGGTAGTGCGCGGATCGTCCATTATGGTGGCAAAAGCACCGAACAGGCCAACGCGCGCAGCCAGATTTATTTCCAGCGGAGCAAACTCTATTATTTTCGCAAACATCACGGGATAGTGGTGGCTGGGTTCTTGCGCGTCTTTTTGCTGTTCAGTTACATGCAGCAGACGTTGGCTGAAGCGATCAAAGGGCTGTTGGGGCACAAGCGGACGCTGCGTCAGGATCGCGTGCGCATTTATTGGCAGGTGATTCGCGCATTGGTGACGGGCTGATCGTGCGGATTGGGCTGATCACCGGCGAGTATCCGCCCATGCAGGGCGGCGTTGGCGATTTTACGCGCGCGCTGGCCGTCGCCTTGACTGAGGCGGGTCACGATGTGTTTGTGCTGACCGATCCGCGTGCGACTCCCGTTCCCGAAGCGCGAATCCAGGTAACAAACGCCATTACCCGTTGGAATTGGCGCAGCCTAGCCCGTATTCGAAAGTGGGCGCACGATCGACGGCTCGACGTGGTGAATCTGCAATACGAGACCGCCGCGTTCGGCATGACCGCCGCGATCCAGTTCGTGCCGCGTGCCGTACAACCCCTGCCGACCGTGACGACTTTTCATGATTTGCTCGTGCCCTATCTGTTCCCGAAGGCGGGATGGCTGCGAATGGAGATGTTGCGAACGTTGGCGCGCCACTCGGCAGGCGTGATCGTCACCAATCGCGGCGACGAGGGGCAGCTTACCGGATCAATCCCAAACCTAACATGTATCCCGATCGGGTCAAATATTCGCGTGAATCCACCGCCGGATTTTGAGCGCGATAGCTGGCGTGCGCGATCCGGCATCCCGTTGGGCACGTTTTTGATCGGCTATTTCGGCTTTTTCAACGCGAGCAAAGGGATCGATAGGCTGCTCGATGGTACGGCACAGGCGATGGCGGCGGGGTTGGATGCGCGCGTATTGCTGATTGGCGGCGGAGTCGGCGCAAGCGACCCGGCCAATGCGCGGTATCAGGAACAGATCAAGGCGCAGATTGAAGCGTTGCATCTGGAGTCGCGCGTCATCGAAACGGGCTACGTGAGCGATACTGAAGTGAGCGCGTACCTGTTGGCGTGCGATGTGATCGCGCTGCCTTTCACCGACGGTGCCTCATTCCGGCGCGGCAGTTTGATGGCGGCGTTGGCGCACGGCTGCGCGATCATCACGACGGAGCCGACCGTCGCGCTGCCTGAGTTGGCGGAAGCCGTGCAGTTGATCCCAGTCAGCGCGCCCGATTCGCTGGCCGCTGCCCTGATTACGCTCGCCGCCAAGCCTGATCGGCGCGCGGAACTCGGTACGCGGGCGCGAACATTGGCGGCACAGTTTAGCTGGGAGTCGATCGCGGCGGCGACGGTGGCGCTTTATCAGGCGCGGCTAGGTTGAAATAGGACGGGCAATATTGCGTCTGGAAAGCCCTCACCCCCTGCCCCTTCTCCCGCAGATGGCGGATTCACCTCACCCCCCCGCCCCACTCCGTCCTCACGGAGAGGGGTGCAGGACTCGACTCGGTGTCGATCTTTGGCGGATGCGGTGTGGTTTGCCCCCCCTCGCTGTGGTGACGGAGAGGGGGTTGGGGGG
>JBBRMW010000065.1:0-23640 GCA_038230635.1 Aggregatilineales bacterium | reverse complement strand
CGTTGGACGCATGTCGAACCCCTGCTACGTCTACAATTTATCACACGCGGCGATGATGCTCACGTCAATGCCTTGCTTGCAGATGCGCTTCAGCATCTTCTCACGGTCTGCGCGACTGAACCCGAACTGCTGGACGTGAGTTCAGACGCACAATGGGTGCAAATCGCGTTGCAAGGTGTGTTGAACATCGATGAGCAGCAGCCCGTGTTCAACCGCCAATTTGAAATTATCGAAAAGCGTCTACACCATTGGGCACGTCAACACTTTAAGCGGGAGCTTGTAGAAGATATAGTGCAGGCAGCCTTTATCAAACTGACTGAGGATTACCAGCGGCACCGAGGCGAATGGAATAGCAAGCCTGAGTCGTTCTGGGTCATTTGTGGAAAACTGGCAATGCGCTCCGCTTACCGCGACTTGCTCAGCCAGACGCATAGTCACCGCGGCTCGTCGCGCCAGGCTGGTCCGCACGAGTGGGTGCAGCAGTTCATGCGGGCAGACCAGTTTGCCTGGTTCGACGCCGAGGACGTTGACCAAAACGAACTGCTGGATTTGCTCTGCCAGCACGACGAGGGAGACATTCATGGCGCAGAGACACGTCGCGCCAACCTTCGGCTTGATCTCGAAACGCTGCTCAACACCGTCAAACAGCACTATCGTCCGGCCATCTTCGAGCGCTGTCTGCTGGTGTTGGAACGCTTGAGCGAAGGCTACACCCGCGCCGAAATTCGCCTGGAACTCGGTTGGACGAAGGTCACTTACGAAAGCACGCTGACCCTCATCCGGCGCATGAGCCGCTTTGCTGAGGACTACCATCGTGCGCCGAATCGGTGTGAGAAAATGAGCGAGGCAGAGATCGCGCGTATCCATGCAATGCGACAAGCGGGCTGCACTCAGACGGAGATCGCGCGTCGCGTTGGTCGTGATCCCAAGACGGTATGGGGTGTCTTGCAACGCACCAAGTCCGTTTAGACATCATCACAATCAGGCAGGCCCACAGATAGAGGCTGCCTGAGATTCCTGTTTTTTGCTGGCTATGGCGTTGTCGCTCGAAAACGGATCGATCGGAACTTAAACAGACCCGCGTTGAGATTATGGATAAAGCGCTGACTCAGCGAGCGGTTGACGATCTACAAGTCGATCCACACTGTTGACATCCAACACGCGCACCGTCGCCCGTGCCACAGCCGTTAAGGGTTCAATCACAGCGCCGCGTACCCGAAAATGTTCAGCCCATAGCTGCTGGCGTGGATCGAACAGGCGCACGACATCCCCTGAATCTGGGTCCACCGAACACAGGTTAGGGCCTTTTTGGCGATTGCAATCGAAACAGGCCAGACACAAATTTTCCAAAACGGTCAAACCACCGTGCTGCGTTGCAATGATGTGGTCGAACTCTAATGCTTTCTCTGTATATACTTTGTGCAACAGGCAATACTCGCATCGTGACTGTGCTGCCGCACGAATATCATCTTTCAATTTCGGCAAAATATAGACCATCGTCAGGTTGTTGTGACCGCTTTTTGTTGAGCCAATTTCACGTGCGCAGCAATCTTGATACGCCGCACAAGCCGCCCTAACTCCTGGTAATCGTCGAGTTCTTGTATTTCGGCGTCCGTCAGGCGGCGATTCTGGTTAGCTTCCAGCAGATCGCTCATGCGTGTCTGGGCATCGTCGGGCAAATAGTACGCGGCGATCTGTTCCAGCATCGGCGCGGATGCAGTAAACTGCACAAAATCCTCGTAAGCCTTCAAATCGTGAATTGCCATCGCTGCCGCCGCCTTTCAACTTTCCTGTCGTGTATCATTATAGCCCATCTTCATTCGGTGGCATCATGACATAATGTGTGTCATGGCCGACTACGAGCTGCGCATCGCCTCGAAAATCAATCGATTCTGGCTGCCTGATCGGTCTATAATAGCCGCACTACTTATCCCCACACAGCGAGTCGGTGCGACATGCCCTATGTGAAGCAAATTCCAGTCTTCCTCTCCTCGCCTGGTGACGTAGGCGATGAACGCAATCGCGCGCTCGCCGTAATCGATCGCCTGAACGCTGAACCGGACTTCCAGGATCGAATCGTCCTCTCCGCCGTCGCCTGGGATCGCCCCGGCACCGAAATGCCGATGGAAGCCGGACTCAGCCCCAGGAGGCGATCAATCAGGGCTACGCAAACCGTCGGCCTGCACGATCGTGGAGGTGATCCTCTGGTCGCGGCTGGGGACGCCGCTGCCGCATGGATGACCCGGAACTCACCAAAAAGTTGAGTAGTTTCAACGGGTGGGCGATTTCTTTAAGCAGTTCACCAACGCCGACGATCGCGGATTATCGGGCGGCGCGAGCGATTTGCGATGCGGCGAGGGTCGTGAGCGAGGCGCGCGGTCGGCTCGAAGCATTGATAGCGTGTCCGGGCGGGGATCGGTTGGCGGAAGCGCTCGTGGTGCTATCCTGATGGGCACGGCGCAATTATTTTGCGCGTCCTTCCGATTGTACTCTCAGCCTTTTTGATGTTTACCTGATCTGACGCCTGATTGCTTTATCTCAAGGAGGATCCCAACTGTGGCTGATAATACCGTGCAATGGTGTCGATCGATCATTCTGACGACGCCTGCCCGCTGGCGAACGCTCGTCGATTCGGTGCCCGTCGAGTTACTGGACATGCGTCCTGCTCCCAACGAGTGGTCGGCATTGGAGTGTTTGCAGCATCAGGTCGAGGTCGAGCGAGACTCATTCCCCGTGCGGCTCAAAGCCTTACTCGCGGGTCAGAGTTTCGCCGGGTTTGACCCCAACGATCGACCCGTCAAGCCGCCACCGAGCATTGCACTTGCCGCAACTTTCGAGCAGCTCCGCGCCGCGAATCTCCGGGTGCTCGACGGAGTAACCGAATCCGATCTAGACAAGCGCGCGGAGCACCAGGTCTACGGAATGGTCTCGATGCGCGAATTCTTGCATCATTGGGCGGCGCACGATCTCAACCATCTCGTCCAGGCCGAGCGCGCTTTGATGCAGCCGCTCATCAGGGGGTGTGGAGCGTGGAACGTGGTATACACTGATCACGTCGTCAAGACTGAGGACTAAAGGCCGCTTCAGTTACAATCGAAATATAGGTTTGCGCGCGCTCATCACCTCACATGTCCAGCCGCAAGAGCAGCATCCGCGGCCTCTCCGATGTGCCCGTACTCATGATCGATGAGCTCGGTAGCCTCGGCGCACCCACCAATCCCAATCGCACCGAGATCACCAAAGAACTGATCCCCGCCCTTACAGCGGCTTGCCGCATCGCGGACGCTCGATCAGCAAGCCCTTCTCCAACTATCTACAGGAGCGCATCTTCGAGCTTTGCCATCCCGTCAGCGTCTCCGGTGTCAGGTGTCGTTTTTTGCGCTAGGTAGGCATGATTTGATTTTTGGCACCGGATGCTAATGAAGTGTTTTGCGGAGCGAGGTGGCTGAGGGCTTAATGTGTATGGTGTGAGTCGGTTGCGGTTGGGTTGGCGAGGGGCGTATAATCGCGTTACATACGCACCTATCAAGCCACCTGAATCGAGGGCGTCATGCCCAACCGCGAGTTGACATACCATGACTGATGAACATAAGCTATCGAACGCAGTTTTTATCAGCTATCGACGCCAGGCCAGCGAAGACCTTGCCTACGCTATTTATCAGGGTCTCAAGCTTCGGCAGATCGATCCGTTTTTCGATTACCAGAGTATTCCAGCGGGGCGTTGGCTCGAAACGATCCTGCGGCAGATCGCGGCGCGTCCATATTTCTTACTGGTGCTGGCACCCGGTACGCTCGAGCGATGCGCGAACCCAGATGACATCTTACGACGTGAAATTCAGGAGGCGGTCAACCTTGAGCGAGTGATTGTGCCGTTGACCACCGATAAGTTCAATCGAGACGACGTGACAAAATATCTGCCACCGTCCCTGGCAAAGGCAGTTAACGATTTTCAGGGATTGGATCTACCATCATCACGCACATATTTTGAAGCAGCGTTCGATGCACTGGTGGATCGTTATTTGAAACCGATCCCATTGGTCGTGAAACCGCCGCCCATCAGCGATCTAGAATTGTTGCGGGTCAACCAAATCAAGGTCGATGAGGCTGTGGCCGCCCCGCTGTTCGCCACAATCAGTGAACCACCACAGAGCGGACAGACTCCAGCGGAGTCAGTGGTGACGAAACCAGGGGCCAATTGCCTCCTGATCGCGGGAGGGGGCGTCGGCTTCGTGGCTGTGATCGCCATCCTGTTATTTGGGGTTGCAGCGGCGCTTAACCAATCGAAACCTACCCTGACACCTGCCAGTACCGGCACCGCCTCCATCGCGCCAAGCGTCACGGAGGTATTAACCGGGACGTATAGCGCACAAACTCGTATCGCTGCTGCCGTTTCGCCAACCATTACGCGCACGCCAAGCGCGACTGTCACATCGACATTCACGCCGAGTGCAACGTATACGGCTACGGCCACTGCGACACCGACCTTGATCCCAGTCGGCGCGCTCGTAACACCCACTATTTACGGGCGGATGTCGGTGCAGGGCGTATCGTTCGTGTATGTGCCACGAGGCTGCTTCAAGATGGGCAGCAATAGCGGGGAGGCCGATGAACAGCCAATCCATAACGTGTGCCTAACACACGGCTATTGGATATCAGAATTCGAGATAACGAATAGTCAGTTCAACGATTACCTGAACAAATCTGGAGCCACACCCGTCAAACTGAGCAGCCCCAGTAGCAGCAGTAGCAAATGTTTGGCCGCCTCGAATCCTGAAAATGCTATGCAGCCTGTGAACTGCGTGCCGTGGATCGAGGCAAAGGCGTTTGCGGAGGCACTTGGCGGACGGCTGCCAACGGAGGCAGAGTGGGAATACGCAGCACGCGGGCCGACTTCCGGCCTCTTTCCCTGGTATGGAGCATCCGATAGCAAGAAAGCGAATACGACGGAAGGCGGCCCCGGAAAAACCACAGCAGTTGGCAGCTACCCCGACGGCAAAAGCTGGATAGGCGCTCAAGATATGGCTGGCAATGTGTGGGAGTGGGTGTCCGATTGGTATAGCGCAACGTACTACCAATCCAGTCCGCCCAATGACCCAACTGGGCCAGAGGAAGGTGTATTCTACATTTTGCGAGGGGGTGCCTGGGGACGACCTCAAGGCCAGGCACGTACAACGTTTCGATATAGCCTGACCACGAGTTCGATTGTCAGTTTCGACGATATTGGTATTCGCGTGGTGATTGTGGATCATTCGGCTTCATCATAGGGTTGAAAATGACCGAGAATTCGGCGCGAGGGAGCTATCAAGCGGAGATCGAAGCCTGGCGGCAAACGCTCGACGATGCGTTACGGCGCGCGGACGGCTGGTTATCGGTGGCGGGGTTGGATTGGCTGCGCGAAGGCGCTAACACGGTCGGGAGCGCTACCGATTGCGATATTGTGCTACCCTCGGCGGAGGTGCCGCTAGAAGTTGGTGTGATCCATTTTCAGCATGGAGTGGCGCGATTTGTGCGCCTCTGTGCGGAAACCGTCTTGGTGGACGGCACGCCTTCCGAGGATGCCATGCTGCTCGATGATCACGCCGAAAAGGGCGCGACTATCGTGGCGATAGGGGCGATCAGCTTTTTTGTGATCAAACGCGGGGATCAATACGGCGTGCGTATCCGTGATCGGAATCATCCGGCGCGCCTGAGTTTCGCAGGTCGCCAATGGTTCGCCGTCGATAGTGATTATCGAGTGGAGGCGCAGTTTTATCCGCATCCGACGCCACGCACGCTGCCGATCGTCAATTCTGCCGGGATCACGATCCAGATGAACAATCCGGGTATCGTCGAATTCATGGTGAACGGCCAATCGGCGCGCTTGGAAGCCTTCGACGGCGATATCGACAAGGAACTGTGGTTTATCTTCAAAGATCAGACGAACGGCACGCTGACGTATGGGGCGGGACGCTTTCTGTATGCGCCCCTGAGTGCCGAAGGAATCGTGGATCTGGATTTCAATCGCGCATATAGTCCGCCCTGTGCGTTTACGGCGTTCGCAACGTGCCCGCTGCCGCCGAAAGAAAATCGGCTGGTGATGCCGATCGAAGCGGGTGAAAAAGTACCTGGATCAACGGGTTGAGTTTATCTGCGAAATTGATAGCGTGCTGGCGAGGTTGTAGGGGCGGGCGGACGCGGCAGGAGGCTTCGTCGCTACCGGGTTTGATGGTGCGCAATGGTGTCTCGTTGAAAACGGAGCGGAGCACATAGATCATGACTGACGTATTCATCTCGTATTCACGCAAAGAAACCGACTATGTGCGTGCCGTGTTCGATTTGTGGCAGACCAAAGGGCGCAAAGCGTGGGTCGACTGGCGGGGGATCGATTACTCGACCAAATGGTGGGAAGAGATTTGCGCGGGCATCGAAGGCGCGGATAACTTTGTGCTGCTCGTCAGTATGAATGCGCTCAACTCCAAATATTGTCAGCAAGAAATCGCTCACGCGCGCACGCATTCTAAGCGGATTATTCCCGTTCTATATGAGCCAATCGACGAGATCGCGTTGGTGGGCGGGTGGTATGCGAACCCAGATATTCACCCGATTGAGGCGATGGCGCGCGCGAATTGGGAAGCACTCCGCGAAATCCAATGGATTGATCGAGCGAAGCTGGGCGAGATCGATAAGGTTGTCGAGGCGCTGCTCCATGCCGTCGAGACCGATGTTGAGCGGGTTCAACGGCATACGCGGCTGCTGCTGAGAATTCAGGATTGGGAGCGCAGCGGACGCGCTCCGGCGGCGCTGCTGCATGGCGAAGAGTTGATCGCGTATGAGGGTTGGCGTGATAAATGGCGCGAGGCGAGCGACGAACCGAAAGCAACCCAACCGCAGATCGACTATATCGCGGAAAGTCGCCGGAATGAGGACGCGGAAAAGGCTGCTGACGAAGCGCAAGTGCGGCGGCTGAACAGTGCGACCGTGCGGGCGAGCACTCGCACCCGGATCGCGGCTGGGGTCGGGCTGCTGGCGCTGGTGGTGGGGGTGATCGCCGCGATATTGATCCTGAGTGCCCGCGCCGAGACGCAAACGGCTGATAACGCCGCGACGAATGCGCAGGCGGCAGTTTTTAACGCGCAAAGTACGCTCAGCCCAGTACCGGGAACGCTGGCGGCAGGCGAAACGAAGATTGCCGGAGCCAACGCGACCTTGACGCCCATCGGGGCTACGGTGGTTTCGGCACAGGGTCTTAACAAGTCACTTGGATATGCAGCCAAATCTGAAAGTGTGATGCAAAGTACCACGGGCAGTAAGAATACTGCCGCACTGCTCGCCATTCGCGGCTTGAAAGCAGGTTACAGCCCGGAGGCGGATGCGGCGTTGGTGAAAGCGCTGGATGCAGATTCGGAAAAACAGGGGCTGATCGGCCACACGAGAAGTGTCAATAGCGCGGCGTATAGTCCGGATGGACGTTTCATCGTCACCGCGTCTTTTGATGGCACGGCGCGGGTATGGGACGCCGCCAGCGGAGTAAGCCTGCATACCTTGTCTGGTCACACGGGGAGTGTCAATAGCGCGGCATTCAGCCCGGGCGGACGTTTTATCGTTACCGCGTCCTCTGACAGCACGGCGCGGGTGTGGGATGCCGCTAGCGGAGCAAGCCTGCATATTTTGTCCGGCCATACGAGCTTTGTCACTAGCGCGGCGTATAGTCCGGACGGACGTTTCATCGTCACCGCGTCTTTTGATGGCACGGCGCGGGTATGGGACGCCGCCAGCGGAGTAAGCCTGCATACCTTGTCTGGTCACATGCGTATTGTCCGGAGCGCGGCATACAGTCCGGACGGGCATTTCATAGTTACCGCGTCCGATGACAAGACGGCACAGGTATGGGATGCCGCCAATGGAGTAAGCCTGCGTACCTTGTCTGGTCACACGGATTGGGTCATTAGCGCGGCATTCAGCCCGGACGGGCATTTCATCGTCACCGCGTCCTATGACAACACGGCGCGGGTGTGGGACGCCGCCACTGGGGTCAGCCTAAGTACCTTGTCTGATCACACAGGTATTGCCAGGAGCGCAGCGTATAGCCCGGACGGACGTACCATCGTAATTGCGTCCGATGACAACACGGCACGGGTGTGGGACGCCGCCACTGGGATCATCCTGCGCACCTTGTCGGGCCACACGGGCACTGTCTTGAGTGCTGAATATAGCCCGGACGGACGCACCATCGTCACCGCATCCGTTGACAACACGGCGCGGGTGTGGGGCGTCGCTACTGGAGCAAGCCTGCGAACCTTGTCCGGTCACACGGACACTGTCTGGAGTGCTGAATATAGCCCGGACGGACGCACCATCATTACCGCCTCTAGGGACATAAAGGTGCGGGTGTGGGACACCGCCAGCGGAGTCAGCCTGCGTACCTTCACCTATCACAACGACAATGTCAATAGCGCGGTGTACAGCCCGGACGGACGCACCATCATCACCGCGTCCGACGACGAGACGGCACAGGTGCGGGACGCCGCCAGCGGAGCAAGCCTGCACATCTTGGCCGGTCACAGGGGCTCTGTCTCTAGTGCGGCGTACAGCCCGGACGGGCGCTTCATCGTCACTGCATCCGCGGACAAGACGGCGCAGGTGTGGGACGCGGCGATGGGATTGAAGCTGCATTCCCTGGTTGGTCACACAGGCCCTGTCTTGAGTGCTGAATATAGCCCAAATGGGCGCTTCATCGTTACCGCATCCGCGGACAAGACGGCGCAGGTGTGGGACGTCGCTACTGGAGTGAGTCTGCGTACCTTAGTTGGGCACACGAACGCTGTCGAGAGCGCAGCGTACAGCCCGGACGGGCGCTTCATCGTCACCGCTTCCACGGACAACACGGCGCGGGTGTGGGACGCGGCGACGGGTGCGAGCCTGCGTATCTTGTCTGGTCACACGAGCGCTGTTAATAGCGCGGCGTACAGCCCGGACGGGCGTTTCATCGTCACCGCTTCCACTGACAATACAGCACAGGTGTGGGATGCCACGAATGGGGTAAGTCTGCGGACCTTGTCTGGTCACACGGCCGCGGTCACGAGTGCAGCGTATAGCCCGGACGGACGATTCATCGTCACGGCCTCTGTAGACACGACGGCGCGGGTGTGGGACGCCGATTACCACGATTTCATCAGTTATGCGTGTACGCTGGTGTGGCACGATTTTACCGCTGATGAGCGTGCGTCGTATGGGATCACGGATAAAGAGCCGACCTGCCCCAAATTCGCGGTCACGCCGACATCTAGTCCGACCGTGACGCCCATCACCGAGACGTGGACGCCCGTTCCGCTGTTGGATACACCCGAACCGATTTTCATCCCAAGCTATACGCCGGAGCCGTCACCGACACCGGGGCCATCGCCGACCGATGTACCACCGACCATTACGCCGACGCCGCGCGCCACGAAATCGCCCACCGCGACGGCGACGATCGTGATCTTTACGCCGATGCCGCCAACCGCGAGTCACTCTCCGTAATTAGATCGGTATCCTGCTTGATCGTCTCACCGCTCGGTCGGTTCGGTATGCTTGTCGACACCATGGAAGTTCTGACGCCGCTATTTTTTGTGAGGCTAGTTTCGTGCAAGAACCCGCTTTCACTTATCCCACTCCGGCCAACCTCGGTGAGATCATCGACGTAGCGCTGGAGGCGATCGAGCGTGAGAACAAAGAAAAGCTCGACGGCGTGTTCCACAATATCCGCTTCAACAGCGAATCAGCGCTGGGCCGGCCGCCCAGCGCAACGAGCGACGGAAGCGTTTGGGACGGGTGATGATCTAGTAAATAGTAAAGATAGAACTCTCCAATGTAGGGAACATCACATCCACGAGATGTTGGAATTGCCCGTGAATTCCTATATCAGGAAACATGTGACTCAATTCCTCGCGGCTCCGATAGCCAAGCAGCAACGGCGCTAAAAGCAGCGGCGGAATCTTGATATCGCCCTTGTCCGAGAAACCAATCGCGTTTATGGTCCGCAGCCTACCCTTTTCAAAGCACAACTCGAAGGCTTCGCGATAGAGATTTAGACAAACTGTGCGAGTCAACCCGGCAAAAATGCTGGCAGCAATGCGCCGTTCCAAAACGGGAGTCAGTTTGCGCAGCAGTTGTGCTATATCCACCAGATGGATTTGCCAGGGATAACATCCGTCATTATGCGCACTAAAACATTGCGCCATTCGCACCAGATCGTTTGAATTGGGCAGGTTGAGCCGGATATGAGACTTGTTCCGCTCCTGCGCGACCCCTTTGAGATGAACGAGCACAGCTTCGGCTGTTTCACTGTCCAGACACGAGGTTTCGTTGATGATCAAACCGCTGCCAAATCCATGAAATGGGATGCGGAAATAGCCGACCGGTTGCTGGGCAGCATCCAACACCAACCACGTTTCGGCTCCAGGGTCGGTAGCGAGCGAGTATTCGAGCAGGTAATGCCAGATGCTCTCATCACGAAGCGCGCTGATGTCCAAGCGCTTTGCCGCCTGCTCATAAAGCCGCATCAAAACGGGTATATCCTGCATCATAGCTAGCTGGAAGCTGTAGCGCGTCTCAACAGGTTTGTCCGGCAAACAGCGCAGTTCAAGGTTCCAGTACGCATCCAGTGGCAAAGCGTACTCGTAACCAAACTGGCGGTAAAAATAGCCGATGCCCTGGATATGGCTCAAATCGAATGCGCCTTCGTGGAGGAGTTCCTGATGTCGAGCCATCAGTGCCCGGACAAGTCCCTGGTTGCGGTAAGACTCAAGCGTGCCGACGATTCCCACTTCTCCCGACTTAAGCGTGACATCCTCGTAGCGCCACTCCCAGGGAATGAGCGCCAAGGTCGAAACGATTTGCTGGGTCGTTTCGTCCTCGATGTACAGCCAGTGTTCAGGACGAGTTGCCGGGTGATGTAAGATCAGCGCGGGCGCGAACCCTGCCACGCCCTGCCCGAAGATTTGAACGTCAAAAGCGGCGATCCGCTCTACATCGCTTTTGCCGCCGATCGATTTCATGACGAGGCCGTTGCCTAATGGACGGTTATACGGGGTTGTTGAAGTTAACACGGTGCCAGTCTCCTCGGATAAAAAAACGTCTACATCCTCAGCGCACTGAGAACGCGAATAGTCTGGTGGGGGATTTTTGAATGACAAAAGAACACCATCGTCAGCCAATGGCTGAGAGGCATCAAAAGAGGGCCAGGTTGTGGTATTCCTGGATTAGAGGACAGGCAGCGCGTTTGTGTATAACATGAGGATTACTATATAGGGCGAGTGGCAGTTTGTCAATGCAGAAATGAGCGATGCGAGGGTTGGTTCACGAGGTCGGTGCGGTATACTTGTCGGCACCATGGATGTTGTGACGCCGTTATTTTTTTGAGGCTTCTGTCGTGCAAGATTCCGCTTTTACGAATCCCGCTCCCGCCAACCAGGACGAGATCAACGCCGTGCTGTGGAAGGCGTGCGACACCTTCCGGGGTACGATCGATCCGAGCGAGTACAAAAACTACATCCTGGTGATGCTGTTCCTCAAGTACATCAGCGATGCTTGGCACGAGGATTACGAGCGCTACCAGCAGGAATTTCCCGACGACCCCGATCGAGTCGCGCGCAAAATGCAGTTCGAACGCTTTTTGATTCCCAATGGCGCGGACTTCTACGCGATCTGCGCGCAGCGCGACGCCGTGAACCTCGGCGAGATCATCGACGTGGCGCTTGAGGCGATCGAGCGCGCGAACAAAGAGAAGCTCGACGGCGTGTTCCGCAATATCAGCTTCAACAGCGAGTCGGCGCTCGGCAGGCCAGCCCAGCGCAACGAGCGACTCAAGAACCTGCTCAACGATTTCAACGTGCCGAAGCTCAATCTGCGACCGTCGCGGGTGGGCGGCCTCGACATCATCGGCAACGCCTACGAATACCTGATCTCGAAATTTGCGGCAGACGCGGGCAAAAAAGCCGGAGAGTTCTACACGCCGCCGGAAGTCTCGGAACTGCTGGCGCAACTGCTCGATCCGCAGCCAGGCGAACGAATCTGCGATCCGGCGTGTGGCTCTGGCTCGCTGCTGATCAAGTGCGCGCGGCAGGTCGGGGGCAACAACTACAGCGTGTGGGGACAGGAAGCCAATGGCGCGACCTGGGCGCTGTGCATGATGAATATGTTTCTGCATAACACGCAGACCAAACACGACCAGATCGCCTGGGGCGACACGCTGCAACACCCGATGCTGCTGGAAGGCAACGGACTGGCGCGCTTCAACGTGGTCGTCGCTAACCCGCCGTTCTCGCTCGACAAGTGGGGCGCGGAAAAAGCCGCCATCGACCCCCACAAACGCTTTCGGCGGGGCGTGCCACCCAAGAGCAAGGGCGATTATGCGTTCATCACGCACATGATCGAGACCACCTACCTCGACCCGGAACGGAATGGGCGCGTCGGGGTGATCGTGCCGCATGGCGTACTGTTCCGGGGCAGTTCGGAGGGCGCGATCCGCAAGGCGCTGATCGATGAAAACCTGCTCGATGCAGTGATTGGGCTGCCCGCGAATCTGTTCTTTGGGACGGGCATCCCGGCGGCGATTCTGCTGTTCAAGCGGCGCAAGGACGACGACTCGGTTTTGTTCATCGATGCGAGCTGCGATTTTGAGCCGGGCACGAACCAGAATCGGCTGCGACCAGAAGACATCGCGCGCATCCTGGCGACGTATCAGGCGCGGGAAACGGTCGAGAAGTATGCCTACTGTGCGAGCCACGCGGAGATCGCGGAGAATGACTACAACCTGAACATCCCGCGCTACGTGGACACCTTCGAGCAGGAAGACGCGATTGACCTGAACGCGGTGCAGGCTGAGATCAAGACGCTCAAGGCACAACTTGGCGACGTTGAGGCAAAAATGGCGGCGTATCTGCGGGAACTCGGTTTGTCAGACGATGGCGAAGTATAATGGCTGAAGCGTTTCCCGATTACGATGCGAAGAGGGGTGTACCATGACGAGTCCACTTGATTCGACTTCAGACCTGACGGATACGCCCTTCGAGCGCATTCGTCGGACCGACGGCGATGATGTCGAGTTTTGGTCAGCGCGCGATCTGGCTAACGTTCTGGAATACACAGACTGGCGCAATTTTAAGGGCGCCCTACTCCGGGCACAGATCGCCTGTGAAAACAGCGGACATGACCCCGCCGACCATTTCGTTGGCGCTACCAAAATGGTCGCCATTGGCTCGGATGCAAAGCGCGAGGTCGAAGACATGCACCTCTCGCGCTATGCCTGCTATCTCGTCGTTCAGAATGCTGATCCGTCTAAAGAGGTTGTTGCGCTGGGACAAACCTATTTTGCCGTACAAACACGCCGACAAGAGGTTTCAGATGCTGAGGCACTGGCCGAACTGACCGAAACCCAGCGGCGGTTACTTCTCCGACAGCGTATCAAGCACCTGAATACCGATCTGGCTTCTGCGGCAAAGAACGCGGGGGTCATTACGGCGCAGGATTTCGCGGTTTTTCAGAATCACGGCTATCGAGGACTGTACAACGGCCTGACCGCCGACATGATCCATAAGCGCAAGAAGCTCAAAAAGAGCCAGCAAATTCTGGATCACATGGGCGCAACCGAACTGGCCGCTAATCTATTTCGCAGCACTCAGGCCGAGGAGAAGCTCCGTCGTGACCAGGTGCAAGGTAAAGACGCGGCTAATCAGGTACATTATCAGGCGGGTATGGTCGTGCGACGCGCCATTGCCGAACTGGGTGGTACGATGCCCGAAGACTTACCGACCGCCGATAGCATCAAAAAGCTGGAACGCGAAGAAAAGAAGCATCTCACCACCCCGAAAAAGGCTAACCAGTCCTAGTTGCCGGAATTATGGGAAACCCAGACGATCGGACGTAAAAATCGAGGTGGTGCAATTGCTGGTGGACAAACTGACGCAACCTGGCGCGCAGTACGAGGTGTGGTCGCCTTACGATGCGTTTGGGGCAGCCGCCACGTTGCAAACCATGCTTGACGAGTACAAAAGTGACCATGAATAATCGCGATGTAGTCGCCCTGATCGTGGACATGCCCGACGCGGTGCAGGCGGAGATCAAGACGCTGAAGGCGCAGATTGGCGACGTTGAGGCAAAAATGACGGACTATTTCAAGGAATTGGGTTTGGATGAGTAAAAATTACCCAGAAAATTGGAGCCTAGTAAAGCTTGAAGAGATTACAGCGCGAATCCAAAACGGTTTATATAAGCCACCCGAATTTTATGGTATTGGGCAACCATTTATTCGGATGTATAACCTGGAATACGGATCGTGGTTGCTAAATTTCCGAAAATTAGCCTTAGTCGAAGTTGATAATGACGAACAAGAAAATTTCGCACTTAAATATGGTGATATAGTCATTAATCGTGTAAACAGTGTAGAGTTGCTCGGCAAAACGGCATGGATCGGTTCACAAGCAGTTGGATATCTATTTGAAAATATGCTGGTTCGCCTCAGCTTGAGTGATGAGGTTGATCATCTTTTTGTGGCACAGCAGCTAAATTCGTTCAATTTGCAGGGTCAAATATTAAGTGCTGCCAAGCGAGCTGGTGGTCAAGCTTCAATCAATAGTCAAGATATTCTTCAATTACAGATTCCCCTTCCGCCCCTCCCCGAACAGCGCGCGATCGCGGCGATCCTCTCGACGTGGGACGAGGCGATCACGCTCACGGAGCGGCTGATCGCGGCGCTGCGGCAGCGTAAACAGGCGCTCATGCAGATGTTGCTCACGGGTGCGGTGCGGTTTAGGGAGTTCGAGGGGGAAGAGTGGGAAACAGTAGAGATCGGCGCAGTTGCCCGATTCACAGACCGTTCCGAACCCGTAGACCCAGAAAAAGAGTATCGCTTAGTAGGAGTGCGTTGGTACGTTGAGGGTGTTCACATCCACGAAATCCGACAAGGTAGCGAAATTATCACTCAAACTCTGAACCGTGTTCAAAAAGGCGACATTCTTTACAACAAAATGTGGGTCTCTAAGGCGGCCTTCGGGATTGCACGCGATGAACATGATGGGGCTTACGGAACTTCTGAATACCCAACATTTACGGTTGATCCCATGAGGCTGGTCGTTGATTTTATGGGCTACCTTTTTCATGATCCAGAGTTTCAGTATGTGGCAAAGTCACTTTGCCGTGGCACAACGGGACGTGTCCGGCTTCACCCCAACGATTTTCAAAAAATCGGTATTCAATTGCCAAATGTGGAAGAACAAACAAAGATCACGGATACGTTGCTGATTTGTGACAAAGAAATAGATGCCTCTGTAGCATATCTTGAGAGCCTAAAACAATTAAAGCGCGGGCTGATGCAGCAGCTTCTGACCGGGGCGATCCGGGTGCCGGTGGATGAGGCGTAACGATGTTTCAGGAATTTGAGGAAGTGGTCTTGGTTGTCGATATTCCCGAATACGGTCTCGAAGCGGGCGACGTGGGAACGATCGTCGATCTGGATAAAACCGGGCAGCAAGTGACGCTGGAATTCTTCGCGTTGAACGGGCGCACGTTGGCCGTGGTTCCGGTGCCAATTCAACATGTGCGAATGGCGGGCAGCAACGAGATCGCCCACGTCCGGCTGATCGGGTAGCGGTGCGAATGGAAAGGGACCACGGATCAACTAGCTTCTATTCGGATCAGATGCTATAACCAAGCATCGACAAACAGCGTATCCGGATTTTAATTCCATAATCTTGGTGTTAGGAATTGCTATGCAGCAAGCGCAACCGCTCATCATGAAAGCAGGGTTATGCCTGGAATGGCTGATCCAACAGTGGGTTAAATATACAGGCCGCTTGGTTCAAATTGATGATGCGATTTGGCTTACAGGGCCAACTGGAACCAGCAAAATTGGGGTTGAAATCTACGAAAGTTATGCCAAAAACAGGGATATGAATATTGAGGTTAACGCCCCCGATTCGGGGCTGTTGGCAAACTTCCACGATCTTAATGGCAGCGAATTCATCAGTGATCAGGTGGATCAAGGAATTCGTGATTTTTATGAAAGAACGGTTGACTATACGATTGATGTATGGTCGCAATGGAGTAGTATTCTACAACCGTTTGCGAAGGTACTCATTACATTGGTCAGCCGCCAAATTGGACAACTCAATCTTCCCTTGTCACCTTTGGAAACGAGTCATGGGATGAACAGTGATATCATCTCAATGACCAGCAAGGATGGAGGCAATAAAGCCTATGCGGGCTGGCTGCGTACAACTAAATCTACTCATGCCATTATCTATGCAGGTTTTTATACCGTCTGTACGCCTGCGTCTTATCCCAATCCGTGTGTCAAGGTTGTTTTTCCTCTACCTGGGGGATCTACCACCGTATTTTTGCGACCGCAAAACCAATCCGATGGATCATTTAAACTCATCTCTGCTGGACACGGTTTTGGAACGCCTGGCTACTATCGTATTCATCAGATCAGTGAAAACGCCGTTCGGGTCAAATACCTTCCGCTCAAAGAAGTGATCCATGTCTATCACGATGATCAAAGTACTTTGCGTACCGAGCATACTTTCATGTTTTTGAATCTCAAGTTTTTAACCCTGCACTACAAAATTTGTCCCAAGTAGGGGTAAACGTAACGGCTCAGGTAGGTGATAGATATGCATTAGACCGAGCAATCCCCAGGGCGGAAAATACCACCAAACCCATGCCCGAAAATGATCTTTGGTCGTGCGCTAGGGCAACGTCTTTGAGGTCATTTTCATACCAGTTGGTCATGGGCAGAACGCAATGACCAACATTCCTGAAGCAATCCGCCACCGACACGAGGATAACACGTTTTCAATTACAAAATCGAACGCGCCCGCTTGCTCGCCGTGGAGACTTATTGAATCACCATGCTAGACTACCGCGAACTGATCAGCTCTCAACTTCCGGCGCTGCACCTGGTGGTGGGAAATCTCGCAGCGCGAGATCAATTACAATAGGGAGATTCAATATGAAGGAGATAACTCATGGCGATTGCTGCACCCTACGCGCCAGATAACGAAGTCCTCGATTTTCTGTTGTCGGCACCCACAGCAGAAAGATTATCGCGCTGCGTCCGTCGTTACCATGCAAGAGCGATTAGCTTGGCTGCTGGCTCGGGTAGTGGTGCGAATGGATTCGTAACGCGATGTGATAGAAGGGATGGTCGTCATGAACGTAGCGCAGTTATTGGCCGAGGTAGAAAATCTCGACGAGAATGCTTTGGAGCAGTTGAAGCAGCAGATTGCACGCCGTGAAGAGGAATTGCACGCGCAGCAGCGTCAGCGTACCCCAGAAGAATGGGCCGCATTGACCAGGGATTTTCTCGATGATTTTTGGGCGGATACGGATGAGGAAGAAAAAGGGGCAATCCTGGGCGCTATTCGTGAGAAAAACAAACCCCGGAAGAAAGACCTGTAACGATCGATGATTCATCTGCTCGACTCGAACACTATTTCCGATTACCTGGCTGGATGAAGGAAATAACTCATGGCAATTGCTGCACCCTACGCGCCAGATGATGAAGTCCTCGATTTTCTGCTATCGGCTCCCACGCCGGAACAGATTATCGCGCTGCGTCCGTCGGCTACCATGCAAGAGCGATTAGCGTGGCTGCTGGACGGCAACCGCAATAATACACTGAACGATGCTGAACGCGCCGAATTGAAAAGTTACCTTGAGTTGGAGCACTTTGTCCGCCGTTTGAAGATTCGCGCACAGGAAAGGCTTCACACGGGCAGCTCGCAATGACCTACGTCCCCGAAGGAATCCGCCGTACCGTGATTGAGCGTGCCGCTCAGCGATGCGAATACTGCCGCTGGCACCAGGACAACACATTTTTCACCCACGAAATCGATCATATTTACGCTGAAAAACATGGCGGGCAGACCGTTGAAACCAACCTGTGTCTAGCTTGTGCCGATTGCAACCGGCATAAATCGAGCGATCTGTGTTCGCTCGATCCAGTTACGGGTGCGGTCGTTTCGCTGTTCCACCCACGTCAAGAGAAATGGGAAGATCATTTCAAGATGCAGCAGAGCGGGGAAATCGCCTTGGTCACCGCAACCGCCCGTGCTACTGCACACATATTGAATTTTAACGACGCGGAATTTGTTGCTGAACGCGCCCGCTTGCTGGCCGTGGAGATTTATTGAATAACCATGCTTGATTACCGCGAACTGATCAGCTCTCAACTCCCAGCGCTGCACCTGCTGACCGGGATCGGCTGGCAATACCTGACCCCCGATCAAACGAACAGCTTACGCGGCAATCGCCGCGACGCGGTGCTCCTCGATGGGATTTTGTCGGAGTGGCTGCGGGCGCATAACGCGATCAAATATCAGGGGCGCACCCTGCCGTTCAGCGAGGCGAATCTGGCGGAGGCGCTGCGGCAGATCAAGAACATCAACCCCACGCGCGGCCTGATCCCGGCCAGCATGGATATGTACGAACTGTTGACGCTCGGCACCAGCCTGGATCAGACGATCGACGGCGATCGGCGCGGCTTTTCGCTCCAGTATATCGACTGGGACCATCCCGAAAACAACGTCTACCATGTGACGGATGAATTCACGGTCGAGGTACGCGGCAGCAAGCAAACACGCCGTCCCGATATTGTGTTGTTCGTGAACGGCATCCCGCTGGCCGTCATCGAGTGCAAGCGCTCCGACCTGGACGATCCGCTCGGACAGGCCATCTCGCAGATGCTCCGCAACCAGGGGCAGGCCGATATTCCCGACCTGTTCGTATATACGCAGCTTCTCGTCGCGGCGCAGCCCAACGAGGTCAGGTATGGCACGGTCGGCACTACGCCCGAATATTGGGCGGTCTGGAAAGAGACGATCGACCCCGCCGCGCTCTCAGATGTGATCAACCGGGGGCTGTCGAAGGCGGAGCAATCGGCGCTGTACGATTGGCGCGATGAAGGCGGCGGGGTACGTCGTCACTTTGCGACATTGGGCGAGCGGCTGCCCACCGAGCAGGATCGCGCGCTGTACGTGCTTTTCGATCCGGCGCGGCTGCTGGAACTGGCCTATCAGTTCATCGTGTACGATAACAGTGTCAAGAAGGTGGCCCGCTACCAGCAGTATTTTGCCATCAAGGCCACCTTGGAGCGCGTGGCGGGGATCAATGCCCAGGGTGCGCGCACGGGCGGCGTGATCTGGCATACAACGGGCAGCGGGAAGTCGCTCACGATGGTGATGCTCGCCAAAGCGCTGGCGCTGCACCCGACGATTAACACGCCGCGCGTCGTGATCGTCACCGACCGGATCGACCTGGACGACCAAATCTGGCGGACGTTCACCGCCTGCGGCAAAACGGTGGCGCGCGCGACCTCCGGGGGGCATCTGGTTGAACTGGTGCGCGACTCGAAAGCCGAGATCATCACGACGATCATTGATAAATTCGAGACAGCAGCCCGCGAAAAGGTCAAGGACTCCGGCGTAAACGTGTTTGTGCTGGTCGATGAAAGCCATCGCGGGCAGTACGGGCCGAGTCATGCCCGGATGCGGCAGGTTTTCGAGAAGGCGTGCTACATCGGCTTCACAGGGACGCCGCTGCTCCGGGCGGAGAAGGATACCGCCGAGCGCTTCGGCGGCTTCATCCATACCTATTCAATGCGCCAGGCGGTCGAAGATCAGGCGGTGGTGCCGCTGCTGTATGATGGCCGATTGGTCGATCTGCAAGTCAGTCATCAGGCGCTGGATGATTGGTTCGAGCGCCGCACCCGCGATCTGACCGACGAGCAGAAGCGCGATCTCAAACAGAAAATGAGCCGCAATGAGGAGATCAACCGCATCGATCGGCGGCTGTCGGTGGTTGCCTACGATGTGGCTGAGCACTACAAGAAGAACTACCGCGACACCGGGCTGAAGGCGCAGTTTGCGACCGCGAATAAACAGGTCGCGCTCCAATATCTCCGGCTGCTGAGCGAGGACGAAGGGATTCGCTGCGCCGTGGTCATCTCCGGCCCGGATATGCGCGAGGGCAGCGAGGACATCGACGGCGAGAAGATCGGCGAAGTCCAGGCTTTCTGGCGGCACATGATGACCAAATACGGGAGCGAAAAAGACTACAACCGCGAGATCATCCGCAGCTTCCACGAGCCGGAAGGCTTCGAGCTGCTGATCGTCGTGGATAAGCTGCTGGTCGGTTTCGACGAGCCGCGCAACACCGTTCTGTACATCGATAAACCTTTGAAAGAGCACGGACTGTTACAGGCGATCGCGCGCGTCAATCGGGTCTATCCTACCAAAGACGCCGGGATCATCGTGGATTATCGGGGCGTCCTGGGTGAACTGGACGAGGCCATGAAGACCTACAGCGCGCTGGAAGGCTTCGACACCGCCGACGTAGACAGCACGGTGATTGATATATCGGGCGTGATTGCCGAACTGCCCGGTCTGCATTCGGTACTGTGGGCGATCTTCGCTGACTGCCCGAATCGCGCCGATACCGAGACCATGGAACAGTTCCTCGAACCGGAAGATATTCGGCATTCGTTCTACGAAGCGTTGAGCAGTTACGCGAAGGCGCTCAAAATTGCGCTGGGGGTGGTCAGCTTTTACGAGATCGTGTCAGATCGACAGATCAACGTCTACAAACGCGATCTGGCGGCCTTCCACAACCTGCGAACGTCGGTGCGCAATCGCTACGCGGAAACCATCGATTACAGCGAATACGAAGACAAAATCCGCAAGCTGATGAACGAGCATATTCAGGCTACGCACATCGTCAAGCTGGTGGAAAACCTGAATATCTTCGATCAGGAACAATTCGCGGCGGAGTTGGAGCGACTGAAAGGGCGTCCAGTCGCCCAGGCGGACACCATCGCCAGCCACGCCAAACGTGCGATCAGCGAACGCGCCGAAGAAGACCCGGTCTTCTATCGCAGGTTGTCGCAGATGATCGACGAGACCATCCAGCTTTACAAGCAAGGGCGGATCGATGAGATCGAATATCTCAACCAGATGCGCCAGCACGAGGAAACGCTCACCAGCGGCATCGCCGACGGCACGCCGCCCAAGCTCAAAGCCTATCGAGACGCCCGCGCCTATTTCGGGATCATGACCGATGCCCTGGAGTCTCGCGCGCCTGCCGCCGACGATCTGGCCGATCTCGCCATTGAAATCGAGCACGCCATCGAAGGCCAAAAAGTGCGCGATTGGGTGGGTAATCGGGATGTCGAGAACCAGATGAAATTGACGCTCGATGATCTGCTGTACAAAGCCAATCGCGCGCACGGCTGGAGCCTGTCGGCGGCAGAGCAGGACTCGATCCTGAACGGGATCATCGAGGTCGCCCGCCGACGCGATCCGCTGCCGTGAAACGGGTCAAAACGCCGGGCGGCGAGCACATTGTCCAATTCGGCACGACGCCGATCCGCTTCGAGCTGCTTTATTCCGAACGGGCAACGCTTGCCATTCACGTTTATCCAGACAGCACGATCGAATTGGATGCGCCCACGGGCACCGATCACGGCACGATCGAGGCGTTCGTAAAACGTCGCGGCGCGTGGATTCTTCGCCAGCTACGCGAGTTGGAGCACTATGACAAGCAAACTAACCCCCTGCCCCGCCGTTATGTCAGCGGCGAAGCCTACCGTTACCTGGGGCGACAATATCGCCTGAAGGTCGTTGAGGATCGTGTCGAGCGCGTTGTCCTCTCGCGGGGCTGGCTGACCGTCGGCGTGCCTGATAGTGATAACAGCCGCGCCGTCGAGCGATTGATTCAGGGCTGGTATCGAAACAAGGCCGAGCAGGTATTTAACGAACGCCTCGCGGCTTGTCACGCCAAAGTCGAGAGCCTGGGCATTCCGCTGCCAGTGCTGAGCATTCGCACGATGAAAAGACGCTGGGGAAGCTGCTCCAAGTCGGGCACAATCTCGCTCAACCCGAAGCTGATCCAAGCGCCGCGCGGCCTGATCGACTACGTGATCCTCCACGAACTCTGCCACCTGATCGAGATGAATCACAGCCCCCGGTTTTGGGCGCTGCTCACGCGCGTGCTGCCAGACTGGACAAGTCTGCGCGATGCGTTGAACCGTTATGAGTTTGGGGAATTATAGGCGACATCACTTTTGCATCACGAGCCATTTTTAGGTTAAAAACGTCCCATTGACAATACCTTCGCCAATTTTGGGACGGTCATCGTGGGCGATTAGCGGAGGCCGTTGTATGCTTGACCTTCCACGGGAAAATAATATTCCTTCAGGAAAATCGCGCAAGGGATTTAGTTTCCAGCCACAAAAGGCTATCAAAACCTGTCAAGGTGCTTCTTTCGCTGATGAAGCCCTGTTCTCATAACGCCTTGTTCTATGCTGAACGCACTTTTGGCGAAGGTATTGATTGAATGACCCTATTTATCCTCCGGGCTACCCGTTTTCACTTTGGTGGCGCCAAGCCCGGTGAGCTACTGGATCTGTTGTAACGATTTCACTTCGACCCATGCCCGCGAACTGTACTCCCGTGGCGCATGTGCGACTTGTGCCCACCATTGCACACCATCCCAATAGAACGCGCCCCAGATGCTCATAGGTGGAAACGCAAGCCCTTCACAAGGAGAAGCGGCGTAAACCGTATCCTCTACTGGTGCATAGGACGATGGGGCGCGGCGTTCCCAAATGAAGGGCACTCTTTGGTTGAGACATACGCTGCCCACGAGTGTTGGTCGTGGCTCTGAGGGCGAGTCGCTCGCAGGACAGCCTTGTGGTGAATTGGCAGGCGAATCGCCAGTTCCAACGAACGCGCTTGCCTCTACCCATCCACTAAAGAATTGACTTGCAGTCGGAAACGCGCTCACCGTATACCACCATTGTGTACCATCCGAGGTTGCGCCAACGCCGTTTTTTACAAGTTTGGCGTAGTCATGTGGAAACAGCACACCCCTGACGCCCGCATAAGACGAAGGAGCGTCACGTAACCAAACGAACGGGAGCGACGGATTAAGGCACATCAAAACGGAACCGGGCGTGCCAAAAAACGTAGTTTGTGCATAAGTTTCGTTGGGTATGGTTAACAGCCCAAGCAGCCCCATTAGCATACATCCAATACGAAACACATAATACTTCATGTCGACCCCTGGATTAAACCGGTATATGCATTGAGGGTAAGCCATATCGGATCAAGCCGCATGACGCTCACCTGACCCAACCTGACGATTGCCCGACTGCTATCTGACACACAGGGCGGAACCAGTATATGGCTGAATATTTTCAAAATCGGGTTCGATATGACCCAGCCTCCAAAAAGGGACTCACTCTTGAGGTAGTGATTGGAGCGTTTCGAGTGCTGCCTGAGCAATGGCAAACGTCTCTTGCAAGTAATTGAACAGTCGCCCATAAAACAATGTCAATCCGTTGAATAGGATCAGGCCAATCAAAACGATTTTGACGAGAGGATCGATCGTCATCACCGTCAATGAGACCAAAATAAGCACCAGGAACACAGTCCCCCATTTGGCCTGCTGTGCGTATTTGCTTGCGAGTTCTATCCGTTTGTCAAAGGCTCAACTATAGAACGTGTGCAAATAGGGTATACTAGCAAGTATGGACTTTCCAATCATTGACCTGTTGGACACACAGCGAAGTTTGGACTGGCTGGAACAACATTTCCACCCGCAAGGAATGTGTTGTGCGCACTGTGG
>JBBRMW010000064.1:0-23948 GCA_038230635.1 Aggregatilineales bacterium | reverse complement strand
GGCGATTATCCGCAGATCACTGACCCAAATCTCGCCGAGCAAGAGCGAATGCGAATTCTTGGCGGTCATGGCAGCGCGAAGCTGTGCCCAAAATTCGTGGGGCGGGCCAGTCGCCACATCCGCGCGGAAGCCATCGACGCCCGCCGAGAGATCGCCATTGCCAAGCGGATCGAGCCAGTGCAGCGCAATATCGATGGCGAACTGGCGCGTTTTCGGGCTGGCGTAGTTGAGCTGCGGCATTTCCTTGACGTTGGCAAAACTCGCGTACTGCGTGTGTGCTGCATTGAGCCAGGTGTAGTAGTCCGCATATTGGCTGCTTGGATTGCCGAACGCATCCTTGAAGTAGGGGTGCTGATCGGAGGTGTGATTGACCACATAATCCAGCAAAATGTGCATGTGCCGCTTATGCACCTCGCGGATCAGGCGCAGCAGATCGTCGTTCGTACCATAGTCGGGGTTGACGTTATCATAGTCGCTCGTATCGTAGCCGTGATACGATGGACTCTTGAACACGGGCAGCAGCCAGATCGTGTTGACGCCGAGGCTCTGGATGTAATCGAGGCCATCGATCACGCCCGGCAGATCGCCGATACCGTCGCCGTTCGAGTCGCGGAAGCTGCGCACGAACACCGAGTACAAAATCGCATCGCTGAACCACGCCGTATCGTCAGGGACGAGCGCGACCTGCGTGGCGGCTTGCGTCGGAGCGGCGGTCGGTGCGGTGGTCGCGGGAACAGTCGCCGCGACGGTTGCTGGCACTGTCGCGGCTAGTGTCGCGGGCGCGGTGGCGGGATTGGTCGCCCCTGCGGTTGCTGCCGATGTTTGGGCGTTCGTCGCCGCCGAAAGGGCTGCTGTCGTTGCGGGCGATGTGGCGACGCTTGTGACTCCCGCCGTAACTGCCCCGGTTGCCACAGCAGTTATCGGCGGTGCGGGTGGCGCACTTGTCATAACTGCTGGGATGGTGGGCGGCGCAACGATGGTGGGCAGCGCGGTCGGAATGATCGGCGTACTGGTTGGGGGGGGCGACAGAATCGCCAGGACGGTGTTGGTGGCTGCCGCGCGTGCGGTCACGGTGGCGATCGTGTTGGTGGAGTCGCAGCCCGCCGCGAGGACGATCAGCAACGCGGCGCAGAGCGGGATCAAAAAGCGCTTGGTCAAAGTCTGCATAAAACAGCTCCTGAATCTTATATCGTGCCAGTACAAGACGGGTGCGTATTCGAGCAAAGGCTAACACTCCCCATGCCCTAAAACATTGTTGAGAACATATAGCATCACGAACCCTCCAAACACCAGTGCCACGCCCAGGATCAACAGCCATCCACCATTCATCGAACAGCCCAACTTGGTATATGGTTCTCCCGTTTTTGGGTCAACAGGCGTCGCCATATTTGGAATGCCATTGAAGGCCAACACCACGCCCGCATCGAGCGTGATCAGTGCATAGTGGAAGGCGAACGTTGAATTGCAACTTTCGATCATGCAAGCCAACGCGGGATTGAACAAGCGCAGCCCACCGTAAATGAGGGCGGCGCTGCCGGTCAGCATCACGGCTAACAAGATAGGCAGCGAGATCAGACCGCGCACCCGATCCCAAACCAGCAGGCGCAGTCCGCCAAGGGCCAGCCCCGCCACCGCGAAATAAACCAGTGCTAACAAGGTTGTGTCGGCTGGTGGACCAGGAAACATCATCGGTTCGATACGGGTGGAAAACGCGATATTGCGCTGCGTAAATGGGTTGAAAAACAGCACTGCGAACGCAATGCCGAGCACCAAGCCAGAGATCAGTGATACTGAGCGCGGTGGCAGTGTTCGAAACGGCTGACGAAAATCGAAGGTGAGTCCGTTCATAAAATACTCCTCTTGCTTTCTCAAGTTGCCCTACTCAGCGGCGATGTTTGGGGAAACAGTGCTCGTTCGTGCCGTCAATCGCGCTCACGCACACCATTTTCGCGCGTGCGTAAGCAATTTCCTTCCCATCATGAGAAAGCGCAAAAAATAGCGGATCGACACCTTTGGCGACAATATGCGAATCGGAACCACTTACAGTCGTCATAAAAATGTTTATCGTAGAATCCCGCAAGGTAGAATCCCGCACATAGGACATAAAAAATACTTGTTGGCGATCAGTCGACCACCGAATTGTAGTTGGTGACGTACTCAAATTGATATTAGTCCCACTTATAGTTCCGTTGGTCTTCACCGCCTGTAACTCATATACCTCTGCCCCTCCTTCACAAAGTGTGGTCAGCTGTAAAACTTGTTGGCTATCCGAAGACCATGTGGGTTGAAAGGGATCGTTTTGATGCATACAAGCGTGGGAGTTGGGATCAGCGCTGATTATGAGTTGATCGCCTGTGCCATCAGGTCGAATAATCCTCAGCCCACTATCATCATTGTAAAGTATCATGCGACCATCTGGCGACCAATCAAGCGCCGAACCCACACAGCCCTTTATGGTTTTGGTTATTATGTGTTGCTCCGTTCCGTTCGCGTTGATCACCAAAATATTGGTATTGTACATGTCAGGCTCAGTAAAAACGATTTGCTTGCCATCAGGTGACCATCTAGCTGGGATTGTCCCACCACACCAGTTGACATATTCGTTATAAATTATGTAATCATTTGATCCGTCTGCATTTACGACATGTATCTCTTGGTCTGCGCCGATATATGCAATGTGCGTTCCGTCTGGCGACCAGGAATCGGTGGTCAGGCCTAAACTGCTATAAGATATTCCTGAAACCAACACACGATCATGTGTTCCGTCACTGTTCATTACGTGCAGGTCAGAACCCACCATGAGCGTGAGTTCCTTGCCATCGGGGGAGAACTCTTTTATATAGCTTGGAAGGAACTCAACATGGGTGAGACTATTCGCGGCCAGTAGCGCCGCACCAACACCAACTGGAATCATCACCAGCCATGAATTATTGGCATACCGAAATTCATAGCGCGAAAACACGCCATTTACCATCAGTAACCCCGCTGCAATCGCACAGACCACAAAGCTGACATCGAAGTCTGGGCGATTGAGTATCGGCGCGGTAAAAAAGTAATAGGCACCGAATACGTAGACTGCCAAATTGAGCCAGTAAGCCCACCATTGCTGTTGCCATAAACTCAATCCTAGTCCGAGAAATATCAGGCATATCCCAATTATTATAGGTAAAAAGAGATTGAAACCCGCGACCTGAAGTAATTCTCCGAGCAACGGTATAACATTTACTACCATTTTTGGCAGAGGAGCGAGGTCATTTGGAGCGGAATATAAATTCCTGTTGAATCCAAAGCCAATCACAATAGCCGCTACGACTACGGCTGCCCAAAAGTAATCCAATCCGATGACCAGCAGCAGCGCGCGTGAACGAATACCCTTTGATTTGCGCGGTTTGCGTTTTAACATACGATGCTCAACTCTCCTTTACGTTCGATCGAGTGGCAGCCGCACCGGGACGCCGACCAGATCGCCGATGCCGTCGCCGTTCGAGTCGCGGAAGCTGCGCACAAACACCGAGTACAAGATCGAATCGCTGAACCACGCCGTATCGTCAGGGACGGTGTTGGTGGCCGCTGCACGCGCCGTCACGGTGGCGATCGTGTTAGTCGAGTCGCAGCCCGCCGCGAGGACGATCAGCAGTGCGGCGCAGAGCGGGATCAAAAAGCGGTTCAACATGAATGACTCACCAATTTTTAACATGCTAATATTCTACTCAAGGTAAAAAGTCCGTTGTGCGCACGGTTACAGCCTGCCCCGGCGTCTGCCCGTCCACTGAACCGAACTCGTATCCAGTGAGCATATTCCCGACCCAACGGAAATATCGGAAGCCCATTGACGATCGGAAACGAAAGATCGGCCAGCCTGTCGCGGTGCTGTAGATGATGCGATTATGGAAAAAGTAGCGACCATCTGGACTGAACAACGTGTTGTCGTTCGCAGCGTAATCGCTATTTTCTAGCCAAGAGCCTAAATCGCGCCGCCACAGTAACTCTGGGATAAATTGCCCATCCTTTTGTTTCAGGCGAAACAGATAGAATTTGTCAAAACCTTGTACCGCGATCAACGTACCGTCCGGACTCCAGGCGGCCACCGTCGCATCACCGCTAAAACCTCGATTGCTGCCGCGAGTCGTGTCCAGATGGGCAGCGAGCGTACTGGTTTGAGTATCCCACAAAAGCACAGAAGTGTCGTCCTCAGATTGCACCACATGATCGTTGATCGCCAGCAGCCGCCCATCGGGTGACCATTGCCCAACATCCAACGAATGTTCGTTATAGCGCAAGTTTGGCATGGCAAATTGGTTTAACCAGTCGTTAAACGGTAGTGTTCGGAAAAGTTCATGCCCGTCGGATATGGCGTGTACATCGAACGTCTCAACACCGTCGCCGTTCAATTCCCTGACCGCGATTGCTCGCCCATCAGGTCGCCATGAGATTGCAGTTGTTTGGTTGCCCACCGCCAGTTCGAGGATTTGTTTCCCAGCAGATACTGACCATAATCGTATAATCGACGTTTTGTCAGCAGGCCGCCATAAGATAGCTGCCAACATGCTGCCGTCTTTGCTCCAGTACATGCTGGTCGTGTCTACATTAAAGCCCGTGCCGAGAGCGAAATGCTGCTGTACATGACCATCGGTTATGTGGATAATGTCAATCGATTCAAAGGGTGGCATCGAAGTGGCAAACAGTTGGCCGTCGGGACTGATCACACCGTCAACATATTTGGCAGGAATCGAAACCGTGCGGACAGGGCGCGGATCGGGCGCTTGATAGTTCTCGAAGCGCGTCCAAATACGCAAGGCGTAATCGAAGCCCATACTCATCAACTTGGTGCCATCGGAATTCCAGGCGAGCATTGTCACGTTATCAAACGCTGCATCGAGCGTGGCGGTGATAGTCTGCGAATCAGTATCCCAAAGCTCAATGGCCGCACCATCGGACAACGCCAATTGGTTGTGGCCTGGTCGCCAAGCCACCGCCGAGACATCACCATACCGCCCATCATAGTTGAATTGTGAGGGTGATGGTAAATTACAATCTGTCGCTGTTCCAGCATCGAACTTGCACACCACAATTCCACCAATACTCTCAGGGTAAAAATCGTGGACGCCACCGACTGCGAGCCTACCTTGCCCATCCCAATCGACCGCAGCAGCTTCCCCTGCCTCCCAACCTGGTTGGCGATGATTGAGGTGGATAAAATTGTTTTCAATCGAATCCCATATAGCCGTTGGAAAGCCGTCCTGCGGCCACCGCTCTGAGTAGCCAAAACCATGAATCACGGCCAAATACCGCCCATTGGGACTCCAGGATAGCCCATTGCCCATTTGCGGAAAGGCGCTTTCCTACACAATATTCGAGTAAGCGTTGGGCGAATTGTTAACCAGAATACCCGTATCCGTTGCAAAAATGTGCAGGGTATCGATACCGTATTCATCTTCACCGTTCCCGTAACGATCTTGCGAAAGGCTGGCGAGTCGGCGGCTATCCGGGCTGAACCGCAGCGCATAGACCGAGCCAGCCGTCAGCAGGCTAAAACGCTCCGCAAGCGTGAATGTTTGCCCTGTTTTTTGCACTGACCACAAGCTCAATCCGCCGCCCGTGACAGGCACAACCGAGGGCCGGTTGTCGATTCCCCCCTCGAAAAGATTTTCGTAGAAGGACATGATCGTAAATTGCCCGAAATAGCCCAACGCGAGGTTCGCGCCGTCGGGACTCCAGGCGACAGCATGAATCGGCACATCAGTCAGGTGGAACACGTCGCCGAGCGATTCGGTGTATATCCACAAACCCTGATCGGTGCCAACCGCAATATAGTGTCCATCGGGACTCCACGCCGCCGCCAATACGCGACCACGCTCTGGGCGAGAGAGCAGCAAGTAAGGCAATGAAGTTGCTGCGTTTGCGCGGCCTGGGGTGAATCCTACTATGCTCACAAACAATATGAGACCCGTAAATAAGCATCGCCCCAAAACATTCTGCACGAGTCGTATCTCCCTGTCTATCATCAGTTTCAATCTGTCCGATCCAGTGGCAGCCGCACCGGGACACCACCTTGCTCCGCCGACTGTCGAATCGCCAGGATCAACGCTTGATCGAGCATGTATCAACTTGCGTAGGTTGATTTCGTTCAAGCGGTTCGTGAGCGAAACTCCCATAGGTGTTTTCAAAATAGCCGATGGGATAACCCATTGCATCATGCGGCTCTGAGTTAAATGGTTGCATAATCACGATGATCTCGACTTCCCGATCGGCCAAATCAGTGGGAATCTCTAGTCTTACCACACCATTAGGGTCCACATGGGTTTTCAGCGTGATTGTTTGCATTCTGCACCTCACAGACCTAACCATTCATCACTCATTATAATTGCCTGGGTCTGAATCAAACACGAGAGAATCGAATTGATTGAGCCACACATTTCTTTCAACAACTCGCCAAATAGTGGCGAGTTGGCGATCTGCCGTTTGCCGCGATCGATAGTGGGGCGACCAAACGCATGACCGTCCATAATTGTTTCTTTACTCCGCCCGATCCAGTGGCAGCCGCACCGGGACGCCACCCTGCTCCGCCGACTGCCGAATCGCCAGGACTAACTCCTGGTCGAGTCGTCCTTGCAAGCCGCCATAGGTTGGTTCGGTATTGTTGCGCACGGCCTCGACCAAACTGAGCAGGCAGCCCGCCACGCCGATCTCGTCGTCATGCCATTGAGGACCATGACCCTTATTCGGCAAGGCGAACGGATTATCCCAGCGCACGATCGGCAGATCAGGATCACCCGTGTGCGCGACGATCGCTTGCAAAGCGCCGCCGTCATTGCGTTCCCAGCGCCGTTCGATCGTGATAAAGCGCGGCGCTTCACCACCGGGTGCGAGCAGCGATAACTGTTCCTGCACCTCGATGCCGATCCCCACACTGATCCCCATCCCTTTTTCGGCCATAAAGCGACTGCTGCGCCACCAGCGCGCGGGCGCATCATAGCCCACACTCGTCCAATGGAAAATGCCGACGCGCCCATCCTCGAACTCGATGATCCCGTGTTCCTGCGTTTCGTCGCGTGCTCCGTATTTGTCGGCGAGTCGTGACCAATACGGCGCGAGCGGATAGTTATGAACCGATCCCACCACTTGAACGGGTTTCGCGTCGAAGCCGAGATAGCTTCGCATCACGCTGATGCCGTGATAACCATGCCCCGCGTAGTCGTTGAACGACGAATAGACGCGCCCGAACAAACCCGACGCGATCAGCTTGAGCTTGATCTGTTCGAGCGGACGGCGATGAAACTGTTCGGCGATCTCGATTTTCACGCCATGTTGTTTTGCTGCCTCGATGATCGCGTCGGCTTCGCTCAACTTGTGGGCGATCGGCGTTTCGAGCAGGACGTTTAGGCCATGTTCGACGGCCAGCAAACCGACCTCGCCATTCGCGCCATAGCCGACCGAGACGATCCCGATTTGCGGTGCGGTCTCGCTTATCAGCCGATCGAGGTCAGTGTACCAGGGCACACCCTGGCTCTCGCCGAGTCGCTTGGCCGAGTCGGTGCTGCGACCCCATACAGCCACCAGTTCAACGCCGGGGAAATCCTTGAGGATCGGGCCATACAAATAATCGGAGCGCTTGGCGGTGCCAATGATAGCAATGCGAATCGGCTGATCAGACAAAATAACATCCTTTCAAACTCTAAACAAATCAAAGCCCAGCAATCTGACAGGCATCCGCGCCACTGCTCGTCAAGGTATAACCACTGGCGCTGTGTCCATAACATTCGCAGCCTCGACTGGTATTCGCCGCACCCTGCCATAGCACAAAGCGCGTCGTCGTGATCAAACACAACGTATCGGCATTCGGCGCGAGTGAATAACTCGTTGAGATACCCAGGCCGCGCTCTTTTGACTGCTGAATCAGCCAGACTCGCAGCAGGTTGGTATCGGGTATATCGCCCCGCGCGAGGGTGATCTCGGTGCCGCTGATCAGCGTGATCGCCGCGCAGGGCACGAGCAAAATCAGCGCGAACCAGAAAAATACCAGCGCGCCGCATCCGATCCGGCGAAAACGTCTTGATCGAGTCACTGCACCGTGATCCTGTTTTTCAACGTATTGCGTAGGGTGAGTATAATCTGCGCATTGCGAATCGCCTAACGAGATAATCTTGTGAGTTTGATCACGCTGCCGACCCCGCCCGATTTTCATTTCGACGCTGCTGTCCACTCGCACGGCTGGTATATCCTCAAGCCGCACACTTGGGACGACGCGACACAAACGCTCGGCTACACGCTGACGATCGCCGATGGCACGATCTGGACGCTGGCGATCACGATGGGTGTCGGTGCGCTGAATGTCGATGCCGACGGTGGGACGGTGCGGCTCACCCCGAAACGGCGCGCGCTGATCGAGTCGCGGGTGCGCTGGATGTTCCGGCTCGATGAGGATTACGCGCCCTTCTATGCGTTATGTGCGGTGCAGCCACATCTTGCGCACGTCGAAGCGGCGGGCATCGGACGGATATTGCGTTGTGCTACACTCTGGGAAGATTTCGCGCGCGTGCTGACGACCACCAACACAACCTGGACGCTGACCAAACGGATGGTCGCCAATCTCGTCGATCGATGGGGTGCGCCACATTCCGCCAACCTGACCAGCGGACGCGACCTGCGCGCCTTTCCCACTCCTGAAACGATCTCGGCGGTGAGTGAGGATGATCTGAAACTGGCGGGACTCGGCTATCGGGCTGGCTATCTGCTCCACAATGCGCGCCTGATCGCCGAAGGAAAACTTGATCTCGAAAGTCTGCAAACCAGCGATCTGCCCGACAAAGAACTACGCGCTCAGTTGGTATCCTTACGCGGTGCGGGCGACTACGCCGCCAACACCTTGATGATCCTATTGGGGCGCTACAGCTTTGTTCCGGTCGATACCGAAGCGCGCGCCACGATCTCCAAAGTCTTTTTTACGGGTGCGAAAGTGACCGATAAACAGGTCAAGGAGACGTTGGCGATGTTCCAACCGTATCCGGCGCTGGCTTTGTATTCGATGGTGATGAATGGCGTTTAATGGTTTTATCCTACGGAGCATCTATCCTTGAATCGTCCTAGCCTGCTTTCCCGCTACGAAACCCTGCGTCGCAAAGAATTCGAGACGCTCACCGGATTGGTCGAGACGCTCGGCAAGGTGGACGGCCTGCCCGCCGACCAGATGGATCAGGCGCGCGATGCCCTGTTCCATGCCGATCACCCTTTTCTGATCGTGTTGGTGGGCGCATTCAACACGGGCAAATCGAGCATCATCAACGCGCTGCTCGGTGAACCTGTACTTGGCGTTGGCCCGACTCCCACGACCGATCGGATCGTGACGGTGCGTCAAGGCCCCTCGTTGCAACGTATCGCATCTGGCGACGCCGATACGATCTTTCACCCGTCGCACTTGCTCGATCAGGTCAGCCTCGTCGATACGCCCGGCCTCGATTCGATTTTCAAGGGACACGACGAAACGACTCGCCACTTTTTGCACCGCGCCGATCTCGTGATGTTGGTCATGCTGGCGACACAAGCCATGTCGCAGAGCAACCTCGATTACCTGTCGGCTTTGCGCGATTATGGCAAGCGGATTGTGCTGGTCGTCAATCAAATCGATTTACTCGACCCGGACGAACAGGTAACGCTCAAGGCTTTCGTGGCGCAGCAGGGGCAAACGATCCTGAGCACGACCGGGGTCACCCCCGACGTGTGGATGGTATCCGCGAAGTTGGCCGCACAAGCCAACGCGGTTGAGCCACGCGATCCGGCACTGTGGGATGCCAGCGGCTTCGCGCAGATCGAACACTTTATCACGACCGCACTCAGCGATGCGGCGCGTGTGCGCGGCAAACTCGAAACGCCGCTGCAAATCGTGCGCAATGTTCTGACGAACGCCTTGACGCAAGTCCGCGACGAGCAAAACGCGCTGGTCGATTACCGCAAATCGGCGCAGAATGTCCGCGCACAGATGGAACAATCGGCGGTCGAGCAAAACACAGCCGTTGCCGAAACGACCGGAGAATTGGCAGCGCTGTTTGCCGATACCGAATCACGCGGCACGAGCGCCATCCGCGAGATGTTCCAATGGTCGCGCGCGGCGAACATGGCGGCGGGCGGCTTACTCGAACTGACTGGATTGGCGCGCTTCGGGCGACGTTTTGGCGGGCGCACTCCCGCACGCACGGCCTTCGAGTCGAAGCGGGTGACTGAACCGCTCGATCAAATTCCGGGCGTGGTCGATAAGCTCGGCCCGCGTTTGGAAGGCCGCGACGTGAAAGATGTCGATGATCTGATCGCCTATACGCGCCGTGAGATCGGCGTGCTGCCGCCCGTTCTGCAAAATAAGCTAGTGGGCAGCCTGGGCGCGCCGATGACTTACGATCGCTCGATATTGTCTGCTGCACGGGGCAATCTGATCGCGCTGGTCGATAAAGCCAAACGCGCCGAATCCGAACGCATCGATCGCGCGGTGCAAAACACGTTGGTGATTCTGGCGATGTATGAGATCGTGGTGATCATCGTCGCGTTCCTAATCGGGATCACGGCGGGGGGATCGAATAACGGCGGCTTCTGGATTCTGCTGGTTTTGGCCGTGATCACGTTCATGATCGGCGGCTTGGCGATTTTGCCCGTGCGCGGTTTGTTGATGGCGCGAGCCTATGTGGGACGCCTGGAATCGCTCAAAACTGACTTGACCGCCGCATTGGGACGCGCCGCCGAACGACAGATCAGCTTTGGCGCGGGCATTCGACGGGATGCTGTGACGCCGTTCTTGCGGCTGGTCGAGTCGCAGACTTCGCAAGTGGACATTGTAAAAGTGGACTTGGAACGCTATCAAACGACATTGAGCGGCCTCGAAAAAGATTTGGCCGCGATCAAAGAATAGACAGGATAACGCAACGATATGACGAATCAAGTGGTGTTGGAAGGGCCAGTCGCCGAACTGCGTGAGCGCGAGGTGCGGCTGTTGTTCGATGCGGGCGAGCATATCGGCAAAATGGGCGATGAGGGTGCAGCGGATAAGGCGCGTTTGATCGAAAGTGCGGGCGATCTGCGTGAGATGTTTTTCATTGTGGCGATCATTGGTGAGTTCAACGCGGGCAAATCGACGTTTGTCAACGCGCTGCTGGGTGATTCGCTGCTGCCGACAGGTATCACACCCACCACCGACATGATCGAACTGATCCGCTATGCGCCGACCAAATCGCGCGAACCGATCACCCGCGACGATGCCATCCGCGAATGGACGCATCCGAATACCGGCGCGCCCGGCGTCGTGATCGTCGATACGCCTGGCACGGGTTCGGTATTCGCCAAGCATGAGCAGGTCGCCAAAGCCTTTTTGCATCGCAGCGATCTCGTGATCTTCGTGATTTCGGCCAAACGTGCGTTCGCCGAAACCGAGCGTATCTACCTCGAATTGGCGCGCAACTATGGCAAAAAAATCATCATCGTGATCAACCAGATCGATTTGCTGGAAGGCCGCGAGCAAACGCAGGTGCGTGATTTCGTGCAAAAAGAAATCGGCGAACTGCTCGATCTACGCCCAGAGATATTCCTCGTCTCCGCCAAAAAGTCGCTGCAAGGTGAGAAGCCCGCCGGGTTGTTCGGGGGTGGCGGTGGCGCGCGCGGCGACTGGGGCATGGACGCCCTGCGCGAATACCTGCGGGGGTCGTTTGCGAACGTGCCGCCCGCCAAACAAAAGCTGTTGACCCAACTCGAACTGCTCAAGAGCCTCGTGGGGCGCTATCGCGGGACAGTAACGGCGCGCCTGACCCTGGTGAGCGGCGACACGATGCAGGCCGAAGACATTCAGAAGGAAATGGAAGGGCAAGCTGGCTCGCTCGACAAGCAGTTGCAAGCGGCGCTCGATGAAATGCACAAGACCTTCGATGCGATGCGCAAACGCGGCAACAGCTTCATCGACTCGAACCTGAGCGTGACGCAGGCAGTGCGCGGCATGGATAACGATAAGCTGCGCGAGGAATTCAACAAGCAGGTTGTGGGCGGCGCGCTCGATCAGGTCAAATCGATCAGCGAAGGCTATGTCAACGCCGTGATCGACGGCAGCCGCAGCTATTGGCGCAGCGTGATCGAGCGTCTGAACAAGATGGAGGCGATGCTGCGCGCGGAAGCCTCTACGCTCGATGCCGCGACATACGCCGATCAACATGCGGCCTTGCAAGCGGCGCTGGCGCAGGCCAATGTCGAGATGAAGACTTACGCCGATAACACCGTGCTGGAAGGTTTGCAAGCGAACTTCAGTCAGAATGTGCGCGGCTTCATCCTGAGCGTGACGGGCGCACTGAGCGGCATCCTGGCGTTTTTGCTGAGTGCAGCGGGCGGCATCACGGCGGCGCACGCATTGTCGATCGTGTTTGGCGTAATCTTCGCACCCGTTGCACTGGTCGGTGGCGGCATCGCAGCGACCGTATTCTATCGGCGGGCGACCAGTGAGGCGCGTACCGAATTGGAGACGAGCCTGAAATCGCTGGAGGATGCTTACCGCCAATCGTTGATCGATCTGACGAACCGCGAGCGCAGCCGTTTGCTGCAATATGGCAAGCAAATTCTCGCGCCCGTGTTCAGCCAACTGAACGTCCTGGCCGATCGCTACCGTGAGCAGCAAGGTACGCTCGACGCTTTCACCGATCGCGCCAAAGGCATCGAAACCGATCTGGCAGCGCTGCCGATCACGCAACCGCAACGGGTGTAAAATAAACAACCGTGAATGTATGGAGATCGTAAAATGACCACGATTGAACAGGAATTGCTTTATCAGCTTCAGGTGCTCAATCCAGAACAGCAGCAGGAAGTGCTGGATTTTGCGTATCAGCTAATACATCCTAAAGGGGAACTTGTTTCCGATTTTCTGGCACGCACCAGCCAGATTCATTTCCCCAAAGAAGACCTTGAAGAAATGGCACGGTTCATTGAAGAAGAGTTTGAACAGGTAGATTGGGATGAATGGAATAACCCGCCCGCATTTCCTGATTGATACTGTCGCAGCAATTGCACAACTCAATAACGATCCTGCTATTTTGCCGATCCTCATCCCGACTGCGCGGATAAGTATCCCGATTATCGTGATCGGCGAACTGTATGCTGGAGCAGAACATTCAGGACGAATCGAAGCAAATATCCAACGAACGGATCAGTATCTGGCTGGCGCTAACATTTTGTTCTGCGATGTACAGACTGCTCGCCAATACGCCAAAATCGTGCAGCAGCTTCGCAAGAAAGGGCGCCCAATCCCTCAAAACGACATGTGGATTGCGGCGCTGGCGATGCAACATCAATTGACGTTGATCACGCGCGATGCGCATTTCAACCAGATTGATGGCTTATTGCTCCAAACGTGGTGAACCGGGACCATCGCGCAGTTTACGCCTCAGAAGCGCGTTTGATCGACCCGCCATGTGCCATTCGCAAAGATGTACGTTTGATTCGAGCTTGAGACATAGAGCATTTCGCCCCGCTCAAAACGCTGAATCTCCGCGCTGATGCCCACCTCATCGTTCAATGCCCAACCGAGTCCACTGCGCACCGTTGGGTTGAAATGCCACACTTTGCCGAAGCCACGCACGGGCGCGCGCCGATCGGCTGGCGGATTTTCACCCGTATTCGACTGATCGACACCTTCTGTCCAAGTGTCATCGAAGCGTCCATAGCTCCCCGAATTGAATACCGTATAGATCACTTTATGCGGTTGATCGGCCAATGAGGCCGCCCACAACATCAGCCCATTCTCGAAGGCTTCAATCGCGCTGCCGATGGCGATGGGTTGACTCAGTGGGCAGCCGAGCGCCGTCCGCACACTTTGATCGCGCTGATAAATGGTAGTAAAACCGTTTGGCTGCAAAGCGGTGACGCACGTTCCGCCGCCATTACCGCTGACGGGCACGCGCGCGATGGCGGTGGTTGCTTTGACCTTCGGCGTCGGCGTGTCGGTGAACTCAGGCGTGAACGAGGGAGTCAACGTCGGCACATCGGTCGGAACGGGCGTTTTCGTGGCGCTCGGCAGCGGCGTCCAGGTCAGCGTTGCGCCAATTGTCGGACCCAGCACGGCGGTATCGGCGAGAACGGGCGTCTCGGTTGGCGCGGGCGTGGCCGTGATATAAATCGGCGTCTGCGTCGGGCGCGTCCCGTCGAATACGCTGCAACCACTGAGAAGCACAAGCATCACGATCCACATCGCCTCGGCGCAGCGTTTGCCCCCCCTCTCCGTCATCACGGAGAGGGGGTTGGGGGGTGAGGTCAATCTAAACCCAACGCGCAGGCATGACCCTTTCACAAGATTCGCTTTCCGAGCAAACTCGCCGCCAATCCGACGGCGAGTTCGGCTGTCTGATTGCGCTCATCGAGAATCGGATTCACCTCGACAATATCGAGCGAACGCACTTTGCCCGATTGTGCGAAGACTTCCATCAGCAAATGCGCCTCCCGGTAGCTCAGACCGCCGCGCACGGGCGTTCCGACGCCGGGTGCTTCTTCGGGATCGAGCGAGTCCATATCGAGGCTGACATGGATCGTGTCGAACTGGCTCAGCCGATCGAGCACACGCCGCGCGATCATGCCGATGCCGTGTTCGTCGATGTCGGTCATTGTGAAGACGCCGATTCCGCTCTTTTGCAGGCGTTCGCGTTCGGGCGCGTCCAGATCGCGGATGCCCACCATCACGACCTGCGATGGCTCCAGCTTGGGCGATTTGCCACCGATCGAGGCCAATGCCGGAATGCCTTCGCCGAGCAGTACCGCGACGGGCATCCCGTGAATGTTGCCCGAAGGCGACGTTTGCGGCGTGTTGTAATCGGCGTGTGCATCGACCCAGATCACGCCATGTTTGCCGCGACTGGCGACACCCGATACCGTACCGATGCTGATGCTGTGGTCGCCGCCCAGGAAGATCGCAAATTCGCCGGGATGAACGTTCTTGGTCATCTGCGTATAAATCGCGGTGCAGACTTCGATTACCGCGCCGAGATGATGGGCGTTGATCTCGTCGGGTTTATCGCTGATGCGCCGCTCCGCTTGCAGCGCTTCCTCTTTGAGCGGGACGGCCACATTGCCCTGATCGTGAACTTCGTAGCCAAGCCGTTCCAGACGCTCTTGCAGCCCGGCATAACGCACGGCACTCGGCCCCATATCGACGCCGCGCCGCTGCTGTCCCAAATCCATGGGTACGCCGAAAATGCGGATGGTTGTTCGCCCCACAAAACCTCGCTTCGTGAAAAGAACCGCGATCTAACTATTTACGCGGCGCACATTATCGTTCATTTTTTTTGAGATGTCGAGAACCTCTCAATTTTGTCGCAGTTAGCGGACGCTGCGTGCCGCGCCTGCCAGATTTCTTGATAATCCAGCGAATAAGTACAGATTCAGGCAGGCGATCGGAGGTCAAATGCTATTGCTAAGCAATGAAGGAGCAATAGAATCAGAAATTAACACGGTAACATGTTATAATAGTAAAACAATTACAGAATCAACTGATCTAGCCCTGTTTATCAGTGGTGATCGATCAATTGGGGATTAACGACACCCGCCCTCTATATTCAGAGAGCGGGCGAGGAACTTACGTGAGAAGCTGAGTTTTACGGAGTTTGCGCCAGGAACTCATTCGTAGCGTTGAACAGTTCTTCCATGTCGGCGGGCGTCAGATCGCCCATGTGCGCGATGCGGAAGGTCGAGTCCTTGATTTTGCCGTAGCCATCGGAGAGCGTCATACCCTGTGTCGCCAAGTACTTGTTGAGCGCCTTTACATCGACCTTGCGCTTTTCGGCGACGTTGGCGACCGTCGTTACCGTCGGCGAACGATAACCCTCTTCCGCAAACAAGCCGAAGCCCATTTCGATCGCCCAATCGCGCGTCATGTTTGCCATGTGCTCGTGACGGGCAAAACGCGCTTCCAACCCCTCAGCCAGGATATGATCGAGTTCGAGATCGGTGGCATAGATCAGCGAGATATTTGGCGTCGAAGGTGTGTTGTTCTTGATCAGGAACTTTTCGAGTTCCAGCAGGTCGAAGTAGTAGCCGCGATACGGCACTTGCTTGGCGCGCTCCAACACCCGATCCGAGACGGCGGCAAAAGCCAAACCGGGCGGCAGCGCCAGCGCCTTCTGCGTGCTGGTCAGTACCATATCGAGGCCGAGACCATCGAAATCGATCTTGTAGCCGCCGAAAATGCTCACCGCATCGACCAGGATCAGCGTTTCGGGATACTGCTTGATAAGCGGTACCATCGCTTCGAGCGGATTCTTGACGCCAGTGCTCGTCTCGTTGAGGACGATCGCCACCGCGTCGTAAGTCTGCTTGCTGAGCGCATCGGCAAGTTGTTCCGGCTTGACGGCGTTGCCCCACTCAGCGTTGATCACATCGACCTGCTTGCCGTTGGCTTTGCTGACTTCTGCCCAGCGCTCACTGAACGAGCCATTGACCAAGTGCAGGATGCGCTTATCGTCGCGGACGGCATTACGGCTGGCGGCTTCCCACAAGCCGGTCCCGGATGACGTGGAGACATATACGCGCGACTGCGTATAAAACAATTGGCGCAGCTTCGGCTGGACGCGCGCAAACAACGCCTCGAAATCCGCCGAGCGGTGGCCGATCATCGGCTTTGCCTGGGCGTTCAAAACTTCCTGGCGCACCTCAATCGGGCCGGGAATGTATAGCCGAATGTGGTCAGGTTTCACTTTGGTGGTTGGATTGGTCGTCATGGGTCATTGCTCCTGTCTGGATATGGCCGGGCTGCTCGATTGCTGCGCGCGGCGGGCTAATTCAACTTCGAGGTCTTTTGCGAGATGTTCGATGGCGGGCGTTGGCGTCGGATCGACCTCATAGGCCATCGCCACGTAGTAGCTCACGTAATCCCCATACTGGACGGCGGAAAGCATTTGCGCCAACCGATCGGTGCCGCGCCCTTTCACCTGATCGACGGCGACACCCTGCTGCATGTACAAATCGTGAGTCAGTTGAAAGCGCGCCGAATCGGTGGGCGAATCGAACTGCGGTGAGGTGAGGAACACGACGTTGACGCGGGACATCAGCGGCGCGGGGAACATCGTCCCGCTGACGCCGTTATAGTCGATTTCCGGCAGCTCCTCAGACTGTGCCCAGGTTTTGGCATTCTCGTTGAGCTGCGTTTTCCAGCGGCGTGCCACCGGAGCCATGATCCCGCCGCCAACGATGACCGGGATGCGCCCCACCATCTGACCCGCCAGCCGCTTGGCCGGATTTTTGCCGACCGGACTCTCGACGCCCAGGATCGGCACACGACCGCGCAGCACGCTCACGGCTTCATCGATTGCCGCTGCCGGATCGCCGATCAAACCCAGCCGATGCAGCAGCCCAATCAACAATATGACGTGGAAACCAAGTGCCGTGCGCGGTGGCCCATCCTGCACATATTGCCAGCTTGACCAGCCCGCCCGCGCCGCCTGATCCACCAACAATCCGCCCGGCGTCCCACTGATCACGTGGGTTTGGACGCCGCGTGCAGCCGCTTCCTCGGCGATCTGGATCGTGGTGGGGGTGTTCCCGGTGTGGCTCAGCAAGATGAGCAGCGTGTTTTGCCGATCAGCATAGGCGGGCAGGCTGGCGCTCCGCTCGATCAGGATCGGCAGGTGGCATGATCCGGCGTAGGCCGTCGCCACGATCTCGGCAGCGCGGGCGTGCGTCCCATTCGCTGCGATCACGATCCGCTCGACACGCTTGAAGGCGGCCAGCGTCGCATCGGGCAGCGTCAACGTTTGCGCCAGCGACCAAGCCCCTGCGAGTTGATCGGGCAGCGCATCGATGCGTGCGGCCATGCCCTGCGTATCGAGTTCCCTGAAACGTGCCAGATCATCGAGGTTCATGCGCCACTCCTGATTGTGATAAATGGTACAATGATTCAGCTTGACTGCCTAGTGCCAGCCAGCCCCGAAGCGTCCGTTTTATGCAAGTTGACAAAAGGCAGTTTTAGCGATTAGCGCGCACAGAGTCGAGTGGTGTGGCAGACCGGACGGACGCGGCAGGCCACATCCCTACAGAAACGGCTACTTTGTGGGCGCTATCAATTCGATTTTCAGGTCGAACGCGCCCGTGCTCGTACCCTTGGCACCCCCTACACGCCCCGCCGCAATCAGATAGATGCCATCACTCGGCAGCTTGAAGCGCAGAATGCGCGCATCGCCCTTTTTCAGATCTGCGCCTGCGCTTGCTTGCGCATTACTCAGTACGCGCCCCGCGAAGGTTGTCAGGGTGAGATGAGCAGCGAGCGTGTTATCGAGGTTGTGCATCGTGATCGTGACCACCTCACCCGCTTTGCCCGCGATGACATAGGCCGTTTCCGGGTTTTGGGCATTGATCGTGCCGCTGACCAGTTCGCCATTGGCGAGAAAGATGCCGCCGCCATCACGGTGCAGTTTCACGGTGAAGCCTGCCGCCGCGATCGAAGCGGTGGGCGGTTTCGGCGGCGCAATGACGAGGGTGTATACCGTATCCGCCCTCAATAACACCGAAGTCAATTTGACGATGCCGGTTGGCTTGGCCGTAAATGTGACAAGCAGGTTGTCAAACTGATCGAACAGCATCATCGACAGATTGCTGCCCGCAGCACCATCGACCTCCGCCGAGACGACATCGCCGCCCGTTGCGCGAAACTCGTAACTGATGGTGGGCGTTTTGCTATCGAGTGTGCCTTCGAGAGGCTGATCGAGATCGAGATTGGCCCGCCCGCCATCCACGCGCTGACCCTTGAGCGCAAACACGAAACTGCCCGCTGGGGTCGTCGTATCGCGGGTGGCATGAACCGTGTACATGCCCTGCATTGTGATCGGAAAGTTCACCAAGCGGGCATTGGTCAGGCCAAATTTCGCATCGAGCGAATCGTCATTCTGGGCAACGACCGTCCCATCCGGGGCAGCCAAAATCAGCGCCGGGTCGATCAGCGGATCGCCCGCTTTGGCAGTACGCGCGATAAGGGTCAAGGTCACATGATCGCCCGCCGTCGCATAAAAGTTGAACAAAAAGGCGTCGATGCCCGCGCCGAAGCTGCGCGTAATCGAATCGCCATAGGTTACCCGTTCGGAGATGGTCGTGCCTTGCGCATGAATCGACATGACATTGGTGAGGCCAATCATGATCAAGGCGGCGCTGAGAATCAAAGCGATCCGACGGAATCGATTAGTCGATTTTTTGCCTGTATGCTGTATGTTCAAGCGTTTTATCTTTGTTTAACCGTGCTTCCATTTTATCCGATCACTGTAGAACATCCAGCCTCATCTTAGAGACTGTTTGGAAAGCCCTCACCCCCTGCCCCTCTCCCGCAGGTAGAGGGGGGGAAACCTCGCTCGAAAGACCCTCGCCATGAGGGGCAGGGGGTGAGGTGAGGGCTGTTCGTCACTTTCCAGACTCATCTTATCGAACATTTATCAATGTGAGCACCCGAAACCTTCAGCGCGCCAAATCCGAGGTGCAGTTCGGGCAGCGTGTTGCTTTCAATGGAATCGTCGAAAAGCAATAGGGGCATTCCTTCGTCGTGGGTCCGACCGGTTCCGTCTTTTTGAGGCGATTGGCGGCACGGATGATGAAGAACATGACCAACGCCACGATCAAAAAATTGATCAGGGTATTGATGAATAAGCCATAGTTGATGGTGGGTGCGCCCGCTTTTTGTGCATCGGCCAACGAATTGTAGGCCGTGCTCGATAGGTTGATGTACAGGCTGCTGAAGTCCACTTTGCCGAGCACCAAACCGATTGGCGGCATAATGATGTCTTTTACCAGGGACGTGACGACCGCGCCAAACGCTGCACCCATAATGAACGCAACGGCCAACTCGAGGAAATTTCCTTTGAGTGCAAATTCGCGGAACTCTTTGATCATGGCAGGTTTGAGTCCTTTCTCGAAAAAATCGAGGCTTTGCGCTTCAAGTTTCCAGATTATTCATGCTACGATTGTACAATAGGATAGTCTATAATGCTGAAAAGAGGACTTGGCGCACCAAAGCGCGCTGAAACCAGATGGATATACACGGAAAAGTCGTCATCATCACGGGTGCTTCAGAGGGAATTGGTTTGGCAACGGCGCATCTGTTCGCCACGCATGGCGCGAAACTCGTGCTGGCCGCCCGCTCAACGGATAAACTGAACGCGCTCGCCAGAGAATTCCGCGATCAAAATGTCGAGGCGCTGCCCATCACAACGGATATGCGCGACAAAGACTCGGTCAATCACATGGTCGGCACCGCCCATGCCCACTTCACGCACCTGGACGTGCTGATCAACAACGCGGGTCAGTCGCACTACGCCTCGATCGAAAAGGTGGATGCTGCGGCCTATCAACAGATTATCGAGTTGAACCTGTTCGGCGTGTTATACGCGATGCAGGCGGTAATTCCGATCATGCGGGCACAGGGCGGTGGGGTGATTATCAATATCAGTTCCAACGTATCCAAAATGGCAATTCCAAATATCGGTGCGTATGCCTCGACCAAATATGCGCTCAACGGCCTCTCACTGACGGCACGTAACGAACTGGCCGCCGATAATATCCGCGTCTGTTTGATGCACCCCGGCATGACCGCCACCGACTTCGGAAAGAACTCACTCCTTATCCCAGGCGATCCGCCACCTTTCAGCGGAGCGAGTGCGTTCGTGAACCGTCCCGTTCCCGATAGCCCACAAGCGGTCGCCGAAAAAATTCTCAAGGCCGCGCAGGACGAACCCGCCGAACAGTTCATGGATAGCTATCCCGGCGCGCCCGCCCCAGCGTCCTCAGCCGCACAAACCTGAGCGGAGGCCACTCTTGAATACAGCACTCATCACCGGCAGCGCTGGATCGGGGAAAACGCGGGCGGCGATTCATGAAGTGTTCGCAGCGGCCAGCCGCGATCCATTCAGCCGGATATGGGTGCTGTTGCCCACCGAATTACAGATAGACAGCTTTCGGGCGCGGCTGCTCAGCGATCTGCCGGAGAGCCGCGTCTATCTGGGCGTCGAATATTTCGACTTCTATGGTTTGTATCGACGACTGCTCCAGATCGCGGGTATTCCGCAACGCCGCATCGATCGCGCCGCGCGTTTCCGCATCTTGCGGGTCGTGATCGGGGCGCTGCGGGAGCGCGATCAGCTGACCCATTTTGCAGCCATCGCGGATATGCCGGGCTTTCTGGAACTTGTCGCGGAGTTCATTCAAGAGTTGAAGCAGGCACATATCCCCCCGGAAGATTTGAGCGCAGCCGCCCAAACCCCGCGCGATGCTGATCTGGCGCTGATCTACGGCGGTTATCAAACGTTTCTGCGCGAAAGGGGCTTGGTCGATAGCGAGGGTGAAGGGTGGCTGGCGCTGGCCCATCTGGAGGCGCACCCGGAAATTGAACTGGGCGCAAGCCTATTGATCGTCGATGGTTACGATCAGTTCACAGGGGTGCAAGGCGAGTTGATCGCACTGCTAACCGGGCGGATCGAGCGCGCCCTGATCACGCTGACGTATGAGGAAAGGCGCGAGCAAACGGCGCATCGGCGATTCGCGGCGACGCTTGTCCAGCTTCAGGACAAAGCAAACGTTATTTTTAACTCGTGGGATTTGATCCATGATCCTGGTGTGCGCGACCAACGGCTGCGCCACTTATCCGAGTCGTTGTTCGAATCGGCGATCACGCGCGTCTCCGGCGACTCGGCGCTGACCTTGATCGAAGCGCCTGATCCGCGCCGCGAATCGGAAGTTGTACTGCGCCGGGTGAAGCGCGACCTGCTTGATGGCGCTGATCCTGACGGGATCGCCATCGTCGCGCGCGATCTGGCTCTCTACACGCCGTATTTGCTCGAATTGGCGACCGCCTATACGATCCCGATCGCTACGCGGTTGGGCGCGCCGCTGGCAGAGAATCCAGCGGTGGCAAGCCTGTTGGCACTGATCGATCTGGCCGCGCTCGATTTTCGGCGTCGCCCGCTGCTGGATGCGCTGCATAGCCCCTATTTGGCATTCCTCGGCATCAATGATCACCAGATCGACGCGCTCGACCGGAACAGCCGCGCCGCGATCGTGATTGGCGGACGCGAAGCATGGTTGCACGCGGTAAGTCGTGCCGCTCAAGGGGCAGCCGAAGCGATTGCAGCGGAATTCGATGAGGAGTCGCCCGCGCCGCTCACAGTAGATGCCCAGGTGCTCACTGACCTGCCGACCGCTTTAGAAGTGCTTTTTATGCGCGTCACGCCGCCGATCAGCGCCACGCCGCGCGGCTTCGTGGGCTGGCTCGAAAGTCTGATCGGTGCGGACGGGAACGAGGGCGAAATCCCCGACGGTGCGGGGGGTGATTCCGCGACGACGCCGGACACGTTGGTGGCCGCCATTCGCGCCGCCAAAAACGCCGTCGATCCAGCGATCAGCGCACGCGATTTGGGTGCGATTGCCTCGCTCAAGGGTCTGTTGGCAGCGATTTTGGCGGCCTATGAACTGATTGACGGTGGCGCTGCGATCACGTGGGCTGACTTTCGACTCGAACTGCAAAGCGCCGTCCAGGATTACACGATCAGCCCATTTCGGACCGCCAATCGGGACGGACGGGTGCTGATCAGCAGCGTCTACGAAGCGCGCGGGCTGCCGCACGAGACGGTCTACGTGCTCGGTCTGTCCGAGGGGGTGTTTCCGGCACGCGCGGGTGAAGATGCGCTGTATCACGACAGCGAACGCTACGCCCTGCGAGCACGCGGACTCGACCTGCGCACCCGTGCTGAGCGTGCCGATGAGAGCAGCCTGTTCTACGAGATCACGGCACTCGCGCAGAAGCATTTGCTCCTCACGCGCCCCTATAGCGATAACGGTAATCCCTGGCCGGCGTCTTCGTACTGGCGCGCTGCCTGTGCCGCGATTGACGTACCCGTGATCCATATCCCGATGGACGCCCCGCCCGATCTCGATGATGCGGCGCGCTTCTCGGAAGTGACCGCCGCGCTGGCTTATGGCTTGAATACACTCGCCGCCAAAGCGGAGTTATTCGGCGCGCATCGTTGGTTGGGCGCGCATCCGACGTATGGCGAGCGCTGGCAAAACGCGATCGATGGTCGCCGGATCGAACGGGGGCGTTTGGAAGGGGTATCCAACGCGCACAGCGGCTTCCTGGCAGACTCTCTGAGCAGTGCGGCGATCGCGGCGGCACTGGGTGCGGATCGGGTATGGAGCGCTTCGCAGATCAATGAATATGGTCAGTGTCCATTTCAGTTTTTTGCGCATCGGCTGCTGCGTTTAGAGCCGCTCGAAGAACCGGAAAGTGGTTTGCTGCCCACCCAACGCGGCGCAATCGTGCATGATGTGCTCGAACTGACCTATCGAGCGATCGCCGAGCGCGGCCTGATGATCGCGCCGGAGTCCCGCGACGAGGCACTGACGATCCTCGCTGAAACGCTGAGCGGGCGGCTGCCGAGCGCGCCGTTCCGTTATGGTTTCGAGCCGGGCGCCCTGTGGGAGCAGGAATCGGATGCGATTGGGCGTGGGCTGCGCGATCTGGTCGCGCTCGACTTCTCGAGCGAAAGTCCGGTGCAAGCGTTGTTGCCCGGCGAGCGTCGTCCGCTCGGTTTGGAGACAGCTTTTGGCGGTCAGCAGCAGGTGATAATCGAAGGTCGGGCGGGGCCAATCCGCGCTGGTGGCAAGATCGACCGGATTGACGTGGTGGGTGAACAGTACATCGTGCTCGACTACAAGACTGGGAGCACCACGTTCAACCTCGAAGATATGATCGCTGGGCGCAACGTGCAAATGCTGATCTATATCCTGGCCGCGCAAACGCTCGTGCCAGGACACGATTCGGCGGTCGTTGGTGGCGGGTTTTGGCACACGCGGAAGGGCAATATCAGCGGGACAGTGAACGTCACAGAACACGCCGATCAGATCGAGCAGGCGAAGGAAGCACTGCACGATCGGGTGATCGCGGCGCGGCACGGCGAGTTTCCGAATCAGCCGAG
>JBBRMW010000063.1:0-24002 GCA_038230635.1 Aggregatilineales bacterium | reverse complement strand
TGTGGGCCTGGGCGATTCAAACTATTTTTGCCCACGTTCGCGCACGCGCCACGCCGCTTCCAAACCGCAAGGGCCTTTTTCTTCGGCCCCACGGCTCGCCGCGTCCGCTAGGCTATGGCCTTCAGCCAAAGCGCAGCGCTCGCCCTAATTCTGAATGCACCCCCACTTTTTTCACGCTCCCCAATCTGCGTTCTCTCGGCTATAATTCCCCCAATTGGCGATTACCTATCCGCAGGAAGATTCATGACGAACCGATCTGTTTACCCGTTCACGGCCATCGTCGGCCAGGAACGCATGAAGCGCGCCCTGATCCTGAACGCGATCAACCCCAGCATCGGCGGCGTATTGATTCGTGGCGAGCGCGGCACGGCCAAATCGACGGCGGCGCGCGCCCTGGCCGCCCTGTTGCCGGAGATCGAAGTGGTTGCCGACTCGCCCTTCAACGACGATCCGAAACACCCCGAAGCCTGGTCAGATGCCGTCCGCGAGCGCTCCGCTCGTGGCGAACAGCTTCCCGTCGCGCGCCGTCAGACTCGGCTGGTCGAGCTTCCCGTGAGCGCCACCGAAGATCGCGTCGTCGGCACGCTCGATATTGAAAAAGCTATCAAACAGGGCGAGCGGCATTTTGATCCGGGTGTGCTGGCCGCCGCCAATCGCAGCATTTTGTACGTCGATGAGGTCAACCTGCTCGACGATCATATCGTCGATCTACTGCTCGACTCAGCCGCGATGGGCATCAACGTCGTCGAGCGCGAAGGGATCAGCTTCCAGCACCCGGCGCGCTTCATCCTGATCGGCACGATGAACCCCGAAGAAGGCGATCTGCGTCCGCAGTTGCTCGATCGCTTCGCGCTGTCGGTCGATGTGCGCGGACTCGCCGATCCGCGTGAACGCATGGCGATTTTGCAGCGCCATATCGAGTTCGATAGCGATCCCGACGCCTTCCGCACCCGTTGGGAAGCCGCCGAAAAAACGTTGAGCGACGAGATCGATCGCGCGCGCAATATCGTCGATAGCGTCCTCTATAGTGAGCGTGATCTGTACACCATCGCCAGCCTGACCGGATCACTGCACATCGACGGCCACCGCGCCGATCTGGTGATTCTCAAAGCCGCGCGCGCCCAGGCCGCCTTCGAGGGACGCCACCAAATAACCGATCACGATATTATGCTGGCGGCGGAATTGGCGCTGCCGCATCGCCTCAAGCGCGGCCCGTTCCACGATGAGCAGCTTACCGCCGCTGAATTAGCCGAGCGCGTCGAGCAGGCACAGAGCGAATTCGACGGCCAGGGTGCGACTCCGCGTCCGAGCGACGAGAACTCACCGTTGAAAAAAAAAGTGACTCGCTAGAAGAGAACACCGCGCAGCAGTCCGCCGAACAGCAAGCGCCCGACACCGCCCAGACCGAACCGAGCCCGCAGGCGCAGTTCGATAACCGTTCCGCCTATTGGTGGGAGGGTGGCAAAAAGGTCGAGGCGAAGACGGAATTCATGACCCGCAAACTGGATACGCCGCTCGATAAGTTGACGCGCAAGGCGTCCGGGCGGCGCAGCCAGACGCGCACCGATCGCAAGCGGGGACACTATATCCAGGCGCGTCCCGCTGGTGATCGCCGCGACGACATCGCCTTCGATGCGACTTTCCGCGCCGCCGCCCCGTATCAACGTCAGCGCAAAACCGAAGACGCCAAAAAGAACCTGGCCTATCTGATTCAGACAGGCGATCTCCAGCGCAAGATTCGGGTGCGGCGCGCCGCCAACCTGATCCTGTTCGTGGTCGATGCTTCATGGAGCATGGCCGTCTCGGAGCGCATGAACGCCACCAAAGGCGCGATCCTCTCGCTGCTCACGGATGCCTATCAGCGCCGCGATCGGGTAGGATTAGTCGTCTTCCAAAAAGATCGCGCGACCTTGATTCTGCCGCCCACCAACTCGGTGACGCTCGCCAAGAAAGCGCTCGCCGATATTCCCGTTGGTGGTAAAACGCCGTTGGCCGCCGGGTTATTGCTGGCGCACAACGTCTTTTTGCAGGAGCGGCGCGTTCACCCCGACGTGATGCCGCTGATGATCCTGCTCACCGATGGCGCGGGCAACGTCTCCGTGTCGGATCAGCCGCCGCAAGTCGAAGCGCACCGCATTGCAGACGCCATCCGCGAAGATGGCATCCGCAACGTGACGATCAACATGGAGCACGCCGCCTTCGATCAGGGACTCGCCAAGCAATTGGCGGAGCGACTCGGCGGCCCCTGCTACATGCTTAGCGATCTGCGCGCCCAAACGCTCTATCAAACGGTCAAAGAGCAGCTGTAGAAAACACAATTGGCGCGAATGGTATGTCCCTTCACCGTGAGGGGACATATCCGAAGTATCTATGTACCATCGATTGCCGACGCAGTTTCCCAAGCATTGTCCAATGCTTCAGTGAGCCACCATTCCCAAAACAATAGTGATTTAGTCTTATCAAATTCAAAAGGTTCATGAAGTTTACTTGTTAAAACATCAACCGCCAGTTTGTCGGGAGAGTCGAGTAATGCAAAAGCGTAGAACGCAAACATACTTGCATCCCAACCATGAACAATATCAGTAGACGAATCTTCCATTTTCTGAGATAGTGATGGGACGTTACCCAGTGACGCTGATAAAGCAGAATAAGCTGAATTGGCAGCACACCAGACACTGTAGGGCATATCGTATGCAATTGCTCCTAGTGCATGGTAACCTTCATCCAACATACCGCCAGCCTGCAAATACGTTGATTTCCTCGTTAGAAATTCTTCTGAAGCCGACAATAATCTATAGGGTAAATCTGTCCCGAATGTCGGGTCATTTCGTAGAATGTGAGGCATTCTAGTATCCCATGTTCCTAACACACGCCGTGCGCCGATATTCATTAGCCGGATATAACATCGATACCCGACACTCATTTTTGACTGTACAAAATCGGCCATTGCTGATAAATCGACTTCTATGTACGGTAACACAAAAATGCGCGGATCGAGAAGCCGAAACAAATCGTAGCGCTCGCCTTGTGTTAGGCTATGCGATGATTTTTGTCGTATGTTTTCTACATAATTCAACCGCAAGTGATCCACATTAGCGGGCAGAGAGCACATTGATATAACCTCTACAAGATTCGAGTGCGCATATTATATAAGGAAACCCGATGACCTCCTCTGATCTCCCCGAAACGGCACAAAACACCGACCTCGACCATTTTCTCACTGACGAACGCAACCGCGATTTCGCCACCGGGAAAAGCAAGAGGCTGCCGTTTCGGGGATGGTCGCTACTCGCCTGGGCATTTGCGATGGCTTGCATTGCGTTGTTCTTTCTGAATTTTTCTGTGTCGCCGTTCGCTCAAGAACTCCATCTGCGCGAGTCGGGCATTCTGACTCAGGCGATTGTCATGTCCCACACAACTTTGACCGACACCGATCGCAAGGGCGTCATCACATATAGTTACTTGCTAACGTATCAATATCACGTGCCTGACGCGGCAGGGCAATTCAAATCATATACGGCTCAAAAATCTGTCGATTTTTCGATATACGATCAATATCACGATTTTTCGAGCATGAGTGTCCAGTATTTGGCCGAAGATCCAACGATCAGCAAGATTCGTGATGATATGAGCAGCCATTCGCTGCTTTTGCACACGTTGATATTTGGGCTGGTCTTTTTGGGCATTGCATTCGCGTGCCTGAGCCGGATGGGCGATATGTGGGTCTATAATCGGCGCTTGTCACGAATGGGCAAGCTCATTTCGGGTCGTTTGACCTCTATCAGCAACGTATTGGTCGGCGGTAAAAATCCGCACATTGAGATTAGGCTCACCTATACGTTTACCAATCCTGAATCCGACAAAACCGAGACTCAGGATATGGTCTTCGAGCGTAAGACGCAGCCCGCAGAGTTCGTGCAGAGCGGAACGCCCGTCTATGTGCTTTACCTAGGTGAGAAGCACTTTAAGTTGTTATAGGCGGACCGCGTGTTAGCGCAATGATCCGGCGAAATAACAGCTTGCTCAGAAAGCGCAAAACGGGACGCAATCACGAATGGTTATGTTTTCGTATGCCCCCGCGCGCCCGATCTGGTTTAGCAATTGGGATGGGGGAAGGGGGCAGTAATCCCTCCGATTAAAATCGGGGGATACAATGCCCCCTTCGCAAATTTGCGCGGAGCGCAAATCAACGGGTTGACAACTGGTACAATGTGTATATAGTTTGAGTCATGCCTTTACTGACCCTTAATGCAGTTGCCTACGCCGACCCGGATACGACCAACGTCCTGTTGGACGCGATGTTCTGCGCGACAAAGGTGTACAACGGCTTGTTGTACGAAATCAAGCAGACGTTGGAGAAGACAGGCACACTGGATATCGGTCTGAAGACGCTGAATGGCTACCTGAAGATGCTGCCGCGTGCGAAAGGTTATCACTCGTTGTCAGCACAGGCGACACGGGATGAGGTCATCGGCGCGTGGGAGAGTTTCAAGGCGCTCAAGGCGAACGGCCATACCCAACACAGCGCACCGGGTTTCCGACCCAAAACAGACTACTCCGGGTTGCGCTACTTCGGCGACAACGGGGTGTGGTTGGACGGCGAAACGTTGCGTTTGAGTCTGGGGTTGGGTCGTGAGGATAAGGTCAGGCAGGTCTCGCTGCGCATCGCCCACCGCACGGACATCACGTGGAAACGGCTGGTCAACGTCTTACTCACCTACGACAAGTGTACTGGGTTCACCGCCCATCTGGTGATAGAAGTTGATGCCGCGCACCCATTGGGTGAGCGTAAGGTGGCGCTGGACCTGGGCGAGACGCAGATCGTGACCGCCGTGTTCGATGACGGGCAAGCGCTGCTGCTGAACGGACGACTGCTCAAAAGCACGCGCCGCTACTGGAACAAGGTTCGCGCAAACGTCAAGCCGCCCGCACCCAAAGAGAAAATGAGCAGGCGCTATGGACAGATCGCGCACAAGGAAAGCCGTCAGATCGACCACTGGCTGCACATCCTATCGAAAGCTGTGGTCGAGCGCTGCTACCAAGCCGGCGTCAATGAAATCGCCATCGGCGACTTGTCTGGCATCCGCCATCACATCGATTATGGCGACAAACTCAACCAGCGTTTGCACGCCTGGCCGTTCGCCAAACTGACCGACTACATCACCTACAAAGCCCAGCAATACGGCATTGTGGTCAGGAAGATTGACGAATCGTATACCTCGCAAACCTGCCACGCCTGTGGCGTCGTTCGCAAATCCAATCGCAAGTCGCGCGGTGACTATCAATGCGCTTGCGGCTGGCACGTTCACGCCGATGTGAACGGTGCTGCAAACATCCTCGAACGTGCCTTCGAGGTATCGCCTTTCAAAGGGCGTAGTGGGGTCGTGACCACCCCCGCAGTGGTGGCGTTGCAGTTCAACCTGAAGCGTCATATCGTCTGCAAATCCCATCGCCATCCGCAGCCCGGATGCCCCTGACTTCAGTCAGGGAAGTAGGTCACAATGGGTGTTAATCCATATACGAAACGGCGACGAAAGCCTACCCATGCGCAAATACATTATTGAAGAAAAAAAGTACGTGCCGCCCTTCAACGATCTGGCGCGCAACTTGCAAGTGCTCAATAAGCCATTGTGGTTGGCGCAGCGTGACGCGCTGGCCGCCTACTGCGACAACGAATTCGCCATCGCGTCGATCGAAGGCGTGCCCGACGATGCGGTGCAGATGGTCGTGTACCGCGACAATTTGTACTTCGATGAAGCCTATATCCAAGAGTTTTTCCGGTTGGCGATAGCCCGTGGAATGCCGTCGCAGGCGGCCTTCACCGAAGATGACCGAGCGTTTATGACGTATGCCAAACCGCTCGCCCGCAACCTCGAAGCACAAATCGATCCCGCCAGTGGCAAAAAGATTTACCTGCTCGATTTGTGGTATTTTCCGCGCGGCTACAGCGCCCAAACGATGCCCGTCATCGTATCGAGCGACTTTGAAGCCGTCGGCTATTACAGTGTCCCCTCGTATATGAGTAACAAAGATACGGGCGACCTCGAACATTTTTTGACCAAGCGCACGGTCGTCTCGGTCGAAAACTGGATTCACGTCTTTTTTGCCAATATCGTGATGGGTATTTTCTCGCTCGGCCATCGCTTCGAGCACAAACTCGACCACAGCAACTTTTTCCGGCTCAAGATTTTGTGGACGGCGTTGATGGAGCAAAAGCAAACACTCTCGTGCTCGGAACTCGTCCACATTGGCAAAAATACGATCATCGATCCGAGCGCGGTGATCCAGGGTCCGGCGTGGATCGGCGAAGACTGCACGATCGGCCCTGGTGTGGTGATCGGTAACTGCTATATCGGCAACCATGTCAACATCGCGCAGGGCTGCAATTTGATGCTCAGCGTCATCAATGATGGCTGCTTTTTGCCATTCCGGGCGGCGCTGTTCATGACCGTGCTGATGGAAAACGCGATCGTCGCGCAGAACACCTGCCTGCAAATGTGTGCGATCGGCAAGGATAGCTTCATCGGCGCAGGATCGACATTTACCGATTTCAATCTGCTGCCATCGGTGCTGCGCGCCGAAACTTCGGATGGTCAGCTTGAGGCGATTGATCAAGTCGTGTTAGGCGGCTGCGTCGGGCATAACTGCCGCATTGGATCGGGTTTGGTGATCTATCCAGGACGCACGATCGAGTCGGATGTGATTCTATTCGCTTCACCGACACGCCGCGTGATTCGCAAAAATATCAGCTTCGAGGAAAGTGATCACCACGATCTGCGCTCGGATGTGGCCGCGCTGCACATCCCGCAGTATCGCCACAAAGAAGGCGAATCGGCGAATGAAGCGACTTATCTGGAAACGTGGTGAAGCCGATGGCGCATCCAGTGGACGCACCAAACCCTGTCACGGATACGTTCGCGTTCATCATCCACCCGATCGATCCCAAGAGCGACGTTTCGCGCAAATGGCCGTGGGTCGGCAAAGTGCTGACGGAAGGACAGATTAACTTTTTCTCGGCCTATTTCCCGCCCGTGTATATGTCCGAGATCACGGGCGTGCGCTCGGAGGCGACTGGGCGGGAATGTCGCGGCTGGTTCATCGCCTGCCCTTTCACCCCACAGCGTATGATGCAGCTTCCGGTGGCGCGCGTCTACGACAAGATCGTCGCCTGCGTCCACAAGGGCGAGTCGTTGGGCGCGCGGATTGTCGGCCTGGGCGCATATACGTCAGTGGTGGGCGATGCCGGACAGACGATCGCGGATCGTGTGAGCACGCCCGTCACGACTGGCGACAGCTTCACGATCACGATGGCCGTTGAGGCGGTGCGGCGTGCTGCCGAGGTGATGGGTATCCCGCTGAGCGAGGCGACGGCGGCGGTTGTGGGCGCGACGGGCGCGATCGGCAGTGTGTGCGCGCAGATGCTCGCCGACGAGGTGGCCGAGTTGATCCTGGTGGGGCGTCGCCCGGAAGCGCTGGCCGCGATCCGCGAAAAGTGCGAGGGCAAGCGCGCCCGTCTGCGGAGTGGCACCGATATGGACATCATCTACGACGCCGATCTGGTATTGACCGTGACCAGCGCGATCAACACGGTGATTCACCCCGAACATCTCAAACCGGGCGCGGTGGTGTGCGATGTCGCGCGCCCGCGTGATGTCTCGCGGCAGGTGGCCGAGGTGCGCGACGATGTGCTCGTGATCGAAGGTGGCATGGTCGAAGTGCCGGGGCCGGTCGATTTCGGCATGAATTTCGGCTTTCCGCCCAAGATGGCGTTCGCGTGCATGGCTGAGACGATGGCGCTGGCGCTGGAAGGCCGCTATGAGGATTTCAGCGTCGGCAAAGAGTTGACCGTCGAACATGCGCGGGAGATCGGCGCGATCTGCGCGCGGCACGGCTTCAAATTGGGCGGCTTTCGCAGTTTCGAGCGCGCCGTCACTGACGAGCAGATCGCCAAAGTCCGCGAACGGGCGCACGAGAGTCGCAAAACGTGGCGACGAGTCGCGCTGCCGATGGGCGTGTGAGGGAACACCAACCGGTTGATCAATGGGCGGAGTCAGATGATAATGGATCGGGAAACAGCGCATTGCAGAACAATGGTTAGTAAGCGGGGGCATCTCGTCACCTAGTACATCAAAGCGGAAGTAATCACAGGGATCACCTACCGTTTGAAAGCCATCACCCCTTCTAGCCGCTTGTGGGAGAAGGGTTGGGGGTAAGGGACATCTGTCTCGTTATTTCCGCGCTGCTGTACTAGCCAGATTGGCATAATGAAAGTGAAGTAAAACTGCCATGGCCCTGGTGCCGTAGCTGGATCGCCATTGAAGTAAGCTCCGATCACCTGAAGCGGGTCCATTCCAGGGCCATCATCCATCTGGCTGGGGTGGCCGCCGATGCGGTCGCGGTTGATCCATATCGGAAGTAACGTCACCGCGCATAAACCAGCGGTCAGCACAGCACACAGAGCCATCCGACGCAATGCCGGCCAATTGACGTTGATCCGCCGCCGATTCACTACGTGATTAACGCGGATCACGCCCGCAATCGTCAGTAACCCTACTAGCATGAGCATCGGCAGCATATACCAGAGATTGCCCGCCCAAAACAGCAGTGCGAAGGCCAGCGCCGTAAAAACGATCGGCCAGCGACGGTCGGGGAATCTTAGAATCCCAATCGTGCCTGCCAGGATCCACGGGAAATAGGCCTGTGCCACACCCAACTGAAAATAGCCAGCGCCAATCATTCCCGGCATATTTCCCTTGCCGATGCACAGTAATGCCAAAAAAATGCGCGCGGGTGGGCCAAAACCCATCACGCGGCCCAGTGCCCAGCCGCCCAAGCCTGCCACGAGCGCGGTCAGGATCACGCTGATGTGTAGACCGAGTATAGCGCCATAGATAAGGCTCGGCCCGATACTGATTGGGTTGATCACGAACGAGAATGGGTTATCGATCAGCGGTTCACCGGACGCCAGCCAGGGATCCCACATGGCAATGTGGCCTTCGGTGTGGAGCGTCTCGAACGCTACATAAGCATAGCTCGTCAGCCATTCCGACTCGCTACCGGGCAGTGCATGGGTGGAATCTGCATAAATGAAGGGGGTAGTGACGATCCAGACCACGATCCCAATGATCAGAATCTCGATCGCCAATATCGAGCCATTCATTGTGGGTAGGCGATAGGGTGCAGTAGATTCAGCGTAGGATTTTGTAGGTATGTACAGCATGACGGTTAAGTTTACCGCATTTGCTAACGATCTTATACGGAATTCGGATGATTGGTGACGGATTGACCTCACCCCCCGGCCCCTCTCCGCAATCGCAGAGAGGGGGAGGCGAACCCCGATTGCCACCGCAAGGCTACATGATAACACGGGTCTTCACCCGGATTCCGTATTACGCGGCCATTTGAGTTAATTCTCATCTACTTCGACCGATTCGGCGATCTCATCGATGAACTGCGGTTTCAAATAGCTGATCAACCCCGCTTGGCGCGCCTGACTGAGCCGCTCGAGCAGCACCGAGTACGGAATGTAGCGGCACATCTGAGTCAGCGGCGGCCTGAGCGCGCGCGAAAAAGTCGGGCGGTTGATCTCCGTGAGCACTTTGTTACGGCGTTCATCGGGCGCGACGATATACAATTTGATGTTGATATTCGGCTGCATAGCGACTAGATCGGCCATACGCAGCAGTCCCGAATAAACGGTCGTGGTGTGCTCGACCTCGAAGGCGGCCTCGATCGTATTACCATTCAGCCACAACACATCGATCAACTCGATGATCCGATTCGTCGCCTGATCGAACTGGACAGGTAGTTCCTTCTTGCGCATCAGGCTGCCGAAATGAATACCGTTATAGGTGCTGTTGCAATTATCGCGCGCGACCCACACGTCCAGGCCAAGTTCTCGGCCCAGGTTGAGCAGATTCCACTGAATCTCCTCATGCGTGATCGGATTGTTTTCGGACGCCATCAGGTTTGGCTCGTCAACTTCCGACCCGTTTTCGGGAATGACGACCAGTCCGCCTTCGGTCGTTTCAAAAACGGGGATGCGGCGGCTCAACTTGCGCCGATCGTAGGGCCGATAAATCGGATTCGCGTAAGATTCTTCAAGTGCCTCCATGATCACGATCGCGTCTTGCTTTTTCTCCTCGATTGGCGATCCGCGAAAATGACCCGTCCACGAGTTCGGCGTTTTCATCTTCTGAAAATACGACAATGCCTCACTCAACTCAAAGATGGGCACCGCATTTTCAGGTTCAAGCCACAGCGCGACTTTGACCGGGATGCGGCACGGATAAATCGTTTCGCCCCAGATCAGCAAGTCACTTTGATAGGGCGCTCCCGTCACATCCAAGATCGCAAAAAAGCGCGAAACACCTGTCAGATAGCACAGAAGCCGATCGCCGGGCGCGACTTTGCGTACACTGTTCCAGCGATTTGCTCTGAAGCCTGTGATGTCTGCATCCGCGCTGAGGAAATCTTGCCAAGTTTTCCACGAGAAGAGGGTCAACCAATAGCGCACCGATTCACCCCGATAGCATCCACCGAATCTGCCTGATTCCTAAATTATACCGCTTATGGGGTAATCTTTTGGGTTTTCGTAACGAATGGCGTGGAAATAACCGCAATCCGGGGAAGTTGCCAAGTCACAGATTTTTGAACTATCCCATAGGCACCAGGAAAAACGTGACAAATGAGCCAATGACGCAAGTCTTATCAAATTGCGCGATCCGCCGATTCCCGCTATAGTTGAATGCGATCACCATCCCGTAACCGTAGCGGAATCCTCCGCGCAGATCATATTCGAGAATTATGTCCGATCCGGCACTGCTTTTGGACATTTTGGGGACAGGGCTGCTCAGCACGGAAGTCGAGCAAGCCTTTTTGGAATGGTGCATCGTGCAGACGGTGCGACCCGCGTTTGCGCACGCCCTGACCACGCACAATATGCAGGCCGAAAGCCGCCAGTTGATGACCGCCACGACCGCCGCCGCCGTCAGCATGATCGCCGCCAAAGCCAGCGAGAATGCGCGTGAAACGATGTTTCGACAACTGTCGCTGTGGATCAAACGCGCCACCGATTTCAGCGCGCCGCACGCCGCTTGGGATGCCGCACGTGAAGCCGCTGTCTGGAGTTTATTGTTCTCACAGCGGGGCAAAGATGTGGCCGCCCAAGCCGAGCAATATCAGCAGATCGACAAGCAAATCCGCCAGACGCACGCCTCGCGGTTACGGGAATTGGCAGGCTTGTGAGGCGGCCTTGTGTATAACGATTAGGGCGTGCTGCAAACCCCACTATCCACCGGCCCCTTTCCCCCACGCAGGCGGGGGGAACGGGCAGTCAAGCCCCTCTCCCCGCCGGCCTGGGAGAGGGGTTGGGGAGAGGGGTCAGCCGCCCAAACACTTTGCAGACACACCCTAGTTCGGATTCGCCTGACCCACCGCCGACGCTACCACTGGCAGCACGAACGCAAAACTGCTGCCGTGCCCCAGTTCGCTCTCGACCCAGATGCGGCCAGACATCATTTCTAGCAGCTTCCGGGTGATCGCCAAGCCGAGTCCGGTGCCGCCATATTCGCGCGTCGCCCCGCCATCGACCTGCCGGAACTCGTCGAAGATAAGCTCTTGATCCTCCGACTTGATACCGATCCCGGTATCGCTGATCCGTGTACAAACGACCAATAAGCCATCTTCTTCCAGTATCTCAGCATCGATGGTGATCCCGCCCGTCTTGGTAAACTTGATCGCGTTGCCCAGAAGATTCGTGATGATCTGCCGCAGCCGCGCCACATCTGCTCGGACGGGCGGTAGGTCATCGGGCAGCCGGACACTCAGGTATAAGCCGCGCGCGGTAGCCTGCGTTTCCATCGTAAAAATGGTCGCGTTCAGTTCATCGCGTAGATTGATCGCCTCCAACCGCAGCTCCACCTTGCCCGCGTCAATCTTGCTGATATCGAGCAAATCGTCGATCAGGGCGAGCAGGTTGCGGCCATTGCGCAGGATTCGCTCCAGCCGATCGCTCTGCACATCGTTGATCGCCCCATATTTGGCGAGCAAAAGCAGTTCGCTGTACCCGTTGATGCTGTTCATCGGCGTGCGCAGTTCGTGGCTGACGCGCGCCAGAAACTCCGATTTGAGGCGATTGGCTTTCATCAGTTCGATCGCGCGATCTTCCAGCCGTTGGAACAAATCTGCGTTATCGAGCGCCACCGCCGCTTGCCCCGCAAATAACAGCGCCAGATCAATCTTCTCTTCAAAAAATGAGCGTACCGCGTTTTTGCTGTACAGTACGAGCATTCCCAGGTGTTGATCGGCTTTGTTGATCGGAGCGAGCAGCGCGCTGTGTAGATGTTCGCGAAGCGCGATGGCGTGCTGTGTCCCATCCAGCGACACCTTCATATCCGGCAAATAGGTCGCCCGCTCGCGGCTGCTCGTCACGATCTCGACATGCCGCTCCGCCAAATACTCAGCGGATAAGCCGAACGAAGCACGGCTGATATAGTGTCCACGATCGCCTTCGAGCGGCACGATCAGGTTCACCGCGTCGGCTTCAAAGATGGCTGCCGCCTCACTCACGATCAGGCTGTGCAGCGCGTTCATGTTGAGCTGACCGCTCAGCAAGCGGCTGCTGGCCTGCACTTTTTCGAGCTGGCGCAGCCGCCGCTGCTCACGTTCATTGAGGCTGACATTATCGATGGCGATGGCACCCTGGTTGACCAACGACTCGAGCAAAGCGAGATCATGGCTCTCGAACAGACGATGCGGATCATCGCGCGCCACCTCGATCAGGCCGATTGTCTCGCCGCGCCGCCGAATCGGGACGATCGCCACCATATATGGCGTATCTTTCATCAGGTCGCGGATTTCGGCCTGCACGCGCGTTTCGACCGGGAGCGCCGATGACGCATGAACCAACAAGCCGACACGCAGCACATCCCAGGTCTGCGGCAGTTCGCGCATGAGCCGCCCCAAGACGAGTTGTTCGCGCGGCTGCGTCGTCAGCGATTCTGCCTTCACGCGGAAGATAGTGTCGGAATCGCGCATCAGCACCAGCACGTTATCAGCGGCAATGGCTGGGCGTACCTCTTGCGAGAATTGTGCCAACAGTTGATTGACATCGGTCAGCGCGATCAGATTCGTCGCTACGCGCCGCAGCAATGCTTGCTCGCGCGCCTGACGCTGAGCCTGCCGATACAGGCGTGCATTCTCAATCGCAATGGCGGCTTGTGCGGTGAGCGTCTGAGCCAAGCGAATATCGGCATCCGAAAACGTGCGTACATCGCGCGTTTCAATCCACATCATGCAGCCCACGACGCGATCACCTGCGACCATCGGCAGCACAAGTTCGGTGGTAATTCCGATTTGATCGAACCATGTTTGCTGATCCCGGTTGCGCGTCGCGCCGCGATAGACGAGGGCATGGCGGCGCGTGCTGACCGCCTCATTGATGAGCGCGTGCTCGATCGGGCTGGGCGGCTGGTTGGTCAGGCGCGGCATCGGGCTGGCCGCCGCGCTGAACACCCGATATTCGGCTTCGACCAAAAGCTGCGTGTTATCACTGTTATAGCTGATCAGCCAGCAGATGGCCGTATCCAGCGCGCGCGTCATGTGTCGCACCACAGCGTTCACCAGTTCGCTATAATCCAGGATCGAGCCGAGGTCTTGGCCGATCTGATGCACAATGCTCTGTTCGAGCAAACGGTGCTGCGCCTGATCCCACAGCCGCGCATTTTCAATCACCGTCGAAATTTGGGTTGCCAGCGTTTCGAGTGCCGTCCGATCGGGATCGCCGAATGCACCCTGATGGAGCGACAGAATTTCGATCGCGCCGAGTATACGCTCGCGGTTGCGCAGCACCACCACCAGATCGCTGACCGGGTACTGCGGCCCGCCCGGCCAGAATAGATCGGTGTCGGATTGAACATTGAAGACGAGTTGGGTCTCGCCCGTCCGAATGGCGCGCCCGACGATGCCCTGACTCAGCGCAAATGGCTGCCCTTCCGGGATATGCAGTGCCGGGCGGCTCGCGGCAGAGGCTTTGGCGGTATAGGTTTGCTCGTCGGCATCGAGCAAATAGATGCAGGCCGCGTCATAACCTAGCATTTCGCGGATCGCGCGGACCGCTTTGTAGGCCAATCCTGATAAATCGAGGGTGGCCGTCAGCTCGCCGCCAATCGTGTTGATCAGCGACATCAGATCAGCGCGTTGGTGCTCGGCGGTATATAGCCCCGCATTTTCCATGCTGATCGCAATCTGCGACGCGATCGCCCGCACCAACTCCGAGTGAGAGTCCTCGAAATCGCCATCCTGACGATTGACCAGCGACAGGACCGCCAACGTTCGATTGCGCACGTTGATCGGGTAATACAACACACTGCGACCCTGGATGAATGGGTCGGTCTGCGCCTCGTTGCTCACATTCGGCTGCCCCGAACGATACACCGAAGCGACCGGCCATCCGCTGTCGGTGCGCACGGCGGGCAGGGCCATCGCGCGCGCGATTCCGTACAGCGAGCGCGCATGGGCCATTAGCAGGGTGCCGCCCGCTTCCGGCAGCAGCAAGAACGCCCCTTCCACCTCGATCAATTCGGCAGCTTCAGCGATGGCACGCTCCAATAGCTCGTCTAAATCGAGCGTCGCGCTCGTGATCGCCGCAATATGCTGTAAGGCTTCCGTTTCGCGCAGCCGTTTGAGCATCTCGTTGAGCAGTTCGGCATTGCGCATCGCCGCCGCAATATGGCTGCCCATTGCCAACACTAAGTTTAGGTCGGTTTTGGTGAAATCATCCCGCTTGCCGCCCAATACGATCACCCCGATTGGCTCATCTTGGATGCGCATCGGCACGATCAAAAGATTATTGACACCGGTCATGACCGCCAATAGTTGGTAATCCGCGTGCGTCGAGTGAACCAGATCATTGGTCAAGATACCCGTCCCCGAACTGAACGCCACCGCGATCCGGCTGTTATAATCGGCCACCGGAAAACGCGAGCGCAACACCTCCGCCGAAAAGCCAAAGGCGGCGTTGGTTAAGGGGCGGAGCATGTTGGTATGCCGATCGTAGATGAGCACCGCTCCGGCAGAAACGCCCAACATCTTTTGGCTCAAATGCAAAACCTGCCGCAGCATCTCGTCGAGTTCCAGGCGGCTGGAGGCGATGGACGCGATCTCAAGGAGCACCGCCGTCTCGGTCAGACGTGCTTCGGTATCACGTTGCAGCAGCCCATTGTCGATCGCCAGCGCAATTTGATCAAGCACCGAGGCCACTGTATCGGCATCGTTCTGCGAGAATGCGCCATTACTGCTCAAATTCACCAATAGCGCAGCGCCAATCGGGTGGCCGCGCGCGACTAGCGGCATTGCCAGGATCGCGCGCACGCCAACTTGCGCATTCAGCATAGTCGTCGCTTCCGTTTGATTGAAGATGATCAACTGGCGGCTCTGAACGACTTCATGCGTCAGCGATCGGGCTGGGCTTTGCGCCAATGTTTCGATCAAAGTCGGACTGGAATCGAAGCCGTGACTTGCTAACGCCGTCACAACGCCTTCAGCCTCACCCCACAGCGTGAACAGACAGGCGTCGGCACTGATCAGCCGTGCCAGTCGCTTCGCCATCGCCGGCAGTGCCGCCATTATCGGCTGTTCGCTGGTCGCCATGTGGCTGATCTCGTTACGCAAGATCAGTTGTTCGTTGTGGGCGTTCAGGCGTTCATAGCGGTTTGCCAACGTCTCATACAGCCGTGCGGTATGCACTGCCAGTGCGGCTTGATCAGCCAACGCCCGCAAGATCGACAAATGGTGGGCGGTATAGGCGCGTACCTCGTGCGACTCAGCGCTGAATACGCCCAGCAGTTCATCGCCCAAAACCAGGGGCACGGCCAATTGGGAGCGCGCTGCTTTGTCATAGGAGACGCTATGCTCGTTATAGGGCAGGTCATCCATGCGCATGGGCTGCCGAGTCTGTGCGGCGAAACCAATAATACCTTCGCCCAGATGGATCAGCGGCGGCGGCGCGGCCTGCGGGTCAGCCAAGTGATAGATACGCGGCACCAGCAGTTCGGCGCTCGCATCATAGATAGCAATACCACCGCTGTCGAACGGGATGATCTCGCGCGTCCGCCGGATAATTTGATCGAGTAAAACATCCAGATTGAACGCCGTGAATGAAACGGATTCGTTTTTCAGTTCTTCCACGTAATCTCACCCTGGGTCGATAATCCGGCTGCTTCTAATTATGCAGATTCTACATCATTTTTGCACGCGCACAGAGTCGAGAGTCGATCATTCTAAAAATCAGCCGCGACGATATGCCGCGCAGCTAACAAATATTGATCGGGGGTAGTCGCATTGGTTGCCACAAACCGATATTCGGCAATCGCTTCGCTGGCGCGTCCCATCATTTCGAGGACGGTCGCCCGCCAAAAGTGATGCTGAACGTAATCGCTACTGCGACAGTCGGCACACGGTGTCAGTAATGCTTGATCCGCAATGGTCAACGCGGCTATATAGTCGCGTTGAGCGAGCACTTGATCGAAATGCAATTCAAATTCATAGTTAAACGGACGTAGTAGGTCAGTCGGTTCGTCTTGTTGATTGACTTGCGCAGGCGGTTGATAACGCCCAGTTTTAGCATCCCAGGTAAAGGTTACTTCGGCGAAATCGGCCTGCAAGCCCGGCTTTCGACTTGTGACAGGTGCATCAAGAACGATCGAGGTGGGTAGCTCGGCCTGAACGTTCTGCCCTAAACTGGAAAAGCGCGACCCAAATACGAAGAAATCTTCGGTATTGCACAGCGGCGCTACCAGAAACGGGATCAACTCACCGTTTTGCAAGCGCGACAGCGACAATGCGCCGACCGGACTCGACCAAAATAGCTGCCCTGTTGTACGTGTCGGTGGACATTTCTTTTGATCGCCCGAATCAATCCTGGTCGTGAGCGTAATCAGCACTGAGCCGCCGCCTGTTGGCAGCTTCCGCACCATACCATTGAAGACGTGCAACGGCGCGCGAAATGGCGCATCCGAAATATGATACGTTTGCCGATCAGGATCGGGCGCGAAAAACAGTGGCGGCGTATCGAGTGCCAGCCATACCAGCCATTCCGACTGCCCATCCTGGTCAATATCCACGCGCAATGCTTGCGTCACTGGATACCCCAGCTTTTGCAATTGATCGGCAGGCGATGCGCTTATTGAGAATGAATGCGCTCGTAAATGTGCCAGCAATGGCACCGCAATATCACAGCCCGCCTTGCTGGGATCGGGTAGTTTTGGCCCCGCCCAGAGAGGAAGACGTTCAATCGAGGCAACATCATCCAACGTCATGCCGACGATGATCGTCGTGGGCAAAGCGCCGTAACCGTAGTTATCAGGATTCTCAGCATCTTGGAAGCGTTGGAAAATATCGTGCGCGGCAACGCAAATTGGATACGGATCGAAAATGGGTCGGCGTGGCATGATTCCGTGCAGTTGCCGCATTAGCTCGGATGTGGGCGGGCGCAGTCTAAAAATCGTGCTAATCACGCTGGCTTCAAGCGGCTGACTGTTCAGCATATAGGCTAATGCCAACCGAAATAGCACATAATCCACAAGTTCACCCTTCGGTTTGACCGTGTCCGTTTTTGAATCGATCAAACCATTATGATATTGGGTGATGGCCGCTTGCCAACGACCGCCCCACATGGCCGCTTCGGCAGAACGCCACGCACAGCCTGCCATTTGCGCATACTCGGTATGTCTGTCGATTACCACCCACTGCTCACCATTCCAGCGCACTCTTTGCACGTCCGTATTCTGGCAACCCCAGTTATCGGTTTGGATATTGCGAATCAGGATGTCACGCTGTCGCTGCCCGGACGATGGCACGAAATCGATCGTTGCACCAAATGGGAGGGCTACGTAACCTATATTTGAATCAGTCGGCGAACGGGTCAAATCGACCACTCGACCGTTGCGCCAAGCCAGGACATAGACGTAACCTACAAGATAAATATATGCGCTGCTCGTCACGACCCACACCGGACTACCACTCCCGGTCAAATCCTCGAAAACCAACGGTTGTAACGTAGAATTGGTAATATCATAGGCGGTCGCGTAGCCACGAGCAATCCAGGGCAGCGGGAAGGTGGTGATATGATAACCGCCCCAGCTATCGTGCATTGCCAATAAGTAATTCGTCGTGTGAAACGTGTAGCCTGTATTATTCTCTCCGATCGACAGGGTGAGCAACCACTCATGCCCGCCATCGCCAACAAAATCCCGCGCCAGGGCCGTGATCTCATATACCTCGCTCGCGTCGGGAAGCGGTATTTGGTTCAAAGTGAACATAAAATGAGCGCTGAGGTCGAGATTGAGCGGGTGTTCCTTGAGCCACGCGCTGACCAATGCGCTGTTCCAGATCGCAAGCTCTGGTGAGGGCGTCACTGGCGCAAAAGCGACCGCGCGGTAGACATCCAATATCTCCGCAAACGAGATCGTTGGATCGGGCGTCACATAGCGCCGCATAAAATCATGGACAAGATTTTGAATATCTTGCGTGGCGTCACGGTTGGTTTGCACCAGCGACTGAATAGCAGCCTCGAATTCGGTAGCAGCGACCGGACGCAATTGATAGGGACGCGATACCTGAGCATTCACCTGCCAGGGCGTCAACAGAGCGATAATCACGAAGACGAACATAGCGCGCATAGAACATCTCCAGCTCGGAAACTTATCATTGCGCCCATCCCATATTATTCCAACGCGCTGCGTGGTCAGGGTTACTCACTCCGATCACGCCTCGAATGTGGCGTTTACCAAACGCTTCGAGCGCAATAACCTAACATTGTGCTCGAATAACTGCGCTCACCCTGCCGTCGGCGTACCCGTAATGCCACCTTCGGTCATCGCTGAGGGATCGAGCGCGGCGACCGCTTCGGCGTCGGTCATATAACCAAGCTCAACCACCATCTCACGGATGCTGCGATTCTCAGCCATCGCCTTTTTGACAACCTGCGCGCCCTTCTCATAGCCGATGATCGGATTGAGCGCAGTGGCAAGGATCGCGTTTTTCGCCAGCCAGCCTTCGGCCTTTTCGCGGTTGGCGCTGATGCCCTTGACGCATTTCTCGGTGAAAGCACGCACAGCCCCGATCGTCACATCAATTTCTTGGAACAGGCAATAGGCGATGATCGGCATCATCACGTTGAGTTCGAGTTGACCCGCCTGCGCCGCAAAGGTGATCGTGGTATCGTTACCGAGCACGTAAAACATCGCCATATCGAGCATCTCGGCCAGCACCGGATTTACCTTACCGGGCATGATCGATGAACCTGGTTGCACAGGTTGCAGGCGAATCTCGTCCAGGCCGGTCGAAGGGCCGCTGCTCAACAGACGGAAATCGTTGGCAATGCGGATCAAATCTTGCGCCAGCGAACGGATCGCGCCGGAGAAAAATACCGCATCCTGCATACTATTCATTGACTCGAACAGGTTATCGCTGGTGTGCAGCGGCATGTTCAAGTAGTCGCTGAGCACGGCAACCATCCGTGCGTGATATTCGGGGTGCGCATTGAGTCCGGTGCCGGTCGCGGTGCCGCCGATGCCCAGCCGTTTGAGACCTTCCGCCGCCGCCTCGATCTTTTCGATGTTGCGCGCGACCGCTTTGGCATAGCCGCCGAATTCCTGGCCGAGCCGCACGGGGACGGCATCCTGCAAGTGCGTTCGCCCACTCTTGACGATCGGCTGAAATTCCTCAGCTTTGGCACTCAGCGCAGCGCTCAGATCGCCCAGCGCTTCGAGTAAACGCGGAAGCTGCCACAGCGCGCCGACGCGAATGGCGGTTGGGATTGTGTCATTGGTGCTCTGTGCCATGTTGACATGATCGTTGGAACGCACGGGTTTGTCTTTGGCAACAGAGTCGAGCGGATGGCCGAGTAGTTCGTTGGCGCGGCTGGCGATCACCTCGTTCGCGTTCATATTGTGGCTCGTGCCTGCGCCCGCTTGAAATGGATCGACGACGAACTGATCGTGCAAACGACCATCCATTACTTCGCCCGCCGCCTGCATGATCGCATCGGCAATGTCGGGTTCGAGCAAACCCAAATCGCGGTTGACCTGAGCCGCCGCACGCTTGATCGCCGCCATCGACCAGATAAAGGCCGGATACGGCCGCAATCCGCTAATCGGGAAGTTCAGGACGGCACGCTGCGTCTGAACGCCATAATAGGCATTTGCGGGCACTTGCAACTCACCCAGCGAGTCTTTTTCGGTGCGGAAGTCCGCCATAACGGGATTCTCCTACGAAATGAGTTTTGGTCGATGCGGTCTGGCTGGTCCGGGATCGGAATTCAGATAAACGATCGAAATGGGTTCCGCTTCACCGTTATTTTACCCCGTAAATGATGCGATAGGCCGCGTACTGTTCGTAGATGCGGCGCACATAGGTTTGAGTTTGATCGTAATCGATCGCCTGCAAAAACAAATCGGGATCGCCATTCGAGATATGCAGCCATTCGCTGCTGGCATCCGGCCCCGCGTTATACGCCGCCAGCGCCGCATAAACGTTGCCGCCGAACGTGGTGAGCTGTTCTTGCAAGTAATAAATGCCAAAAGCGACATTGACGTAAGGCCGATACAGATCGCTGTTTTGATAGTCCGGCCACTTCAACTTGCCTGCGATATACGTGCCCGTGTCGGGGATGATCTGCATCAGCCCTTGCGCCGCCGCGTAAGACGTGGCATAGCTCTGATACAGGCTTTCCTGGCGAATCACGCTGAAAACCAGCAGCGGATCGAGGCCATATTTGGAAGCGGCGGGCAGCACCAGATCGTAATAGGCGATCGGGTAGCGGAGCGCGGCAATATAGCGTGGGGCGTGCGCAATATCGATCTTTGCGCCGTCCAACAGCATGGCCGCCGTGTTGATCGCCTCATGGTATAAGCCGATCTGATAGAAGTACGTCGCCAATTGGTAGAGCGCCAACGGATCGGTGGCGTGATCGTCGCGGAGTCCGGCGTATTCGGCTTCGGCCTCTTTGTAGGCAGCCACCGCCCACAATTCATTGCCGCGTAACATGCGCGGGTCGTTCGCCAGCGTGGGCGCAAGCTGCCACAAAATACCCGTCCCGGTGATTTTGAAAGTGGCGCGCATCCACTGTTCGGCTTCGGTGATGTGTGCCGGATCATTGAACGCCCAATCGTCGCGGGCGGGTGCGACGAACGGGCCATGCCCAGCCAGCAGATCGGCGGCGCGCAAACTGTAATAGCCACCCGGATCGGATTGCGCGGCCTCTGCATAGGCCTGTCGCGCCAGATCGTCCTGTTTGTCGATCTGGTACAGCCGCCCCAACCACAACGCGCCTGCCGCACCGAGATTGCCCTTGCCGGTCGCGGCCAACAGTGAAAATAAGCGCTGCGCTCGGCCATTTTCATTCTTGTTAAAGGCCGCCATGCCACCCCGGAACAAGCCATCCATCGCCTGATCGGTACCCGGATATTTTTGGCCGAGAATCTCGAAGATGGTCACCGAATTTTCGGTATCGCCCAGCGTCGAGTACAGGTAGCCCGCGCGCCATAATGCCTCCGCACCCTGTGGCACATCGGGGTGCTTTTCGGAGAGTTCCTTGTATTTGGCGATGGCCGCGTCCGTCTGGCCGCCCTCGAACAAGGTGCGCCCCTGTTCGAGCCACGCATCGCCATATTGGATGCTTGTCGGATACTGGTCGATTACGGTCTGAAAGTTGGTCATGGCCGCCGCCGTGTTCCCGACTGCCCGATACGCCTTACCGAGCAGCATGAACGCGATCGGATCGATGGCGGCGCTCTGCATCTCGCCCGTATATTTGTACAGCATCTTGATCGCGTCGTTATAGTCTTTGGCGGCGAAGCTGATCTTGCCGTGCAGCAGATCGTCAATGTCACCGCCGCTCGCCAGCAGCGCGTTCATGGCTTGATAGGCTTCGGGCGTGTCCGCATACTCCGCCACGATGCTCTGATAGCGGGTGTACGCACCCTTGCTATCGCCCGCCTTGAGCAGATTATCGGCGGCAGCCAGTGCAATGCTGGCGCGATATTCGGGCACGCGCGCGATTTTGAGGATCGCGTCGTACTGGCCGATGGCTGCCGTGATATTGTTGGCGTTGAGATAGGCGGCGGCGACTTTTTCGCGCAGTTGCAACATCGGGACGAGGCTGCGACCGTTGTCGGTGCTGGCTGCCGCATAGGCGTCGAGGGCGTTGGTGGGCTGTCCGAGCGCCAAGTCTGCGTCGCCGATACGCTCCCAGGCATAGCTATCCAGCAAACCCGGATGCAGTTTCAAATACAGTGTGAAATCGGCGATGGCATTCGCCCACTGTGACGTGCCGAGATAGGCGTCGCCGCGTAAAAAATAGGCCTGCGCCGCCCGCGCATCGCTGGGATACGTGGTCAAAAAGTCGGTAAGGGCAGCCACGGCATCGGCGAACAGTCCCTCACGCAGTGCCGCCGCACCCGCCCCGAACGAGGCCGCCGCGCGCAGTTTCGGATTGACGCTGCCGACGGGCTGATCGAGGATCGATTTGTAGGTGTTGACCGCCGACTGATAATCGCCATTATTGAGCGCGATTCCCGCCTGATCGACGGCGGTCTGCGGTACGACGGTGGCCGTCGGCAGCGGTGTCGGCGTCGGCGTGATGGTCGGCGCGGGCGTGGACGTTGGGCGCGCCGAGGGGCTGGGCGCAGGGCTGGCTGTCGCCGTCACCACAATCACGGGCGCTTGCAGAATCGGTGCGGCACAGGCGAGGCTCGCGCCGATCAGAATCAGGGTGCAGAGAAGCAGGGCATTTCGTCGCATTACCGGATTATCCCGATCCGGCGCGGGGATGTCAAACTTCGGACGCCCGACTTTTTGGCGACTAAAGCTCAATCTTGGAGGCTTGTCACGTAGTTCGGACTGTTGCCGTCGCGTTCCAATTCGGCGAAACGTGCGCGCATGGCCTCGACCACATGCGGCGGAGCCATCGTCGAAACGTCGCCACCGAGCGACGCAATCTCGCGGACGGTGCTCGAACTGATATACAAAAACTCCTCGCCCGCGATGAAGTTGACCACTTCAATATCGGGGGCAAGGCGGCGATTGGCGAGCGCCATGCGGAATTCCAACTCGAAATCGCTGAACACGCGCAGCCCCCGCACAATCACCGTCGCGCCGATTGCCCGCGCATAATCGACCGTCAGGCCAGAATAGGGCGCAACCTGAATATTCGGGATATGTTCCAACGCTTTGCGTACCAGTGCCAACCGTTCATCGATAGAGAACAACAGCTTTTTGGCGGGGCGATCATAAACGGCAACGTGGACATCATCGAAGACTTTGGCGGCGCGCTGCGCGATGTCGATATGACCGTAATGCACCGGATCGAACGACGCCGGGAACAAAACTTTTGGCATTTGAAAAAAGAACTCCTGAGATGAAAGTTGCGTGCGACGTGAAAATGTCGAACTTTGCTAGATATTGGCGCATATTGCCAATCGGCGCAAAGCCGAGTTTCCGCCCGATGTCTGCCGCGTGCTTGACGAATAGGGGATTTACCTCACCCCAGCCCCCTCTCCGTAATCACGGAGAGGGGGAGTCATACGCCGCGTCTGCCTATTTTCGTTTTCCCCCGTTGTACCATTTTTTTGCATCGTTTCTTTCCCCCGCATTGGCATCAAACTACTTAGAATTCGCGCAAAATGACCGCGCGATGTTCTGTATGGTATGGCTTCCTCCTCTCCGTGACTACGGAGAGGGGGATTGAGGGGGTGAGGTGAATCTGCGGCATTTGACCGGTTTCACCATTGGCTTCATGGCTATTGGCCGAGGGGTGAAGTGAATCATCAGGTACACGCTGCTACATCCATATTCGGTATGCGCAACGTTTTGAAACCCTCCCAGGGACGGACTCCAACCGGAATGACATCGCTGCCATCTAATTGAAATAGCGATATCTGAGCCTGTTTGGGCATAGCGAACCACGATTGTTTGAGCGATGCGCGCGATAGCGTGTTGCC
>JBBRMW010000062.1:0-24536 GCA_038230635.1 Aggregatilineales bacterium | reverse complement strand
GTGCTCGGCGTGAAGGACAGTTTCACCGTCGTCCCGAAACCACAAATCATCAATGTCCAACCCGGCAATGGCGCGACGACTGACCGCACTGACATCACGCTCGAATTTTCGACGCCGATGAAGCTCAAAGACTTCGCCTCGCATTTTACGATCGATCCGAAACCCGCCCAAGTCGATGCGGCTGGCAACGAGGATGGCAATACCAGTTTCGGCTTTGCGCTGGCATTGGATCAGAACACGACGTATACGGTCACGATCGATCCGAAGGGCGTGACCGATGTGTATGGGACGCCGTTGGAGATCAGCACGAATAACGGCGACCTCTACGATGTGCTACCCGATGGCCGCATCCGCTTCAAATTCACATTCAAGGTAGAGTATCCGCCCGAATTGTCGCTGCAAACACAGAGCGAAGTCGGTCTCTACAGTGCATATGCACCAACGACGCGCTTATACAGCACGCATCGCAACATCACGGCCATCGATTTGAGTCTGTGGAAGATCAGCACAGACGATGTGGTGACACGCAAAATCGGTCTTGGTGGTCAAGCCGGGCAAGGCTGGGCCCCACCCACCAACGGCCTGCTGCGCCAGTGGACGGTCCATGTGGCGAATCCTTCGCAAACGGCGCGCTATGACCTGCTACCGATCAGCGCGCAAGGCTCGAATACGCCGCGCACGTTCGATTGTCCAAACGCGCCCGCGCCGCGTTTACAAATCGGCGAAACGATCGTCGTCCTGCCAGATGATCCGACGCCGCTTAATATCCGCACCAATCCGAACCGAAACGCCAATGTAATCGTGCGCGTGCCCGCTCGCGGCCTGCTCACGGTGATCGGCGCGCCGGTCTGCGCGGACGATTATATATGGTGGCAGGTGAAGCTTGCGGGTGTGGGCAAGACGAAAGATGTCAGCGGCTGGGCGGCGGAAGGCGACGCGAAGCACTACTTTGTCGGCGCTGCCCCCGGCACAGTCAACCCGTCCGTACCTGCTACACCAGATGCCTCGGCGATCGGTGCGGCGACAGGCAGCGGGCCAGCGCTCAAACCGGGCGTATATTACCTGACGGTTTCCGCGCCCGAACTCGGCGGCGATCAAGCGCTCAATCATGTGATGATCGTGGCGACGGCTAACATCACGCTCAAGATGGGCGCGACCAGTGCGAGCGCGTGGGTCACGGATTTGCAAAGCGGTCAGCCGATCCCCAACGTCGGCATTCGCTTTGTCACGAGCACCCAAGCGATCCAAACGACCACCACCGATGCGCACGGCATAGCGACAATCACCTACCCTGCGCTGGGCAATCTGTATGAAAACAACCTATTTGCCGTGCTCGATGATGGCACGCATTTCGGGATCGGCACGAACAATTGGGCGCGCGGGTTGGAATCCTACAATTTCAACTTGTCCAGCGATTATGAAATCCAAAACACGACGATCTACCTGTACTCCGATCGCTCGTTGTACAAGCCGGGGCAGCCTGTCTTTTTCCGGGGCGTGCTGCGCTCCAAGAACGACGTGCAGTATGCCGCGATGAATCGCAAGAGCGTGCCGATCAAAGTCTATGACGATCGGAACGAGGTCATCTATCAGACCGACGCCCCGCTGACCAGCTTCGGCACCTTCAGCGGAAAATTCACGCTGGATGCTCAGGCCGCGCTTGGCTATTATCGGATCGAAGCCTCGTCCGACGATCCGAACAATCCGCCGAAGGAAAACGAACCGCATCACGAATTTTCGCGCGCGTTCAGTGTGGCCGAATACCGCACGCCAGAGTTCCAGGTCAACTTGAACGCCGTCAAAGATCAGGTGATCGTCGGCGATAAGATTCGGGTGACGGTGGACAGCCGCTTCTTTTTCGGCGGCGCGGTCAACAACGTGGGACTCACATGGACGGCACAAGCCGAAGACTACTTCTTCAACTACAGTGGATCGGGGAGCTACAGCTTCTACGATTTCAATGAGGATGCGGGACCCTCTGAAGTCTTTTCGCCGAATGGTTCACCGATCGCCGAAGGTGCGGGCAAGACCGATGCCGATGGAAAATTCGTAATCGAGCTGCCTGCCGAATTGGGCAAAGCCCACAACAGCCAGACGATTACGATCGAGGCGCAAGTCACCGATGAGTCAGGACAAGTGGTAGCGGGGCGCATCCCGATCACCGTCCATGCGGGCGAGTTTTACGTTGGCGCGACACCCGAAGATTACGTGACGGCGGCGGGCGCGCCTAGTAAGATCGATGTGATTGCAGTCGATCTGGCAAGCAAGCCGCTGCCCAATACAACCCTCACTGTGCGCGCCGTCGAACGCGAGTGGCACAGTGTCCAGCAGGTCGATCCGGCCAGCGGGCAAACGGTCTGGACTTACGACGTAAAAGAAAATCCGATCGACAGCAAAACCCTGCAAACCGATGCGGATGGCAAGGGCGTTTACACGTTTACGGCGCCACGCGGCGGTGACTACAAAATCTACGTCGAAGCAAAAGACTCGCGCGGGAACACGATCACCAGTTCGACGTTCGTGTATGTGGCTGGGCCGGAGTATGTGCCCTGGCGCCAGCGTAACAGCTTTACGATCGACCTCAAGACCGACAAAACCAACTACAAAATCGGCGACACGGCCTCGATCCTGATCGCATCGCCGTTCCAGGGCGCGGCGACGGCCTGGGTCACGGTCGAGCGCGGCGGCATTATGAAGAGCGAAGTGATCGCGCTGCCCAACAACAGCACGGTCTACAAGCTGCCGATCGATGCCAGTTTCGCGCCGAATGCCTATGTCAGCGTGATGATCGTGAAGGGCGTCGATGCCAAGAATCCGGTCGCGGCCTTCCGCATGGGACTCGCCCAGATCACGGTAAACGCCGATCAGCTCAAGCTGAATATCGATGTGAAACCCGATAAAGATCACGCCGGACCGCGCGACGATGTGACCTATAAGCTGCATGTGACCGATTTCGCGGGCATACCCGTCAAGGCCGAAGTGGGCGTCGGGCTAACCGATCTGGCGGTGCTCTCGCTGCTGCCCGATACCAGCACGCCGATCATGCAGCACTTCTACAATCCGCAGGCGCTCAACATCGTGACCGCTTCAACCATGACGATCAGCGTCGATCAGCAGACGCAGGAGATTTTGAACACGGTCAAGGGCGGTGGTGGCGGCGGTCCGGAGGGCGGTATCTTCCAGGTGCGCCAGTTGTTCCTAGACACGCCCTTGTGGTCGCCTGCCGTCACCACCGACGACAATGGCGACGCGACCGTCAAGGTCACGCTGCCCGATCAACTGACGACATGGCGACTCGACGCGCGTGCCGTGACGCTCCCAACGGGCACGACCAATACCACGCTCGTCGGCCAGACCACCTTCGACCTGATTAGCACCAAGCCGCTTTTGATCCGTCCGATCACGCCGCGCTTCTTCGTGACGGGCGATCAATCGACGCTGGCTGCGATCGTCAATAACAACACGGGTGCGGAGCAAGCCGTCACCGTCAAGATTGCCGTAAAGGGCGTGACACTTGGCGCACCCGATACAACCACGATCACTGTCCCGGCGGGCGGACGCGCGCGCGTCGATTGGCCGGTGACGATCCAGGACGCAACAGCCGTCGATGTGACATTCACCGCCAATACAACCGATAATAAGTTTACCGACGCGGCCAAATCCGCCGTTGGTCAAGGTGATGCCAAGACGCTGCCAGTCTACCAGTACATTGTGCCGGAAACAGTGGCGGCGGCGGGCGTGATCGGCAAAAACGGCGACTCGCTGACCGAGGGCATCCTCTTGCCGCCGGGTGTGAATACCAACCAGGGATTGCTGGCGGTGCGCATCGATCCGTCGCTGGCTGCTGCTACCACGAACGCGCTCAACGCCTCCGCCAACGAACCCTATGACAGCACCGAGACGACGATCAGTCGTTTCTTGCCGAATATCGTCACCTATCGCGCGCTCAGCGGCCTGAAAGTGATAGCCCCGAAGCTCAAAGCGCAGCTCGATGACGCCATCACGATCGGCTTGGAACGGCTGTACAACCAGCAGCACGTCGATGGCGGTTGGGGTTGGTCGGCAGGCGACAAGAGCAGCACGCTTGTCACCGCCTACGCCGTGATCGGGCTGACCGAGGCGAAGGCGGCGGGGTACACGGTCAATGCGAACGTGCTCACGCAGGCGGTCGGCTATCTCCAGCGGGATTTGAAAGATACGACCGCAAGAACCGACATTTGGGAGCGCAACCGCCAATCGTTCATCTTGTATGCGCTGGCGAAGGTGGGTGCGGGCAACGTCAGCCGCACTGTGAGCCTATTCAACTTGCGCACGAACATCTCGCTTTTTGCGCGCGCCTATCTGCTCATGACCTTCAACATCCTGAATCCGAACGATAAGGCGCATATCGATCCATTGATCTCCGACTTGCAAAATAGCGCGATCATCAGCGCAACGGGGCAGCACTGGCAGGAGAGCTTCATCGATTACTGGAACTGGAATACCGATACACGCACCACCGCCATCGTGCTGCAGGCGCTCGTGCAGACGCAGCCCGCCAATCCGGTCATCCCGAACGTCGTGCGCTGGCTGATGGTGGCGCGTCGCGGCGATGCGTGGTCAACCTTCCAAGAGACAGCCTGGTCGGTCATGGCGCTGAGCAACTGGATGGTCAGCAGCGGCGAACTGAATCCGAACTACAGCTTCAATGTGCTTATCAACGCCAAGCCGCTCGTCGCTAACCAAGCGATCACCGCTGCCGACGTGCAAAAAGCGATCCTGCTCAGCGTGGCCGTCGCCGATCTGCAAAAAGACGGCACGAATAAACTGACCATCTCGCGCACAGCAGGCGAGGGCGCACTGTACTACACCGCGCACCTGACCGCCTACCAAGCTGCCGATCAGGTAAAAGCACTCAGTCGCGGACTCACGATCACCCGTGCCTACAGTTTGGTGAGCGATCGCTCCAACGCGCCGATTACGTCCGCGCACGTCGGCGACAACATCCGCGTCCACCTGACGATCGTCGTCGGCCACGACCTGCGCTATCTGGTTATCACCGACCCGATCCCGGCAGGCAGCGAATCGGTCAACCCCAATCTGGCGACGTCGGCGACTGTCGGCACGCAGCCGCAGATCGACTACAAAGACCCGTTCGGCAATGGCTGGGGCTGGTGGTGGTTCGGCGATACACAGTTCAAGGATCAGGAGACAGTGTTGGCGGCGGAATATCTACCCGCTGGCACCTATGAGTACACTTACGTGATACGTGGCGGCTTGGCGGGCGTGTATCATGTGATTCCGACGACCGCGCAGGAGACGTATTTCCCGGAGGTCTACGGGCGCAGCGACGGGGCGTTGTTCACGCTGCTGCCTCCGGCCAACGCGGCCAATGACCCGACCCTGCCGCAGCCAACGGCGACACCTTAAGCCTTCGTTGACCGTCCCCCACTCCGTCCTCACGGGGTGGGGAGTCAAATCGGACGGCAGATGCAGTGTGCGCCGTCCCTACAAGAGTCCGTTCGGCTACGTGGTACCCGCGAACAAGTCCCTTTCGAGTGGTTCACCATCCACCGCAATCGGAAAGGCGCGCGTAAACGACGCGGTGGCGGCAAAACGTCGCATCACGAAGCGCGCACCCGGAATCGTCGAATCGGGGCTAGATTGACTGGCATGACAGGCCGCCGCCCGTCGCCCGATTTCATAGTAATCGGCCACGTTGATACAAGCATGGAACGGCAGTGCGGCCTCAGCCACCGCGGCAAAATCCATATCTTTGTTTGTCCCCATGCGACGCGGATCGCGTCCCGTCAGCCGAATCAAATTCACTCCAAATCGCAGCAAGGTACGTGGTAGCGCCATATAGTAGAGTTTTTGTGGTACGTCCGATCCATCGGCACGTACTTGCTCGAACGCGGCGAGCGTCGCCCGATGGATTTTGATGTGATCGGGATGGCCGTAAGCGCCGTAAGGATCGAAGGTGATGACGACCTGTGGCTTCGCCCGACGCATCACCTCTACGATTCGATCCGTCACTTCGGCGAGCGGCGCTTGCCACAAACTTCGCGGATCAGCGTTGTCGGCGCTGTCCATCATGCCGCTGTCTCGATAGCCGATGGTGATCACCTCTTTGAAGCCGAGCACTTCCGCCGCGCAATTCAGTTCGGCCAAGCGCAGCGCCGCGATCGACTCGTAGCCCGCCAAACGTTCCGGCGCGACCGTGCCCACGTCGCCGTTGGTCGCACAGATCAGCGTGATCTCGACTCCGTCGGCGTGATATTTGGCGATCGTCGAACCCAAGCCGAACGATTCGTCGTCGGGGTGGGCATACGCAATCAAGAGGCGTTTGATCATGGATTAGTAGGCTTCTTTCCAGGCTTCTAGTGGGGTTCTCACGAAAAAAGCGTGACCAATATCCTATTAGAGCGTGCTTCCGAGGCGGTTACAATGCCGCCTATGGTTGATTTCTAAGTTTCGTCTGTCTCGTCATTTATCCGAAAACGGCATTGTAAATCATGCTCAATAAGGAGGAAATCTGCCATGTCTCACACGTTTTCTCAGTACGATGGGGTGCTGACGGTTCGGCTGGACGGTACGGTTAACGGGCAGGCATTGAATCTTGACTTGAAACGCCATCTTGATGAGAAGGCGGGCGGGCCGGTGTTGGTCTTCGTCGACATGTCGTTCGTCAAAACATTGGGACAAGCTACCAAGGCGGCGTTGTATCGGGCGCTCCAACATCACTATGTGCTCAAAATCGGCTTTTTCGGCGCGACGCCCGACGTGGCGAAGGAACTGAGCGATATGCTGCCCGTGCTCAAACGGCTGCGCCCGCTGGCTATCGAGCCGACGGAGGCTGATGTGCGCCAAAAACTGGGTCTGATCAAAGCTGCGACGCCCCACAAACTGGGTGGAATATTGTGCTACCTCAAGAAAACCTGAAAAACCTTTATAGTTTTGATATACGAAAATGGGTAGCACCTGTTGAACTGTCAAGCAATGTGTGCTATCCTGTATTTATCTTCGAGGGAAGGAGGAACGCAAAACATGCTTTACATGCCTCGTGAGGAAGGTCAGGGTCTCGTTGAATACGCCCTGATTCTGGTTTTGGTGGCCGTTGTGGTTATCGTTATCCTGGCTCTGCTCGGACCGGTCATCGGCAACATTTTCTCGAACATCGTCAGCCAGCTCTAATCTCGGTATTATCCGGACCAATACGCCCGATGGAGATTTCTTCATCGGGCGTATTGTGTTTATAGACAGGGCGGATCGCCTTTCCATGCTCGATCAAAATCGCGTGCGACGGCTGTACGATGCGGTTGCACCCTCGTATGAAAACACGATCGCACCCCTCACCGATCCACTGGCGCGCGCCTTTGCGGAGTCGATGCCCGATGGAATCGTGCGTGGATGTGCGCTTGACCTCGGTACGGGAAGTGGGATCGTCGCGCGCCGTTTAGCGCCACGCCTCGCACACGTCAGCGGGATCGATCTCGCGCCGGAAATGATCGCAATTGCGCAGCGCCTCCCGTCAATCCCTACCCTCCATTTTGTCAGCGCTGATATTCATGCGCCGCCATTTGCTCCGCAATCATTCGATCTGATCACCGCCTCGTTTGGCTTGAACACGACCGATCCGCGCCGATCATTGCGAAACTGTCGGCACTTGTTGCGGGCGGGCGGCTGGCTCGCTATTCAGGAGTGGGCGGCCAGAGACGCGCTTTCGGCGGCGTTCGATGCAGGGTTCGCGGCCTTTATCGGCGACCAACTATCCACTGAGCAGATAGACACGTTCGCCGCGACGCACAGCCTCGACACGCATTGGGAAGACGCCCTCCAAGATGCGGACGATTATCGTGAGATGCTCATGCGGCTGGGCTTTGATCAGATCAGCGTGAGCGAGTCAGCACCAACGGCGGTTCGCGCCGATAGCGTCGCGGCATTCATTGAATATAAGCTGGCTTGGCCGTTGGCGAAATCGCTGAAATACGCGCTAGAAGATGCGACGCAAACCGCACTCATTCAGATGCTAACCGAACAACTTAGGCCGTTCGCGGCACCTGATGGATCGCTGATCTGGCAGCCGCCGCTCTTTCGCGCTTTGGCGCATGTTCCAGGTAGGTCCTCCGATGGGTCGTCATCCATCAGCGGCTAACGGCAAGTTTGTCGCCGTGATCGAAGGCGTCACGCGCCATTCAATGATAGGTGGGCTGTAATTTGATAAATGCGCGCCCGCGCTGCGCCAAACGCCCGCCATCGGCAGCCCATCGGAGACGCCATAAGTCAGCACGGTGTCGGCGAAACCGGTCACAAGATTGTTTTTCAGATAGAACCGAAGCGCCAGGGGATCGAAAATGCCAATACCGCTGCGTCCGCTGCCCAGCCAATCGCCCGCGACGGGGCGACGATTTGGCGGGCCAAAGGTCAGCATGTGATCGGCATATACCGTGCAGTTGCAAACCTTATCTGAGAGATAGAACACGGCCAAATGCGGACGATACACGCCGGGACTCTCATACCCTTCACCCGTCCAATCGCCCACGACGGGTATATCGCCGGGGACACCGAGTACCATCACGCGATCGGCATAACCTGTAAATAGCTGATTTTTCAGATATATCAGGCCGTTCGTCGGACGAAAGACGCCGACGCCATCATGCGTCGCGCTGATGGACCAACGCCCAACCATCGGACGATCGCCCGCGCGACCCAGTGTCAACACAAGTTCGGGCGCACCCGGCGTATTGGTGTTCCGCAGCGAAAATACGCCATAAGCGGTGTCATAAATGCCGATACTATCGTAGCCTTTGCCCGTCCAATCGCCTGGGGCCGGGTAGCTGTTCGCGTTGCCGAAATGGATCGTCATATCGGCATAACCGCTTGTATTGCTGTTGCGCAGATAAAACGTACCTGTGCTGGGCGAATACACACCGATCGTTTCGGGCGAGTAAGCGCGCGTGGCGGTGGAACTGACCGTGACTGTTGGCGTGGTGGTGAGTGTGGCCGTCGGTGTTATGGTGACGGTCGTGGTCAAGGTGCTTGTGGGGCTGGTCGTTATTGTTGGTGTAGAGGTGGCACTGGGCGTGAAGCCCGGCACCGTCGGGGTTGTCGTTGCCGTCTCTGTGGGTGTCGCTGTCTCTGTCGATGTGGCGGTTGCCGTCGATGTGGCGGTTGCCGTCGCGTAGGGTACGGAACTCTCATACGCCCCAATATCGCAGCGTCCGACGCGCACCTGACCGCGTTGATCAGTCGTGAGCGGTTGGTTGCCTTGATCGAAGCATCCGTTCGGATTGCCTGCATCAATGGCGGGACTATCCGCGCGCAGCGGCAGGATGCCGTTTGCATAGACGCCAACTTGCGGATCGAGCGGATTGGCGTCTGTGCCAGTTTGATCGCCCGTGCCGCCGACGAGCGTACACGGACTCACGCTGCCAATCAGGTTATACCCATTGGAGGTGAACGTGCCAAAACAATCGCTGGGCGCAGCACTGCCGTCCGTGTTGCCAGCGATCAGCGTGTCGGTAAGGCCAATAGCACTGCCTGATCCCTGATAAATTCCGCCGCCCGTCGCCGCACGATTCTCCCCAATCGTAACACTGTACAAACTGAAGCTCGATCCCGCGCCCACATCGATCGCACCACCGTGTCCACTAACTAGTCCGGCTTGATTGCCCACGAACGTCGAATTGGCGATCGTCGCGCCACCGGAAGGGTTAATTTGTAAACCACCGCCGCTTAAACTTGCCACATTCCCATAGAAAGTTGTATAGCGAATCAAAACGTTATCGTTGCTAAGCATTCCGCCGCCGTTCGAGGCACTCCCATTCATGATGAGAAAATGATTGAGAAACAGCGGACCTGTAATGACTGTGATGCCCCGTCGCACGCCTTGACCATCGATCGTCGAAACGCCCGTCTGTACGCTGAATGTGGAATCCCAGCCGCCAGACAGTGTGATGTATTTGTTCACGCTCACGACTTCAGCACCACTCGCAGCGGTGAAAGTGTCACCCGTAATTTCGATCGTGTCGCCGGACATAGCCGCACCCAACGCTTGGTTAATGGAGGGGCAAGCCAGCGCGGGCAGGCTGCAATTGTTGGTGCCGCTGGCCGCAGCGCGAACGTACCAGATCGCTGCGGCTTTTACGCGAGATGTAGGGATGACGCCGATGAGAGACATCGCAATAATCAGGACGGCAACGATGAAGCTCACGGCAATGCGTGAAATTTGGACGTGCGACCACAACCGTGTCATAGCGCCACTCCTGCTCGGACGATTGTCACAGTCCGGTGTATTGAGTCTCTACAATAGCAAGAGTGTAACCGATTTCGCCCCGAAAATGGCGATCGGCTCTAATTATCTTCTCAAATCGTAGGGCGCTTGCCTTCTAACAGCGGCATATAGCAGCAGTCGATCATCTCGTCCATGATTGACGGCCATGTTTGCGTTTCGGCGAAAGCGCGTCCCGCCCGCCCCATCCGCTCGCGCGCACCCGGCGTCGCTACGATCTGACGCACGCCTTCGATCAGGCCGGGAATATCGTCGATCGTAAAGCTGTAGCCGTTAACACCTGGCTGAACGACATCCATCACACCACCCACTCGTGACGCCACCACAGGCAACCCCGCCGCCATTGCTTCTACGACGACGAGGCCAAACGTCTCCGAAGCCGAGGTGAACGTAAATATATCAGCGCTGGCATACGCTTCCGAAAGCGGTGTGCCCGTCATGTAACCCAAGAACTGCGTCGGCGTTCCGGCAAAATGCGCTTCGAGCGCGGCACGATGCGGCCCATCACCAACGATGGCGAGCCGCACACCCGGCACCTGATCGAGCACCGACTTCAATTGCTCGATTTGTTTTTCCGGCGAGAGCCGCCCCACGTACAGCAATATCGGTTCATCGGGATGACCATCACTGAGCCGATCGCGCATTTCGGCGCTGCGGAAAGCCGGATCGAATTTTTCAATGTCCACGCCGCGCCGCCACAACCCAACATTACGGATTCCATTCTCCACCATCAGCGTTTGCATGGCTTTCGACGGGGCAAGGCTGTAATCGGCGACGTTGAAATTGCGTCGCATATACCACCATAGCAGCGGCCCCATATAGCCATAGCCCAAAAACTGTGCTGTCTTGACCAGATCAATGTGAAAAGAGGTCAGCAGGGGCACTTTCAAACGCTTGCCCATGACGAGACCGCCCGTGCCAATCAGCGTCGGGTGAATGTAGTGCATCAAATCGGGTTTGAAGGCTTTGACCTGACGATAGCTGCGCAGGGTAGGGATGCCCAATTTGAGTTCGGGATAGGGCGGGCACGGAAAACCTGGCACCCCGATTACTTCTGTGTTGGCATAGCGCGCAATGCCCTGATCGGCGGCTACGATCACCGACTCGATACCACGCCGCGCAAGACTATCGAGCATCAGGCAGACAACCGTCACGATGCCATCAATCTTGGGCAAGAAGGTTTCTGTGAATACGGCAACGCGCATAACAATTCACCTGACATTACAAAGTCTCACCCTCCGCCTAGCTATTGTGATTAACAAGAGCGGACGGAGGGTAAGACGGAAGATGTTTGAGTCGATTTAGGCCGGGCTGCCCGTCTTATCGATTTGCAGTTCCGGGTTGGCGATGTTGCGCCATTTGACCGTCGGGAGAATTAGCCGCTCGTCGATGCGATCGCGGTGCTGCATTGCCAGCGTGATCATGGTGGCGACTTCGGCATCATCGAGCAAGTGCGGTTGCAAGCCGAGGCTGGGCAAATGCGTATGGATCACGTTGAAGTAGTGTGCTTCCTTCTCCACACGCGGATTCTCGATATGATCGATCGTGACGTGCAGCCCCAGGCTCGTACCGACACGGACGACCTTTTCGGCCAGTTCGTTGAGCGTGAACTGCTCGGTGATCTGGTTGAACACGCGGAACTCGCCGACCTTTGCCGGATTGAGGATCGCCAGTTCGATGCAGCGTACCGTGTCCTTGACATTGATATAGCCGCGTGTCTGGCCGCCTTCACCGTAGACGGTCAGCGGGCGCTCGATGGCTGCTTGCGAACAGAACCGATTAAGGGCAGTGCCGTAAATCTGATCATAGTCGAAGCGCGTCGCCAGTGCGTCATCAAGCAGAGTTTCAGCGGTATCCTGACCGTACACGATACCCTGGTTGAGATCGGTCGCACGGATGCCCCATACCCGACAGCAGAACATAATGTTATGCGAATCGTGTACCTTGCTGAGGTGATAGAACGAGCCGGGCTGCTTGGGGAAGGGCAGAATATCGGTCCGCCCCTTATGGGTGATCTCGATGAAGCCTTCTTCGATGTCGATATTTGGCGTGCCGTACTCACCCATGGTACCGAGCTTGACCAAGTGGCTGTCGGGCGCAAATTCCTTGATCGCGTACAGCACGTTGAGTGTGCCGATCACGTTGTTATACTGCGTGAAAACCGCGTGCTGGCGATCGATCATCGAATACGGCGCGGTACGTTGTTCCGCGAAGTGAACCACTGCTTCGGGCGCAAACTCTTGGAAGCACGCGGAGAGTTTGTCGTAATCCAGGCAATCACCCACATACACCTGAATGTCTTTACCTGTCACGCTTTTCCAGGCGTCAACACGCTTGTGCAGCGTTTGGATGGGCGACAGGCTGTCGTAACCATATTCCAGATCGAAATGCCGACGCATAAAGTTATCGTAAACGGCGACTTCGTGACCCTGCTTGGACAAATACAACGCTTGCGGCCAACCGAGATAGCCGTCACCACCGAGAATGAGAATACGCATTTTCCTGCCTCTAGAACTGAGATTTTACACTGGACTCAACTCGCTGATCAGGCAAGATCATGCCCGATTGAGTTTTCAACATCGGTGGTAACACTGGTTAGCTGGCAAAGATACGCCGCCAAACGAAGTTTCAGTCGCGTACACCTTGACCTTAAACGTCAGCCCGGATAACAGAACAACGCATGAAGGTATCCGGCTGGGAATTCAGATATTCAAAAAGTCAAATGCGCCCAGTGTCGCACTCTCAGTGCGTTTGGATTCGGTTGCGGATGTGCTACAATCAGCGCGAGCGATCCGGTGTTGAGCCGGATTCGTGGGTGATCTGCCCCACGTACAAGTTAAATGATGGTTGGTGAGACATGACGAAAGCGCAAACTTTGATTTGCTGCGCGATTCGGGTTGCCGAATTATGAAGATGCGCGTTAGACTGTGGGGCAGGACTATGCGACGTTTATCACAAATGCAGATCGCCCGCACAGAGCGATCGAAGGAGCGCAGACTCGATGCAGGTCAATGAGTGGCTGTTCATCGGCATATTCTTCTCAATCGCCTGGGCATTGCCAGCAACCCCGATTTTGATCGCGCAGGTGGTGCAGCCCAAGCGCGCCAATCGTCTCAAGCGCGAGACCTACGAGTGCGGGATCGAGACGGTCGGCGATGCGTGGGTGCAGTTCAAGGTGCAGTATTATTTGTACGCGCTGATTTTTGTCGTATTCGACATTGAATCGGTGTTTTTGTTCCCGTGGGCGGCGGCCTACAATCAACTGGGCTTCTACGCCTTTTTGGAAATGGCGCTTTTCATCGGCCTGTTGGCGGTCGCGCTGGTCTATGCGTGGCGCAAAGGCGCGTTGGAGTGGACGTGATCACCTGCAATCCTTTTAACCGCCACAGAAGAGAGGTAACACGGCATGACTGAATTTTTGATAAGTCAAGGTTGGGACCCAAAGCTCGCCTTATTCCTGGCGTCGCTGTTGGGGGTGGTCGCCGTCGCCACCTTTGCATTGACATGGTTCGCACTGCTCGGATTGTGGATGGAGCGCAAGTTTTCGGCACGTATCCAGGATCGCATGGGGCCGAACCGTGTGGGGCCGATGGGCTTGTTGCAGGTCGTGCCTGATTTGATCAAGATGATCACCAAAGAAGACATCACGCCCGAAGGCGCGGACAAGTTCGTGTATAACATTGCGCCGCTGCTGGCGGTGGGCGCAGTGCTGCTGATCTGGGCGGTGATGCCGTTCAGCAAGCAGTTGATCGGCTCCGATCTGAACGTCGGCGCGCTGTACTTTATCTCGGTCGCCTCGCTGGGTACACTGGCTGTGCTGCTGGCGGGTTGGTCGAGCAACAATAAATATGCGCTGCTGGGCGCGCTGCGAGCGGTCGCGGCGCTCGTCAGCTATGAAGTGCCGATGATCCTCTCGGTGCTCATACCCGTCATGCTGGCTGGGACGATGAGCATGGAAGGCATCGTGTCAGGACAGCACTTCTGGTTCATTTTCATCGTGCCGATCAGCGCGATCATTTTCTTCGTCAGCAATCTGGCCGAGACCGGACGCTCGCCGTTCGACATGATTGAAGCCGAGTCCGAACTGGTGGCGGGTTACAACGTCGAATATTCGGGCATGAAGTTCGGCATGTTCCAGGCGGCGGAGTTCATCCACTCGTATACGGCGTGCGCGCTCATGACGATCCTGTTCCTGGGCGGTTGGAACGGCCCCGGCGCGGATCAGGCGAACCTGGGTGGATCGATCCTGGGCTTCGTGTACTTTTTCTCGAAGTCAATGTTCGTGTATCTGTTCCTGATGCTGGTGCGCTTCACCGTACCGCGCGTGCGCATCGACCAGATGATGAACTTCAACTGGAAGTTCCTGGTGCCGCTGTCCCTGGTGAATATTCTGATCGTGGGCTTCATCCAGAAGCTGATTGTGCCGCAGTACGACAGTGTGAATGCGGCGATTGCGAACGGCGGGTTCACTGGGGCAGTGTACCAGTTCTTCGGGCCGGATTTCGTGGCCGATCTGCCGCGCGCGATCGTTTTGCTGGCGGCCAATCTGCTCGTGATCGTCGTCGTGGCGCGCTACTACCAATCGCGCATCCGCAAAGAGCGGCAGCAGGTCGAAGATTCGGCGACCGCGCGGCGCGCGCCCGTCGCTCCGGCGATGATGCACGAAGCGGCGATTGGCGACTGAAAGATTTACCTCACCCCCCAGCCCCCTTTCCGTACTCACGGCGAGGGGGAGTCGGAGGGGACAGGGGTTGAGGGGTGATTTTGCATTGAACCCGATACGAGGGAGCTTGAACTTATGGGATCGGTAGACTGGATACAGTGGTTGGCGTTTGGCGTGCTCACGTTGTTATGCGTGGGTGGCGCGCTGGCCGTTGTGATTGATCGGAATCTATTCCACTCGGCGCTGTGGCTGCTGGTCAGCTTGTTTGGCATCGCCGGGTTATTCGTGATGTTGGCCGCGCCATTTTTGGCGGCGGTGCAGGTGCTCGTGTACATGGGCGCAATCGTGATTTTGATCATATTTGCGATCATGCTCACGCGGCGTATGATGGGCATCACGGAGACGCTCAACAAGCAGTGGTGGGTGGGCGCGATTGTTGCGGCAATCGCGTTTTTTGTGATCGCGCTGGTGTTGGCACAGGCGGGCACGGGCGATCATCCGTTGATCGCACGCGAGCCGATTGCCTCGCTGTCGGATAAGACGGTGACGGTGTTCGGGGCGGCGCTGGTCGATCCGGCGCAGTTCGCGCTGCCGTTCGAGTTGGCGTCGCTGCTGCTGACGGGTGCGATGATCGGCGCGATTGTGATCGCGCGGGAGGACGAATAGACATGGTTCCCTTGACCGCTTATTTGATCATCGCGGCGATCCTGTTTTGCGTCGGCCTGTATGGGGCGTTGGCGCGGCGTAATGCCGTGTCGATCCTGATGGCCGTCGAATTGATGCTGAATGCCGTCAACTTGAATCTGGTGGCGTTCTGGCGCTTCAATACGCCCGCCACCGACCCCGTTAACGGCTTCAAAGTAGGTATGAGCGGACAGGCGTTCGCGGCTTTTGTGTTCGTCGTGGCGGCGGCGGAAGCTGCGGTCGGCTTGGCGCTGATCATCTCGATGTACCGCGCCCGGCAGACCGTCGTTGCCGAAAGCGCCGACAGCCTGAAAGGGTGATGCAATGAACTGGTTAGACGCAAACTTTCTCCCCTGGCTGATCCCGATTCCGCCGCTGGTCGCCTTCGTGCTGATCATCCTGGTGGCGGGGCGCTACAAAACGCTGTCGCTGGTGATCGCCATGACGGGTATCGTGATTTCGTGGGTGCTGGCGACCGCCGAAGTGCTGCGCGCCATCGGCTACAGAGACTTGGGTACGCCCGCGCGTGGCGTCTTCAACAGCGCCATCGCGTGGGCATCGAGCGGCACGGGGGCGACGGCGGGTACGCTCAACATGGGCGTGCTGGTCGATCCGCTGACGACGATCCTGCTGTTCATGGTGCCGCTGACGTGCCTGTTGATTTTCATCTATAGCATCGGCTATATGGCGCATGATCCACGCATCACGCGCTTTTTTGCCTATTTGAGCTTGTTCGCCGCCGCGATGTTGACATTGGTCGTGGCAGATAACCTGCTGCTGCTGTTCATCGGCTGGGAAGTGATGGGGCTGTGCTCGTACCTGTTGATCGGCTTCTGGTACGAAAAAGAAAGCGCCTACAAAGCGGCCATTAAAGCCTTCATGACAACGCGCGTGGCCGATGTGATCTTCATGATCGGCATTGGCTATCTGTGGGCGAGCACAGGCACGCTCAATTTCCGCGCGATCCTGTACAGCCCGGAGACGCTCAAAATGCTGAGCAGTACCCCGGCGGTCGGCGGCCTACTTGGCTTGAGCGCGGCGGGACTGATCGGAATCTTCATCGTGGTCGGCACGATCGGCAAATCGGCGCAGTTTCCGCTGCATGTGTGGCTGCCCGACGCGATGGAAGGCCCGACCCCCGTCAGTGCGATGATCCATGCGGCCACGATGGTCAGCGCAGGCGTGTATCTGGTGATCCGCATGTATCCGCTGCTGTCGGCGGGTGGTAATCCCGAAGCGGGCGTCTTTACCGCGCCGATGGTGCTGATGGCGGTCGTCGGAGCGTTTACCGCGCTGTTCGCGGCCACGATCGCCATGACGCAGTATGACATCAAACGCGTGCTGGCCTACTCGACGATCAGCCAACTTGGCTTCATGATCGCGGCGCTGGGCGTCGGGGCGTATGCGGCGGCGGCCTTCCACCTGATCACGCACGCTTTTTTCAAAGCGCTGTTGTTCCTCGGCTCTGGCTCGGTCATTCACGGCATGGAGCACGGCGAACATCTGGCGCACGCCGCGCACGGCGGTCATGACGAGCACGGTCACGACGACCATGCACACAGCACGCACGTCGATCCGCAGGATATGCGGAACATGGGTGGTTTGTGGCGCAAAATGCCCGTGACCGCCATTACTTTCGTGATCGGCGGCATGTCGCTGGCCGGGCTGCCGCTGATTACGGCGGGTTTCTGGTCGAAGGACGAGATTTTCGCCGAGACATGGAACGCCGCCTCGCACAGCATCCTCGGTTTGCTCGTGCTGATTTTGCTGGTGATCGCGGCTTTCCTGACGGCATTGTATACGTTCCGCCAGATCGCCATCACATTCCTCGGTGAAGCGCGTACCGAAGCCGCGCGCTATGCGCTGCACAATGACGGTACGCTCGAAGGTCGCAACACCAGCGCCCAGTTGACCGCGCCGCTCATCGTGCTGGCGTTTTTTGCAGTGTTTGCGGGCTTCGTTGGCGTCAATCCAGGCTTTTGGATTTTAGGTCCAGCGCTCAATGGCTGGCCGGGCATTCATGCGCCGTTCGCGCATTTCGTGGGCAATACACTGCTTGAGCCGTCGCCCGTGCTGCCGTTCTCGATCTGGCCGGTGGCGATCTCGTTTGGGGTGTTCATCGCGGGTGCGCTGGTGGGTTATCGTGCGTATATTGCGCGTCCGTACAAGGTCGATGCGACCGACCCGATCGAGGAATATATCGGCGCGGGTGCGTATGCTGTGATCCAGCACAAGTATTACGTCGACGAGTTTTATCAAAGCTACTTTGTGCGGCCATCGGTGTGGCTCAGCGAGGTTTTCGCGCCCGTATGGGTCGATCGGAATGTGCTCGAACGCGGACTGGGCATCCTGGTGACAGTCGCCATTTGGACGGGCAACATCTTCCGGGCTTTCAACAGCGTCGTGATCGATGGCGTGGGCGATGGCATCCCGTTGGCGCTCGGAGCCGCGGCGCGTGAAGCTCGCGGGATGCAAGATGGGCATATCCAGCGCTACCTGCTCTATGCCCTGACGGGCGCGCTGATCGTCGGCATCAATCTGGCGCTGCTCGTCGTAACCAATACCGTGGTCGTATTGATCGTGGTGATCGCCGAAGTGGCGATCGCAGCCGTCGTGATTACCACCATGAACCGCACTGTCCAACCTGGCGGGGGGGATTGAACTTCCATGCAACTTGATCTATTGAGCACAATCGCCTTGCTGCCATTTTTGGGCGGCGGCATCGTCATGCTGCTGCCGCGCGATAACCGCAATCTGGCGCGCACGGTGGCGCTGGGTTTCGGACTGGCGACGTTGGCACTGGCGATCTTCGCGTTCTTTATCTATCAGGCGGGCGGCTGTCCGGCGAATAATCTGCCCGCGACGATGATCCCGGCGGTCAATCCATCGGGCTTCGTGTTCCAGTGCGAGCACTATGCGACATTCTTCCCGCTGCTCGGCGCATCGTGGCATGTTGGCCTGGATGGGCTGGGCATGGCGATGGTGCTGATGACGGCCATCGTGACGCCGTTGGCAATCCTGATCAGCTACGAGATCAAGGATCGTGTGCATGAGCACATGGCGCTGATCCTGACGCTCGAAATGGGGTTGATGGGGCTGTTCGTGTCGCTGGATATGCTGTTTTTCTTCATCTTCTTCGAGCTGACGCTGGTGCCAACATTCTTCCTGATCAACCAGTGGGGCGGCGAAGGACGACAAAAAGCGTCGTTCAAGTATTTCCTGTTTGCGATGGGCGGATCGCTCGGCTTGCTGTTGGCAATCCAGTTGATCGGCCAGTTGTCTGGCACGTTTGATATTCCGCTGCTGCTGGCGAATTGGACGCGCGGCCTGACCGTCAGCGGCACCCCCATCACGGTGCCGTTCGGCATGTCGTTGGAAACGGTCAAGCTGATCGCGCTGCTGGCGTTTGGCGTGGCTTTCATGATCAAGACTCCCATGTGGCCGTTCCACATCTGGCTGCCGGATGCGATGGTTGAAGCGCCGACGGCAGGCATGATGCTGATGTTCAAGATCGGCGCGTTTGGCTTTTTGAGACTAGCTGTGCCGTTGTTCCCGGTCGAAGCACAGAAGCTCGCGCCCTGGTTTGCGCTTTTGGCCGTAATCGGGATCGTGTTCGGCGCATTCAGCGCGTTCGGTCAGACCGACTTCCGCCGCTTGCTGGCCTATAGCACGCTCAGCCACATGAGCTTTGTGGCGCTCGGCATCGCAGCGTTCGGTGCGGCGTATAACACGATCCTGACCAAGGCGGCGGGCGCTGATTCGACGGTCGTGGTGCGCTCGGTGACGCTGGCGACCAATGGCGCGATCCTGCAAACATTCAGTCACACGCTCACCAGCGCGGCGATGTTCCTGCTGGTGGGTGTGTTGGTCAGCAAGGCGCGCACCGCCGACCTACGCAAGTTTGGCGGGTTGTGGGGACTGGCCCCAGCGTTTGGCGCGCTGCTCGTATTCGTCGGCATGGCGAGCCTCGGTTTGCCGGGCTTGAGCGACTTCGTGGGCGAGTTCCAGCTGATGGCTGGGACGTGGGGCGTCGGCCAGGGACTCGGGCAGATTTACACGCTGTTCGTGGCGCTGTCGATGATTGGAATCTTGTTCGCCGGAGCGTATACGCTCAAGATGATCCGGCAGATTTTGCAAGGGCCGATCCGCGAGGAGTGGCAAGGCTATCGGCTCGAAATCTCGCTGCGCGAAATGCTGGCGATCGCACCGCTAATCGTGATCATCGTGCTGACGGGCATCTATCCGAACTGGATTTTGGGCGTGATCAACGGCACGGTGGCGCGGATTTTTGGAGGGTAAGACCCCTCACCCCGACCCCTCTCCCACGCAGGCGGGGCGATGGTTTGACTCCCCTTTCCCACCGCTTGCGTGGGGGAAAGGGGGCGGGGGATAGAGGGGCCGTCTCCGTTTGCCAAACGGCGGCGGGCTAAGTACACTGACTGACGTTCGTCTCATTTCATGAGGAAAAGCATATGTTGAAGTCAATTCTGAAAACCGTTCTCTTGACTATCACGGTTGCGGCGACCGCGTTTGGCCTAGTAGCCAGCGCTGGTGTTGCCGATGCACAGACGACCGGCGGGGCGCAGGTCACGCCGATCAAGTATGGAGACATCGTGCGTGGTGCGCTGACCAACAAGAACTATCAGGTCAGCTATAAGTTCACGGGCAAAAAAGACGACAATGTGGTGATTAGCTACATTGCGGATTTTGGCGCGGATCATTCCTTGTTTGGTCGCATACTCACCGTTACCCAGGGCAAGACCGTGCTGGTCGATCCCACCAATTACGTCAGCCGTGTGTACCTGCAGCTTCCCGCCGATGGCGATTACACGATCATCGCCGGGCGCACCGATGGTAAGAAAGGCACGGACGAGGGATCATATATCCTGCGTGTCCTCAACCCGCAGGCGTTGGAAGATGGGAAAGCTGTCACCGCCAAGATCAGCCATGCCGATGTGACAGCGAATACGTCAATCGACGACTACTACATCCTCCCGGCGGATAGCGCGTTCACCGTGAAGTATGAACTGACCGACGGTGAAGATCGGCCTACGATCGAAATCGATCATGCGTCGGATAATGGTAGCCTCGACTCGGGGGCAAGCCTGAGCGGCTCAAACCTGGATAATGGCGTGCTGGGCATTTCGCCGAACAAGGGTACGAACTACCTGCTGCACGTCTACGACTACTACACCAAGAACAGCTTGTCGTACTCCGTGACATACAGCGCCGCGAAGTAGACAAACCTCACCCTCCCGCCCCCTCTCCGTAACACAGAGAGGGGAGTCGGTGGTGAAGCTCTGGAGAACGAGGCTGAGAACATGTTCGCGGAAACGTGTTTTGAGCCTGGTGCTTCAGCGCCGGACAATATTTTATGATAGTGGCCGCATCACTGCGAAGTCATGAGTTATATGGATAAGGATATGCTATGCTAATAGGCCTTCTCGTCATTCCTATTCTACTAGCATTGGTCATTCTGCTAGCGCTCAAGCCAGAACAACGGAATGAAGCACGAATCATCGCGGCCTGCGCTACGGGAGCGTGTCTGCTGCTGTCGTTGTTCGTCTTTTTGGAAATGAACCAAACCAGCAATATCTCGCACGCGCAGACGCAGGCTGCGGCTGGCTTGGCCTCGTTCATCGAGGAAGTCAAAGTGCCCTGGATACCCGCGCTCGGTATCACCTTTCATATCGGCGCTGATGGCTTGACTGCGCCTATGCTGCTGCTGACGGGCTTGGCGGCGTTCTGCGGGGTGCTAATCTCGTGGCGTATCGAAGATCGCACGCGCGAGTTCATGGCGTTTTTCCTGCTGCTGGTGGCGGGCGTCTACGGCGTGTTTCTCTCGCTCGACTTATTCTTACTCTTTTTCTGGTACGAGTTTGCGATCTTCCCCATGTACCTGCTGATCGCGGGTTGGGGTTGGGTAGAGCGGCGCGAATATGCGGCGATGAAGCTGACGCTGTATATCCTGATCGGTTCGGTGGTGGCGCTGGTCGGCGTGCTGGTGATGTATTTCAGCGCGGGCAGCTTCTTCAGCGATCCGACGCATCCAGAGCGCTTGCCAGAACTGCGAACGGCACTCAACGATCCAAATGCGGCTGCCTACAGTTTCGACTTCTCGCAGATGGAAATCGCCTCGCGCTGGAAAGAATATTCGGGTGCTTTCAATCAGCAAGCCGCCACCACTGCCAATAGTTCCAATCCGAACGCGACGCCGCAGACTGCACAGCCGGGTGAGCCGGGACCGTTCGACATCGCGGGTGCCTTCGGTGTATCGATCGCGCGCTTCTGGTTCCCCTTTATCTTTATTGGGTTCGCGGTATTGGCGGGCTTGTTCCCATTCCACAACTGGAGTCCCGACGGCCATGTCGCCGCACCGACGGCGGTATCGATGATCCACGCGGGTGTGCTGATGAAACTCGGTGCGTATGCGGCGCTGCGAATCGGGGTGCAGCTTTTGCCGGATGGCGCAAAAGTCCATCTGCCCTGGATCATTCTGCTGGCACTGGTGAATGTCGTCTACGGCGCGTTTATCGCCTTCCGACAACGCGATTTCAAGTACGTGATCGGCTTCTCATCGGTCAGCCACATGGGGCTGGTGGCGATGGGCATTGCGTCGATGAGCGTGGTCGGTATGACCGGGGCGGGCTTGCAAATGTTCAGTCACGGCGCGATGACGGCGCTGTTCTTCGCGTGCGTCGGATTGGTGTATGAGCAGACGCACACCCGCGATATTCCGTCGTTGGGCGGTTTTGCGCAGAAGATGCCCTTCGTGGCGGCGGCGTTCGCGTTTGGCGGCCTCGTCTCGATGGGTATGCCCGGCCTGAGCGGGTTCATCGCCGAGTTCCCGATATTTTCGGGCGTGTGGCAGGGGCCAGTCACGGGTGGCAACAACTACTACCCGATTATTGCGATACTCTCGGCGCTGGGCATCATCGTGACGGCGGCCTATGTGCTGCGCGTCACCCAGCAGGTGTTTTCGGGGCCGTTCAACGCTCAGCGTTTCCCGGATATTCACAATATCACGAACCTCGACAAGGTGGCGATCGTCTTGTTGGGATCGGTGCTGGTGATCGTGGGCGTCTATCCGCAAATCATGAGTACGATGATCCAAAGCGCCGTTTTGCCCGTCATAACCGCATTGAAGGGGGGCTGATCTCATGCCGTTGGTTCCGAATACCGATACCGTGGCGAACTTGCTGGCCGTCACCCCCGAAATTCTGCTGACTGTGCTGGCGGTGGCGATCATCCTGCTCGATGTATTCTGGCCGGAAAGCCGCCGTCGTCAGATTGGCTATGTGGCCGCCTTCTCGATGTTTGCGATTGCGCTGGTCACTGTGCTCGTGCCGACGCCCGCCATCAACTCACAATTGATGTGGGGCGGCATGATCCGGCACGATACGCTGTCGCAGTTGTTCCGCACGATGGTGATCCTGGCGGGCGGCATCGCCAGCCTGATCAGCATGGATTCGCCGGGCATCGGGCGCAAAGGTGAGTTCTTCGCCATGATCGTGGTCGCCACCATTGGCGCGTGTTTCATGAGCGCGGCGGCTGACCTGATCATGGTATTTATCGCGCTCGAAACGACCTCGATCAGCCTGTACATTCTGGCCGGGTTTTTGCGCAATAACCTGCGTTCATCCGAAGCGGGCATGAAGTATTTCCTGTTCGGAGCCTTCACCTCGGCGATCATGCTCTACGGCCTGAGTCTGCTGTACGGCTTCACGCACCAGACGAACCTGTACGCGATCGGCGACATGCTGCACAAACTGCTGCCAGCGGGAGCACCCGTGAATCCCGCCACAGCGCTGCCGATCCTGTTGTCGCTGGTGATGATCGCGGTTGGTTTCGCTTTCAAGATCAGCGCCGTACCGTTCCACTTTTGGACGCCGGATGTGTACGAGGGTGCGCCGACACCCGTCACTGCTTTTATCAGCGTGGCGAGCAAAGCGGCCAGCTTCGCACTGTTGACGCGCTTCTTCGTGATCGCCTTCCAGGGTGATCCGACGACGCACTTCTGGGTGCAGTTGGTCGCGGTGCTGGCGGTCGTGACGATGACGACGGGCAACCTGTTGGCACTGCCGCAGCGTAATATCAAGCGGCTGCTGGCTTACTCGTCGATCGCGCAGGCGGGCTATGCACTGATCGGCGTGGCGAGCATCGCGGCGCAATCGGGCAGCGTTCCCGGATCGGGCGCGGCTGCCGTCGGCTTCTACATGTTCATGTACGTGCTGACCAATCTGGGCGCGTTCGGCGTGATCATCCTGTTTGCGAATGCGACGGGCAGCGAGACGATCGCCGATTTTGCAGGCTTGTCGCGGCGGAACCTCCCGCTGACGCTGGCGCTGACGGTGGCTTTCCTCTCGCTGAGCGGCATTCCACCCGCAGCCGGATTCGTCGGCAAGTTCTTCCTGTTCCGGGCGGCAGTCGATGCGAACCTGACGTGGTTAGCGGTCGTCGGCGTGCTGAACTCGATCGTGGCGCTGTACTACTATCTGGTCGTGATCAAGATCATGTTCGTCGATCGCAGCCCCGACGAGGACAAAGTGATTCCGGTGAGCGCGCCGTATCGGTGGGCGTTGGCAGTCTCGTGCCTCGGCGTGATCGCGTTGGGAACATTTTTCGCGCAGCCGGTCTTCGATTGGGCCGCCCTCGCCGCAAAGGGTCTGTTCTCGTAAATCCGACAGCACAGCAAACACGATTGAAAAAAAACAGGCGGACATGATCATGTTCGCCTGTTTTTTTAGGAGAACACCAATATGATCGAAGAAGACGTCAGACTGATTTTGGTCGATCCGCAGCCGTCGCTGTGCAGCGCGTTTTCAAAGGCGTTTGCAGGGCTGCCAAACGTAAGCATCGCGCAGGGCTATTTTGAGCAAGTACCGGAATACGATTGCATGGTAAGCCCCGCCAATTCAT
>JBBRMW010000061.1:0-25002 GCA_038230635.1 Aggregatilineales bacterium | reverse complement strand
GCCTCAGCTTGGACGCCCGCTGCACAAACCCGCTGCGCCGACCTATCTCCCCGCTCGTGATTTCCAGAAATTCCTGTATCTTTTCGCTGTGTTGGGTAAACTCTGACTCGGACATAGTATCCTCTTTCGGCTTTGTCTCTGCTTGAGTTTACTATGTCTTTTCCTTAGCTTCACGCCTATGACCCTATGTGGTCGCCCGTCCGATACCGAAAACAACGCTTTGCTTCCTTAGCTTCACGCCTATGACCACGCTGGGTCGCCCGCCTGTTCCCTTTCATCATTTATTTCGCGCCCATCCCTGAATGCACCCAAATTCTAAGCCGCCTCCGTCTACTTCCTGACTCTATCATCGGCTGTATGGCAACGACCTTACATTTGAGCTCGTGCAATATTTCACAGTAATACCGTGAGCGTTACTGTATCGATTGCTCTTTCATTGTTGATCAATGAAATAAGGCCTTGTTATCAGGTCGCAGATCACCTGTTGCGCCCGATCCAGCTTAGCGCGATAATTAAATCATGAACCACGCAATCACTGCGACCGATGCCGAAGCGCTCCGTCAGCGCAACCGCGAATTGTCGATCCTGAACGTCATCGCGGAATCGCTCAACCGCGAGATTGACTTGACGCGCGCGCTCGATACGACGCTGAGTCGCGTCGTTGATTTATTCGGTTTGCACACGGGCTGGATTTGGCTGCTCAATGCGCAAACGGGTGAGTTCTATTTGGCCGCCGTGCTCAATCTCCCGCCTGCCCTCAGCGAAAAGCCGCGTCGCATGGAAGGTTGGTGTCACTGCCGTGAAAGCTACGAAGACGGCGAAATGAGCGGCGCGGCCAACATCAATATTATCCAGTGTACGCGGCTCAAAGGCTTGGTCAAAGGGACCGATGGCCTGCGCGCTCATGCCAGCGTGCCGCTCTATGCGCATGGCAAACCGCTCGGCATTCTGAACGTCGTCAGCGGCGATTGGCGCGAACTCTCGGCGGCTGAACTACGCTTGCTCTACACCGTCGGCGATCTGCTCAGTATCGCGGTCGAACGCGCGCGTTTGTTCGCGCAGAGGACCCAAATCGGCGCCCTAGAAGAACGCAATCGCTTGGCGCGCGAGATTCACGATACGCTGGCGCAGAGCATTTCTGGTATTGCGCTGCAACTCGAAAGTGCCGATGCCCTGCTCGAAGCAGGCGCAGATCGGGCGAAAGTGGCCGCGATCATCGGACACACCCTCGAACTGACGCGCGCCAGCCTCGAAGATGCGCGCCGTTCCGTGATGGATTTGCGCGCGGCGCCGCTTGACGGTCAAACGCTCCACACGGCATTAGCCGCGCTGATCACGGCTCAGACCGCTGGAACGTCGCTTGTCCCGCACATCGAACTCGACCGCGATCCGCCGCCGCTTCCGCCAAATATCGAGATCGGCTTATACCGCATCGCGCAGGAAGCCATCGCTAACGTCGTGCGCCATGCCCACGCCAGCCATCTGGCCGTTGAATTGATCACAACCACCGATCAGATCAGCCTCACGATCGAAGACGACGGTCGCGGCTTCGATCCTGCTACTATCGCCGCCGATCGCTTTGGCTTGATCGGCATCAGCGAACGCGCGCGCTTACTCGGCGGTTCGGCGGAATCATCAAGCACGTTGGGCAAAGGAACGCGCCTGCACGTCGCTATACCGCTCCGCAGGAAACTGTGACATGAACGCGGGCGCGCGCATCCGCATCGTGATTGCCGACGATCACCCGATCGTGCGTGATGGTTTGGTGGCGATTCTGAGTACGCAGTCCGATTTCGAGATCGCTGCCGAGGCAGCGGATGGTGCGGAGCTTGTCGCGCGCGCCCGGGCACTGCGCCCCGACGTCATTCTGACCGATCTCGAAATGCCTGTCATCGATGGCGTGGAAGCCATCCGCCAGATTCGCGCGGCGCTGCCTACTGCCAACATCATCGTATTCACCGTTTTCGATACAGACGATAAAATCGTTGGCGCATTACAGGCGGGCGCACGCGGCTATCTGTTGAAAGGCACGCCTCGCGCCCAGATTTTCGAGGCGATCCGGGTGGTAAACGCGGGCGGATCGCTGCTGCACCCGATGGTCACAACGCGGCTCATTGAGCACGTCCGCGATCCGGGATCGCCGCCGATCGAAGCGTTGACCCCGCGCGAGTTGGAAGTGCTGCGTTTATTAGCAAGCGGCGCAGCCAACAAGTCAATCGCCGCCGTGCTGCATATCACCGAGCGCACCGTCAAATTTCATGTGAGCGCCATTCTTGGAAAGCTGGCCGCCAGTAACCGCACGGAAGCCGTTTCGATCGCGGTGGCGCACGGCTTGATTACACGCTAATTTCGCTCAGGGCGCGCAAAAACGCGATCTGATTCGGTTCCGTCAACGCCAATTGTCCGGCGGGCGAAAGCGTCAGATCGAGCGCGTCCGAGAGCGCCTCATTCAGCGCGTGATCGGCGCGTTCACCCGCGTGTTCGATTCGCCATGCAGCACCGTGCAGGCCGCCAATGATCGTCATCAACAGGGCGACCCAACCTGTACGCGCCGTTCGATGCAGCGCCGCCTGATCGCCGTCAAGATATTGCTGTGCCACGACTGCGACAAATCCCGGCGGCGCGGCCAAGTTGTCGAGCGCGGGCAATCTGAGGCCGTGCTCGCCGATTGCGCCCAACCAGCCCTCGGTGCGCCAATATAAGGCCATCAGCGTCGGACGCACCGACGATGAAATCCCGATCAGGCGGCGCAGTGCATCGAATGGTGCAACGCCGGGCAAGCCATCGGCGGGCGCATCGTTGGGGATCGTGAGCAGCAGCGCTGCCGCGACACGCATGTTTTGCCAGATTGTCGGCCAATCGGCGGCTGGCGAGCCGAGTATAGTCAGCAGTTCCGCGCTGCGTGACGTGAATTCCGCATAGCTGATCGTCAGCGTCGGCGTCAACGGCACATTATCGCCGATCGTCGTCACGGCCTGCACACTGTCGAGCAGGCGGCGTGCTTCCTCAAAATCGGGTAGGTCGTCCGCGTCGGTCATTTCAACCAGTCGCCGGCAGCCAACATTGAGCGACAAATGCAAACCATCTGGCGCGACCACTACTTGACGCGGGAACAACTGGCACGCAATCGGTTTGGCCGCCGCGCCCGACGATTTGTGGATGATGCACAGATTGTCGGTATCGAGGAAAACGCATCGATCGTCAATCTTACTCAGCGTATATTGGCGGGTGGCTTCGTCCAGCTTCACAAGCGGCACATCATCTGGCACAGCGTTCAGCAGCGGTCGCCACAAATCGAGATCGAGCCGATGCGCCTCCCGTTCGGTTAGCATCACATCATAACTGCGACAGCCGCCGCCACACATCCGGCAGGTGTGATGACCTTCGGCGGCCACAATGGGCAGGTTTGGATCGATAGACTGGCGCGTCCCGAATGGGATCATCGGCCTGCGTCCCGGTGCATTTCCAGCAAATCGGAGAGGATGGCAAAGCCCGTTTGTGCGCCGCCCGCGCCCGCCCCGATCAGCGTAATCGCGCCCATCAGATCGGTCTGATAGGTGATCGCGTTGCTGACACCGCCGACGCCCGCCAATGGATCGCTGAGGGGCAGCCGTTCGGCGCGCACCGTCGCCCTGATTGTGCCATCTTTTACGTTGCGAACTGCGCTTCCGATCAGTTTCCAGCGTTCGCCCGCCGCCCGCGCCATTTCCATATCCGCCGCGCTGATTCCACGAATGCCCGACGTTTCGACATCAGAAAGTTTCAATTCCGCGCCCAGCACAACATTTGCCAGAATCGCCACTTTGCCCGCCGCATCGTGACCATCCACATCGCCGCGTGGATCCGCCTCCGCATAACCCAACCGTTGGGCTTCAATCAGCGCATCCGCGTAGGATTGACCCGCCTCCATTTGCGTCAGCATATAGTTGGTCGTGCCGTTCAGAATTCCGCGCACAGCCGTGATCTGGCAGCCTGCCAACGCTTCTCGCGCCAGCCGCAGCGCAGGCGTGCCGCCCATCACCGTTCCCTCATATCCGAAAAATGCGCCGTTATTCCGCGCCAAATCGGATAGTTCGCGGAAGGCCAGCGCGACCGGTCCCTTATTCGCAGTAATCACGCCCTTGCCACGTTCCAACGCCGCCCGACAAGACGTGATAGCTGGCTCGCCTGTGCTCAGGTCAGTGGCCGACACCTCGATGAGTGCGTCGTAATCGCCACTTTCGACGATATTTGGGATGCTTGCACCGCGCACAATGCCGGACATATCAGGATATTGTTCGAGCGAATCACACGCCAACAGCGCGGTCAAATCGAGTCCTGCCGCCGCTTGCACGGATCCGCGACGGGTGGCGACGCCCACGACCATCGCCTCAAAACCATATGTTGTGCGCAAAAACTCAGCCCGATCGCGCAAGATTTGGAGCGTCCCGCGCGCAACCGTGCCGAATCCGATGAATACCAACCGGATCATAAATAACCTCGTATCGCAATGGGACGAATCACACCGATGCCCCTACAACATGCGTTATTGTAGGGGCATCCTGACGACTCGCCCAATCAACTATGCACAAATGCCCTGGGCGACTTGGGTTCAGTCGCCCGCCGCACCAACGATTGGCACGCGCAACGTCAACGTGTTGCCGACGCCCGGCTGAGGTCGAATATCGAGCGTGCCACCCTGCTGTTCGAGCAACGCCCGAATGAACGCCAGCCCCAAACTGCTGCTGCCCGTCGCCGCATTGTGACGCTTTTCCTGCGCGCTGTGCCGAGGATAGTAAAACAGATCGAATAGTTTCGATTGTTCTTCCTCGGACAGGCTCTTGCCACTGCCCGCGATCGATACTTCGACCTGTTTGCCGTTGGGTGCAGCGCTCAGTGTCAGCGTGCCACGCGGCGGAATCAACTCAAACATCCAATCCAGGCTGAGATCGAGCGCCTGCCGGATACGCTTCCGATCCGCCGAAACTGATGGTAAACCCGCCGGAATCGACTGCTGGAGTTCGATGAATTTGCCCGCATACTGCTTGCTGGCCGTTGCAGCCGATTCGCTGAGCAGCGCGTCCAGGGCGACTCCCTCGTTCTTAATCTGCAATTGGCGACGCTGTGCCCTGGAATAGTCGAGCAAATCGTTCAAAATAGTTTGTTCCGCGCCAATGGCTGTGCGAATAGCCTGTACTGACGCGCGCTGCGGCTCGTTGAGCGCACCGTACATCTCCATGTCGAGCGTTTGTCCGGCCATCTGAATTTCCGAGATGGGCGCTTGGATGGCCTCGGTCACTTCGGTCAGCAGCTTCAAACGATATTCGTCCTGAGCGCGCAATCGCAGGTTTTCGGCTTCGGAAGCCCCCACCCGTCCGCCACCGGTATCCGCCATTCGGTTGAAGGCTTTCGCCAGCCGCTCCAATTCATCGTGCGATTTCGGCATGGGCACGCGCTGTGACAGGTCACCGCCCGCGATTTGGTCGGCACTGTGTGCGATGTCGATCAGCGGTTTAGCGATCGATCCGCGCAGGGCAAAGGCCACGATAAACGCTAGCACGGCCATAATCACAAAAGCCGGCAGCAGCACGCCGAGGATACTGCTTTGCGCGGCGTTGATCGTTGCCCGCGACTGCCAAACGACGATCGTGGCGACCGGTTTGCCGCCCGCGTCTTTGATCGGCTGATAACCGAGTGCCGTGCCCGCATCATTCAGATTGAGCACCTGCTGACCGAGTGCCGCGCTCTGCAAATCCTGCGTCGAAGGGGTCAACGTCACCTTCGGGTCCTGGCTCGCGGCGAGCTGTTGATTGCCTGTATACAACGCCACATCGTGCCCAGTCAAGGCTTTGAGTTGATCGGTATCGGCGCTGCTGAGCGGACGCCCGATCATCAGCACGCCTTGCGGATCCTGCGCGGCATTGTTGAGGATCGGTGCCCAGGTGATGATATACACTTCTTTGTCGATGATCGTGAACGTTACTTGCGGATCGCTGATGGCACTCCCGGCGGTCAGAATATCAGGAATCTGCTTTGTAATGGTGTCCACTTGACCGACACCATAAATCGATTTGCCCGCTTTGTTCCAAATTCCGGTCGTCGTCAGATGATGGATCGAAAGCACCGAAGCGGCAGCATCCAGGCCAAAGTTGTCGTCAAGGAATTTCTGATCGGGAGCATCGCTGCTAATTTGCTTTTGCAGTTCGTCCCAGTTTGAATAATCGGGAATCGTGCGTAAAATATCTTGCTTGATCAACGTAAATGCGCGATCCACACTATCCACCGCGCCGCGCAAATCTTCTTGCTCCACGCCGCTGAGCGTGGTTGTCGAGCGGCTGTAAGCGATCATACCGAACACAGCCAGTGGGATCAAAGCCAGTGAAATCAGGGCAGACAAGAGTTTTGTTTGAAGCGACATGAGTGTAAACCTCGTCTATCGTAGCGTTATCGACTTAACCGAATTCGTATTATCGAAATTATACACTGAAATTCCGCGTAATATCTATGAATTTCTCTTTACGCAGACGTGTCTAATTATGGTTAATTGGGCGAGCACATCCAACTACGCGCCCGCCCAGAGCCAAAAATCTCAGCTCGTGAGCAGTGTTTGTGCCTGCGTCAGATTGGTGTCGATCTGGTTGAACAATGTTTTTAGATCATCGATCGGCTTGCCATCTTTGATCAGCTTGGCGAAAGCGAGGAACTGCGCTTCGATCGTGTCGGTCAAGGTGCTGTCCTTTTTGCGCAGATCGACTTCCAAGCCCTCGTAATGATCGAGGTATGCTGACGATGCGAACTCGTAGGCACCATCGGCATTGCCGCTTTGATAAGCGTTGATCGCGTCGAGCAATCCCGTGCGCGCCGCCGCCAGAATCTCCGGCACGCTGCGATGCTGCTCTAGATCGATCGGAATCGCGGCAACTTCGATCGTCTTGATCTGATCGACGGCGGCTTGCAACAGACTGGAATCAGGCGGACTATCGGGGGTTTTGGCGAAGTCGGCGGGCAGCAGCTTATCGAGCGCCGCATATTGATCGCTCACAACTTTGGCCGCCGTCGCAAATCCCGCCGAAAAGGTCTTCTGTGCAGCGGCGTATTGCAGCTTGGCAACCTGCAAGAACCCAACGGCGTTCTGATAACCCGTGACGTTAACAACTTTGCCACCGCTCACACCTTCGCCGTATTCTTCGAGCATCCCCGTGAGCAGCCCCTGCGCAACGCTCAAATGAAAGGTCACATCTTCGAGCGCGGCCAACAGGATGAGTGCAGTCGTCGCGTCATCGAGTTGACCGATCAGCGCATCGTAGGCATCATGGACGGCTTTTTTGTCGCCCGCCGCCATCGAGAGCTTCGCATAGGCATTCGCCGCCGCCAGAAACTTCTCATCGAGTTCGGCCTTTTTGAGGTCAGCCGCAATGATCGAATACAGTTCAGTGGAGATTTCTGCCGCATGGTGCATCGCCAAATCGTAGTTCGCATTATCCCAATCGGCGATCGAGGCGATCAGGTGGCCGCGCATTTTGCCAATGGCGATCAATTGGCGAACGTTATTATTGGTGAAAGCCGCTACGGGTGGTGTGGGTGTTGGGGTCTGCTCGGCATGGATTGAGATCGTTGAGCCAAGCGCCATTGCGAAAACGTATAGCGTGAATAGGATGAGGCGAGTCGTAAACTTGAACATCGAGACTCCTTATTGAGAATGATTCGCAATAGCGAGTCTAAAGGCGCGCGAAGCGGCTGCCAATCCCACTCGTTAAATTGCGATTTATGACTCTCATGAGACCGCTTTAATGCGCGTGAAAATCCTCACAAACCCAATAGGGACTTTTTGTTATGCCAGATTACGATCCAAGATTTTGGCGGCGCGCAGCTTTCGTGGCCGACATTGCACCAGTCACCGTTTGTTCGGCGGGATCGCTCTCCTGAACATCAACAGATTGCGACTTTTCTACCCGTGTACCATCGTTTTTTTTGCGCTTGATCTGCCCCGCTGCGATCACCCGTTCCGCTGCGATCCAGCCACCGATCCCAGCCATCGACATAAACGACACAAAAACAAAGACGACATCCAGGCGATTCGGCACATACGCTGAAGGAGTAAACACAAATTGCATGAGGAAGATCACGATAGCCAGCATGGCACCAAACACACTGGCAGCTCGCAGCGCCCACCGTTTTTGCGTCGATAGATGCGGCGCGGCCAAGTAGGTGGTGGTCAACCAGCCGAGCAAGATACCATCGATGACTGCGCCAAAAACACCCACAACCGATCCAGCCATCGCACTCAACAGCAACCGTGCCAAAAACGGTGTGCTCTCGCCACCCGACGCAGCAAAATAGAGGGGAGATAGCACCCCGCCATAAAGCGCGCCACCGATTGCACCCGTGAAAACTCCCCACAAAATCGTTAGGCTGAACGCTCGAACGAATGCAACTTGACGACTACTCATGATCTCTCCTCTCACCGGATAATTTGCGATGGCGCCTGCGCCACAATCGGCTCAACTAACGTGCCGTCGTTCTTTTTGCGTTTACCTTTGACCTGCCCAGCAGCGATCACCCGATTCGCCACCCACCAGCCGCCGACTCCAGCAATCAAAAGTGGCAATCCATAATAGAAGCCAAAATCGGTTCCAAGTAGATCAAATGTTATGATTGGAATTATAAAGAAATGAACGCCGATTCCTGTGACAAGTGCCATAGTAATCAAACTGGCAGTACAAAATGTTAGTTGCTTTAGTATCGATTGGTGGGGGGTGATTATGATCGTTGCAGTAAGTGATCCGAGCCAAACGCCGTTCACTATGCCTCCAGCAATTCCAAAGAGCGTGCCCAGAATCGAGCCAAACACCAAGCCTGGCAAAACAAAAACGAGTGACATAAAAGGCAAGTCTGTAAAAGTAGCCTCGCGTATTGGATATAATACGCCACCATAGAGCGCTCCGCCTAGTGTAGCAGCGAAAATACTCCACAATAGGGTGTTGCCAAACACACTCCGAAAGATCGATAAACGATTGCGCATCGGTAATCATCCCTTATCATGATGAGCATTGGCGGATTGCTAGGTCATTTGTGGCTTAATCGGCTCAACCAGTGTACCGTCGTTCTTTTTGCGCTTGCCTTTGGCCTGCCCGGCGGCGATCACGCGATTCGCCACCCACCATGCGCCGATGCCCGCGATCAGAAGCGGCAGCCCAACATAGAAAAAATCGTATCGGCCCCTAACGAAATAGGTAACTCCGACCCACGTTACAAACATGGTGATAGCCGCGCTGGCGATGCGCAGTGCCCAGCGTTTTTGGGCTGACTGATGTGGTGTGATCAAGATTGTGGAGGTCAAAGACGCGATCAGGAAGCCATCCAGCACGCCGCCACCAATTCCGAACGCGATACCGAACAAACCCCCAAAAAATCCATCCATAAAAATTGCGTTAAATACATCTCCCAACGAATCTGGCGATTCGAGAAGCAATGAGAGCGGATAAAGTAGTCCGCCATAGATCGCGCCACCCACAGCCGCCGCGACGACGCCCCACAAGAATGTGATCCGAAATGTCCGCAAAAACAAGATCAGCCGATTCTGCATAACTTGCCATCCGTTCCTGATTGCGCTCATATCTCATCTTACACTGGATTTTGGTGGAATCCGCAGTTCCGCTAACATGCCTCTCGGTGATTCCGTTAGATAGCTTGCGGTTGAGGTCAACGCGCTTTGTTCGGATTGCCAGACGAGTTTTTGCAATCTTGTGGCAAAGTTTGTGTGGCATGGCATAATTAGCCGCATCTGAAAAAATAAGCGCAGCAGTGCGCGCATCCATTTAGCCAGTTGGAGGATTTTCATGGCAAGCGTTAGTTTTAGACACGTTTTCAAGCGGTACTCGGCCAATGTGACCGCTGTCAAAGACCTCAATATCGAGGTCGCTGACAAAGAGTTCCTCGTCTTCGTCGGGCCGTCGGGCTGCGGCAAGACCACCAGCCTGCGTATGTTGGCGGGTTTGGAAGAAATCAGCGAAGGCGAAATCACGATTGGCGACCGCGTCGTCAATAACGTCGCCCCCAAAGACCGCGACATTGCGATGGTCTTCCAGAGCTACGCGCTCTACCCACACATGAGCGTGTATGACAACATGGCCTTTGGTCTGCGTCTGCGCAAGACCCCCAAACAGGTCATCGACGATCGCGTCCGCGAAGTCGCCAAGAATCTGGGCATCGAGCCGATGCTCGATCGCAAGCCGCGTCAGTTGTCGGGCGGTCAGCGTCAGCGCGTCGCAGTCGGACGCGCCATCGTGCGTGAGCCACAGGTGTTCTTGATGGACGAGCCGCTCTCGAACCTGGACGCCAAGCTCCGCGTCGAGTCGCGCGCCTTCATCAGCAAGCTGCACCAGCGCCTCGGCACGACTTTCATCTATGTGACCCACGACCAAGTGGAAGCAATGACGATGGGCACGCGCATCGCCGTGATGAGCGTCGGTGAATTGCAGCAGATCGACACCCCGCAGGCGCTGTACGAGAAGCCCGCCAACATTTTCGTGGCTGGTTTCATCGGCAGCCCGTCCATGAACTTTTTCGACGCCACCTTGATCGACGCCGATGGCAAAATGATGGTCGAGACACCTCAGTTCCGCATGGAAGTGCCGCCGGAACGTCTGGAGCGCTATCGTGCGGCGCTGGGCAGCAAGGTGATCTTCGGCATTCGCCCTGAAGACATCCACGACCCCGCCTTTTTGCCCGCCAAAATCCGCAGCACCGCCCACATCGAGACAAACATCGACGTGGTGGAGCAGATGGGCAACGAGAAGATCGTGTACCTCGAAGAAGGTGGCAAGCAGTTCGTTTCGCGCATGGATCCGCGTACCGCCGCCTCCATCGGCCATCGCACGGAAGTCGTGTTCGATATGGACAACATGCACCTGTTCGACGCCAAGACTCAACTGCGCATCGAATAGTTTTTCGACCGCCAAAAAACGCATAATCAGAATTGACGGGGTGCTCATGCACCCCGTTTTCATTTGTTGTCGGGTATCATTGAAGGGTCTTGTCTCCCCTTTCCCCCGCCTGCGTGGGGGAAAGGGGCCGGGGGATAGAGGGGTATTTGCTTTTGCTGATCGAAACCGAACGGCTGACCATCCGTGAATTTGCACTCGACGACCTGACCGCGCGTCACGACCTGATGCTCGAAGCCTTCGGTGATGAGATCACGCCCGCCGATGGTCGCCAATTCTTGCTGTGGGCGAGCTTGAGCCACCAAGAATTCGGTAAGCTCTATCAGCCGCCCTATGGTGATCGCGCCGTCGTGTTGAAAGAGTCGGGCGTACTGATCGGCTCGGTTGGGTTGGTTCCGTCGGTGATTCCCTGGCGCGTGTTGCCCAAATATCGCGCGCCCGGCGAGCCGCCCACCGAATTCACGTCACCCGAATTCGGCTTATTCTGGGCGATTCTCAAGTCGCAGCAAGGGCACGGTTATGCCACCGAAGCCGGCCACGCCGTTTGCGACTTTATTTTCACGTCCCTGAACGCGCGCCGCATCGTAGCTACCACCGAGCGTACCAATCTGGCCTCGCAGTCGGTCATGCGCAAACTGGGTATGACCATCGAGCATAACCCCGGCACGACCCCGTTCTGGTTCGAGACACTCGGAGTCCTGATTAATCCGGCGATACAAGGTGCAAAACCATGAATGCTTGGCCCGATCTCGCCAATGACCTGCGAAAAGCCGTCAAGGGCGATGTGCGTTTCGACGAGACGACGCGCCATTTGTACAGCACGGACGCCAGCAACTACCAGATTATGCCGCTGGGCGTGGTTATTCCGCGCGATGCTGACGACGTAATCGCCGCGCACCAAGTGGCCGCCAGTTACCGAGTTCCCGTGTTGCCGCGTGGCGGTGGCAGCAGTCTTGCCGGACAGACGGTTGGCGCAGCAGTTGTCCTCGATTTCAGTCGCTACCTGCGCCGGGTGACGCGCATTAACGCCGATGAACGCACGGTTCGCGTCCAGGCGGGCGTCGTGCTGGCCGACCTCAACAAACAACTCACGTCGCTCGGTCTGATGTTCGGCCCCGATCCAGCGAGTGCCAGCCGCGCCACGCTCGGCGGCATGATCGGCAATAATTCGACCGGCGCACACTCGATCCTGTATGGCATGACCAGTGATCATGTCCGCGCACTTGATGTTGTGCTCAGCGATGGCTCGCGCGTAACGCTCGATGCGGCCCACGGCACAGACTTTTCCGAGCGCGAGGATCGAGTCGGTATTGCCTATCGGGCGGTGGCTGAGGTGCTGTCGAAACATAAGGACGCAATCGCGGCACGTTATCCAAAGACATGGCGCACCTGCGCGGGTTATGGGCTGAATCGGCTCGATCCACGGGCGATCGATCTGGCGCAGTTATTAGTCGGTACGGAAGGCACCCTGGCAACCACGTTGGAAGCCGAAATTGCCCTCGTCCCCCGCCCGAAACTAACACGGCTGGCGATCCTGCACTTCGATTCGCTGCGCGCGGCACTCGACGCTTCGCCCACTATTTTGGAGGTCGAGCCATCCGCCGTCGAACTCATCGATCGGATGATGCTCAATCGCGCGCGTGAGACGCCCGAATTTGCCCGGCTGCTGACCTTCATCGAAGGCGATCCGGCGGTCGTGCTCGTCGTCGAGTTCTACGGCGATTCCGAGGCGGAATTGGTTGCCAAAGTCGATCAACTGCGCGCACATTTGAGCGCGCATCGCATCAAAACGACGATCGTGGATGCGATCTCAGCGGCGGCGATGGCGAACGTCTGGGCGGTGCGCAAGGCGGGCTTGAATCTGACGATGGGCATCAAGGGCGATTTCAAGCCGTCGCATTTTGTCGAAGATGCGGCTGTGCCCGTCGATCGGCTAACCGAATACGTCGAGCGCGTCGCGCAAATCGTGACCGACGCCGGCACAACCTTCGCTATTTACGCGCACGCCAGCGCGGGCTGTCTGCACATCAAACCCCTGATCAACCTAAAAACCGACGCCGGACTGCGCAACTATCGCAAAATCGGTGAGGCGGTCGCTGATCTGGTAGTGCAGTTCGGCGGCACGACCAGCGGCGAACATGGCGAGGGCTTGGTGCGCGGCTGCTTCAGCGAAAAGCTGTTTGGCGCGGAACTGGTGGGCGCGTTCCGGGCGATCAAAGCGGCGTTCGATCCCGACAGCATCATGAATCCCGGCAAAATGTTCGATGCGCCGCCAATGGATGATCCGGCCATTATGCGCTTTGGTGGCGATCGCTACCAAACGCCCTACGCGCCAATCTCAACGCGCTTCCACTACGACGAAGACGGCAGTTTCGCGCAGTCCGTCGAGCAGTGCAACGGCTCCGGCGAGTGTCGCAAAACGGGCGGCGGCACGATGTGTCCGAGCTTCATAGCGACACGCGATGAAAAAGACTCCACGCGCGGGCGCGGCAACATGCTGCGGTTGGCGATGAGCGGCGCGCTCGGTGCGGAAGGTCTCAGCAGCGAGGCCGTCCACGATGTCCTCGATCTATGCCTGAGCTGCAAAGCGTGCAAAGCGGAGTGTCCGTCGTCGGTCGATATGGCGAAGCTCAAAGCGGAAACACAGGCGCTCTATCACGACGCGCACGGGACGCCGCTCCGTTCGCGGCTTTTCGCCCACATCGCCGAATTGAATGCGCTCGGCAGTTTGATGCCTGCCGTCAGCAACGCCATGCTGAATATGCCAATCGCGCGCGCCGCCTTTGCACGGATCGGGATCGCGCCAGAGCGTAGTTTTCCGCCACTCGCCCGCCAAACGTTTCGTCGCTGGTTCAACCATCGCGCGCCCGCCATCCATAGCGCGCCCGATCGCCCCGAAGTCGTGTTATTTGACGACACCTTCCTCAACTTCAACACACCATCGATCGGACGGGCAGCGGTGCGCCTGTTGGAGGCAGCGGGCTTCCGCGTTCGGCTGGTGGATAAGCGCTGCTGTGGCCGCCCCGCAATCTCGAAGGGCTTGCTCGATGAGGCGCGAGCGATGGCCGCCCACAACCTGATCATGCTCGCGCCCTATGCCCGGCGCGGAATCCCGATCATCGGCTGCGAGCCGAGTTGTGTATCTGCCCTGATCGACGACTACCGCAGCCTATTTCCGGGCGCGGATTCGGAGGCGGTGGCTGCCGCGACTCAGACGATCGATGCGTTTTTGGTGGGTCTGGCCGACGCGGGAAAACTCAATCTCGACTTTGACGGCACGCCGCGCACGATCCTCTTTCACGGTCACTGCCATCAAAAAGCGCTGACAGGCACGACCTCGATCAAAAGGCTGCTTGAACTGATCCCGAACGCGTGGGTGAGCGAGATTCAATCGGGGTGCTGCGGCGTCGCGGGCAGTTTTGGCTACGAGGCGGAGCATTACGATCTATCGCTCACGATCGGCGAGGATCGGCTACTGCCCGCGATCCGCGAATCTCTCCCAGAGACAATCATCGCTGCCAGCGGGACATCGTGCCGCGAACAGATTGCGCATGGGGCGGCACGGCGCGCGCTGCACCCGATCGAAGTGCTGGCGGCGGCCTTGCGCTGATAGGCGCGCGCGATCCTTTCTCCCAACAAGAAAGGATCGCACTTTCACCATTAACCGTCGAAGTTAGAGATTACAGGCGTCGGTGGTGCGATCGGCTGTGTCGGGATTGGCGCATTCGGCGCGCCGGGTATGATCAGATTCGGCGGCAGCGATCCACCCGCCGCGATCCAATGTCCAGCCACCGCCACATCACCCGCGATGCCATAGACCAAGCTGGTGTCGGCATACCCCGGCGTCAGCGCATTTTTGAGATAGATTTTCCCGTTCGTGGGTCGGAACACGCCCACCCCGGCGTGTCCTTGACCGATCCAATCACCCGCGATCGGCTGATCGCCGCTGTTGCCAAGTAAGAGCGTGTAATCCCCGTAAACCATACCATTGGTCACTTTGTTGCTCAGGTAGAATGTGATCTTCGATGGCCTGAACACGCCGACGCTGTCGATACCGTCACCATCCCAATCGCCCGCAATTGGCCTGTCACCAGGAATGCCCAGCACCATCGAAAAGTCAGCGAAGCCCGTTGTGAGCATATTTCGCAGGTAGATTACACCATTCGTAGGTCGAAATACACCCGCGCCGTCATGTGTGGCGGCTGCTGTCCAATGTCCGGCCAATGGGATATCACCCGCATTACCCAGCCTGAACGTCTCATTGGCTGCACCCGGCGTCAAGGTGTTGCGCAGATAAAAGTTGCCGTTGCTCCGATCATAGACGCCGATCGAGTCAAAGCCCGCGCCTGTCCAATCGCCGACCACGGGATACGGCTGGCTGCCCTGCATGTAGGCGACGCTGATGTCGGCATAGCCCGTCGTGTTGGCGTTGCGTAAGTAGAAGGTGCCGTTGCGGTAAATGCCGATGGTGTCCGCAAGCTGTCTTTCAAAAGCGCCAACATCACAATGGGGCTTGCGGGGAAAACCGCGCTGGTCAATTGTAATCGGAGGCACAGTCACATACATCTGCGCTATCCCAGTACAATTACCTTTAGCGATTGCAGGGCTGCCAGTAAGCAGGGCCATTGTCTGGGTTGAGCCACCGTTTGAAGCCAATGCACCGAGCTTCGGATTGATGGGTGAGGCGGCAGTACCCACCTGATCGCCGTTCACGCCGTTGATTGGGCCGCCTGAACCATATCCAATGCCAATCAAATTGTTGCCGAGTGTCGAGAATACACCGCTAATGTCAGGACTTTGAGTCCCCGCGCCTGTAATCGTATTCCCGGCAATTATGTTACTGAGACTGAGCATGGATAGGCCGCTTGTTCCACTTGCGAAGTTGATCACCCCGCCACCATTGCCACCTGCCGTATTGCCGGTCACGGTACTGTTACTGATAGTCACTCCGCCAAAGTCGAAGATGAACATACCGCCGCCGTCGGTGATAGAAGTGTTGTTAACCAGCGTACTGTTGCTGATATTCAGCGCACTGAGGTCGTTTAAGATACCACCACCATTGTCAGCCGTATTGCCAGATATGGTGCTGTTGAGGATGGTTAGATTGCTCCTGTTGTATAGGTAAATTCCACCCCCATACGTGTCAGCCGTATTCCCAGATATAACACTGTTGGTGATTGTCATAGTCCCATTGACATTGATCAATCCACCACCACCACCTGGGTCAGTACCCTGATGAGAGCTATTGCCTGAAATCAGTGTATTGGTAATTGTCATCGTGTGGGCATTATGCACACCCCCGCCAAACTCCGCACTATTGTTCATAATAATGCAGTTGCTCACTGTGAGCGTTCCGGCGTTTTCCACGCCGCCTCCGTAGGTTGCAAATCCATTTTGGATGGTCAGCTTATTCAGCGTACCAGTGGAGTTGGGTTGGAAAAAAAAGATTTCGACTCCGGTATTGGGTCCCGTTGAGCCGCCATCAACGATAATGGATTGACCACTGCCGTCGATCGTGATGGGGTTCGCACTGCTGTTGCCAATCGTCAAGGTTGCGGCGAGCGTGATCTTCCCGCTGATGCTAAACGTGATGGTTGTTGGGGCGGAGTTGAGCGTTGCCGCTGCGATGGCGTCGCGTAGCGTGCAGTTCGCGCCGGGGCACGAGCCGCCCGAATCGGCAAGCGATGTGACTATGATTTGACTTGCTGCGCTGACGAGACGTATCCCCGACCAGCCGAAGCCAATAAGCGACAAGGTGAAAACGAGGATTAACGCAAAGAGCGTCCGAGTGAGACGTTCGGGCAAATGACCGTAAGACATCTTAACCTTTCGAGATTTAACTTGTGAGTCAGGCCGTAATTGTAACTGAGTAGTAAAAACGGGCAAGCGGGAGTTAAGGAAGCGAATACGTTGATATTGTGCCCGCCGCCCCGAACAGCAGCGGCAGATCGCGCAGGGCATAGGCGATTCGGGTGCCGTGCCACGTCAGGGTAGCGCCGTCGAATAGGTGGATGGGGTTATGTTTCGCCGCTTAGAAATCCTAAATATTCCCGCCGCCCTACAGATTAGCAACGGCAGGAACATTGGCTCGGCTCAGAAAGTCAAACGGCTCAGCCGTCGAAGCTCGACTGACTAGGCGTCGGTGGTGCGATCGGCTGTGTCGGGATTGGCGCATTCGGCGCGCCGGGTATGATCAGATTCGGCGGCAGCGATCCACTCGGCGCGATCCAATGTCCAGCCACCGCCACATCACCCGCGATGCCATAGACCAAGCTGGTGTCGGCATACCCCGGCGTCAGCGCGTTTTTGAGGTAGATTTTCCCGTTCGTGGGTCGGAACACGCCCACTCCAGCGTGACCCTGGCCGATCCAATCACCCGCGATCGGCTGATCGCCGCTGTTACCAAGTAAGAGCGTGTAATCCCCGTAAACCACCCCATTGGTCACTTTGTTGCTCAGGTAGAACGTGATCTTTGATGGCCGGAACACGCCGATACTGTCGATGCCATCGCCATCCCAATCGCCCGCGATCGGTCGGTCACCGGGTATGCCCAGCACCATCGTGAAGTCGGCAAAACCTGTTGTGAGCGTATTGCGCAGGTAGATTACACCATTCGTAGGACGGAACACGCCCACACCCGCGTGTGTCGCCGTTTTGGTCCAGCGCCCCGACAGCGGCATATCGTTGGGCACGCCGAGCGTAAAGGTGTAATCGGGTGAACCCGCCGCATTTGCGTTATGCAAGTAGAAAACGCCCGAATTGCGATCATAAATGCCGATGGTATCAACGCTATCGCCGTTCCAATCGCCCACGACCGGGTACGGCTTGGCGGCAGGATTGAAAACCGCAGTGATGTCCGCATAGCCCGTTGTGTTATGATTGCGCAAGTAAAACGTGTTCGTGCTCGGTCGGAAGATTCCGATGGTATCGATGGCGGGCGGAACCGATGTGGCTGTGGCTGTGTTCGTGGCGGTGCTAGTTGCAGTGGGCGTATTTGTCGCCGTGCTGGTGGGCGTGCTCCCAGGCGGAATTGGTACACAATCCAGCTTGCTTACGAATGCGTTGGCATAAGGGCCGCCACGGTAGGTGGTCTGAAAAGCACCGGGCGTAGTCGGAAAGTTGCTGTCGCTTGTCGCGCCCGTGATATAGGCATTTCCGCTTGCATCCAACGCGATCCCATGCCCGGCCCCACCGCTGCTCTTGCCGCCCAGGTAGGTCGAATAGAGCAGCGTACCGCCCGTCGCATTCAGCTTGCTCACGAACACGGCGTCGATACTGCCGAGCATGGTCTGAAAGGCACCGGGCGTGATTGGAAAGTCGCTACTACGTGTAGTACCCGTAACATAGGCATTCCCACTCGAATCTAACGCGATCCCACCCTCGTATTCGTCATTTTTCCCTCCCAGGTAGGTCGAATAGAGTAGCGCGCTGCCCGTCGCGTTCAGCTTCGTCACAAAGACATCGGAGAGACCGCCGCCAAAGGTGGTCTGAAAGGCACCGGGCGTGGTTGGAAAGTCGCCGATGTCTGTATGGCCTATGACATAGGCATTCCCACTCGAATCCAGCGCGATCCCATCCCCCGCATCATTGTAGGTGCCACCGAGGTAAGTCGAATAGAGTAATGCACTGCCTGTCGCGTTCAGCTTGCTCACAAACGCATCGGCGGGATCATGGCTACTGCCACGGTAGGTGATTTGAAAGGCACCGGGTGTGGTTGGAAAGTCGCTGCTGCCTGTCACCCCCGTGACATAGGCATTCCCGCTCGAATCCAGCGCGATCCCATGCCCCTCATCAGCCCCGCTGCCACCCAGATAGGTCGAATAGAGCAGTGCGCTGCCCGTCGCATTCAGTCTGCTCACGAATACGTCGTAGCAATTCGCGCTGCACTTGGTCTGAAATGCACCGGGCGTGGTCGGAAAATCGGTGCTACCTGTATAGCCCGTGACATAGGCATTCCCGCTCGAATCCAGCGCGATTCCGCTCCCATAATCGCCATTACTGCCACCCAGGTAGGTCGAATAGAGTAGTGCGCTGCCCGTCACATTCAGCTTGCTCACGAATGCGTCTTCGGCACCACCAAAGGTTGTCTGAGAGGCACCGGATGTGGTTGGAAAGTTGGGGCTGTTTGTGGTGCCCATAACATAGACATCGCCGCTCGCATCCACCGCGATCCCACTTCCGCTGTCGGTACTGTTGCCACCTAGATAGGTCGAATAGAGCAGTGCGCTGCCTGTTGCATTCAGCTTGCTCACAAAAGCATTCTGGCTACCACCGCGTGTGGTCTGAAAGGCACCAGATGTTACCGGAAAGTCGGTACTGTATGTAAAACCCGTGACATAGGCATTGCCGTTTGCATCCACCGCGATCCCGTTTCCATAATCGTAGGTACTGCCACCCAGGAAAGTCGAGTAGACCAAACCGGGATCGATCACCAACGGCAGCATTGGGTCATATGTGCCTACTCGGAACCGTGCCAGCCCATCTACACCGAATTGATAGCCCACCGCTACCGGGATTTGCGCGCCGTCGCGGGTTTGCCAAGCGATCGGCGCTTGCTCGGTGAATGTCACGCCGTCCGTCGCCGCGATGTGCAACGTATTTGCGCTCGTATCCAGGTTTACTGCTGTTGATCCGGCATAGCTCCAGCGAATCACTGTCGGATCAACGCCCGCCGCCAGCGTGTAGGTGCCTTTGAGTAAACCTGCGTGCCCGCCGTAAGTCAAGTCAACGCCCGGATACAGATCACGGTACACTACGCCCGCATAGGTCGGGACGTTCGTGTGCCATTGAGACGGGTCGCTGCCGATGAAGAAATTGGCGACACCGGGCAGTTGATCCGCGCCGACGAGGACGGCATTCGAGTTTGCGCCGTCGAAGCTCAGATTCACGGTGACGCTCTTTTGGGGCGTGGAATCGGCTGCATGGTTCGGGTTGCTGTCTTGTTTAGCTATAGGTGTGTTTGCCGGGATGGTCAGGTCTAGCGTGACGCCCGATGGTGTAAACCCCAACTGTCCAGCACTGCTGCGCACTTCGTAACGCACGGCGGAATCGGGGATCTGTCCAGCGTTCAGGATGAACGCGGAGGGCAGGTTGCCATACGCGGAGCGCGCGGACGCATCCGTGAGCTTGACTGATGCCGGTGCGCTCGATAGTGCAGCCGACGCCTGAAATACATGGGTCAGGTTGAAGAATATTGCTATAAGAACAAGGAGTACCGCAGGGTAGCGTTTGCGAAATCGGTGGGGGAGATTGTCATGAGACAACGTCGTTGACAAGATGGTCTCCTGAATATAGCGTTATTGATGATGCAATTATACGACAAAGTACAGAAAATATTATGTTCTAAATAGCAGCGGCAGATCGCGCAGGGCGTAGGCGATCCGCGTGCCGTGCCACGTCAGGGTTGCGCCGTCGAATAGGTGGATCGCGTTATTGCGCGCGGCGGGGATGTCCAATTTCGACAGTTCGGCGGCATCGGCGGCAGTGAATGCGAACGGCTCATCGGGCAGCACGATCACGTCTGGTTGCGCGGCCACGACCTCATCGAGGGTGATGCGCGGATAGCGCACATCTTGCCCGGCCACACGCGGATCATCGGGCGCGAGCGGCTCGGTCTCGCCCAGATCGGCTTTGAGCGGAAACTGTCGATCGCGGTCGGCGAACACGTTTTCCGCGCCACAAGTACGCAGCAAATCGTGGATGTATGTGTCGCGGTTGATCGTCATCCAGGGATCGCGCCAGATCGGGACGAACACGCGGCGCGGCGCAGCGATCTCGCGCGAAACACCGAGCGTCCACTCGTAGGTGATCTCGATCAGACGCACGCGCGGCACCATCGACGGCTCCTCGAACACGTCCATGATCGTCCACAGCAGATCGAGCGCGGCGCGCACGGTGTTCGGCTGCGTGACCCACACGGCGATCCCGGCGGCGCGCAGGGCGTCGGCATCCTCGCGGCGGTTTTCTTCGGCGTTCATCATGACGAGATCGGGGCGCAAGGCAACGATCTTTTCGATGTTCGGATTTTTCGTGCCGCCAACTTTGGGTAAGCGCGCCACACCATCGGCGGGCAGCTTGCAGTAATCGGTGACGCCGACGACGCGCGGCCCGATGTTCAGATCGAATAGTGATTCGGTGACGCTCGGCACCAACGAGACGACCCGCTGCGGAACGTGATCGACGGGCTTTTCCATCTCATAATAATGCGTGTGTTCGCTCATCAGGATAATCCCCGCTCAATCGCTTGATCACGTTCGGGGCCAACACCGATCGAGACAATCGGCACGCCGACCAACTGCTCAATCCGCTCGATGTATGCGCGCGCGTTAATGGGCAGATCATCCCAGCGCGTAATGCCCATAATATCGCCTGACCAGCCGGGCAGCGTCTCGTAGATCGGCGTGGCGCGCGCCAGCACGGTCAGATCGTAGGGGATCGTCTCGACGCGCTTGCCGTCGATTTCATAGGCAATGGCGATCTTGATCTCATCGAAGCCGCTCAGAATATCGAGTTTGTTGATCACCAGATCGGTCAGGCCATTGAGCCGTCGCGCGAACCGCAGGACGACTGTATCGAGCCAGCCGCAGCGGCGCGGACGCCCGGTTGTCGTGCCGAACTCGTCCCAGGGATTCTCGCCTGTACCGCGCAGCCGATCGCCGAGCGTATCGGTCAATTCGGAAGGGAACGGGCCGCTGCCGACGCGGGTACTAAACGCCTTCGCCACGCCGATGACGCGCTCGACATAGCGCGGCCCGAAGCCAAGTCCGGTCAGTGCGCCGCCGACGGTGGGCGCGGAACTGGTCACATACGGGTACATGCCGTGATCGATATCGAGCAGCGTGCCTTGCGCGCCTTCGCAGAGGAGTCGTTTATTGGCTTCCAGCGCATCTTGTACGAGCGCGACACAATCGCGCAGGTATGGGGCAAGATGGCGCGCGGCATCGACATAGTGCGCGATTTTTTCGGTCGCCTCGGTGATCGGTGGTTGATCATATAAGCCGTGCAGGGCGCGATCTCCGTCGGCGATGGCGCGCTGAATTTTATCGCCGAACTGTTCGGAGTCAGACATCGATCCGGCGCGAATTCCCGTGCGCGCCATTTTGCTGGAATAGGCGGGGCCAATACCGCGTTTCGTCGTGCCGATCGCTTCGTCGCCCAATGCGTGCTCGCCCGCACCGTCCAGCGCAATATGCGCGGGCGTAATGATGTGCGCACGCGGATCAATGGCGAGCCGATCCGGCGTCACATGAACGCCGCCTGCCGCGAGATCGGCAATTTCGCGCATGACGGTCAGCGGATTCACAACCGTACCCGCACCCAAAACACACAACACGCCCTCGTGCAAAATCCCAGATGGAATCAAGTGAAGTTTGAAGGTATTCGCGCCGACGCGCACGGTATGTCCGGCATTGTCGCCGCCCGCATAACGGGCGACAATATCCGCTTCGGCGGCCAGTTTATCTGCTACGCGACCTTTGCCTTCATCGCCCCATTGTGCGCCGATCAATACGGTTGCAGGCATAATTTTTAGAGTTCTCCTTGATCGTCGTCTGGATCGCTAACGGTTTCTGACTCCGATTCGGGCGCGGTTGGTGTGATTATTTTGAACGCTGCGCCGAGGGTCACGCTCATTTCGGTTTCGCCCCACGATTCGACAGCGCCCCCAAACGCCAGCGCAGAATCTTGGGCGATCCCCAAACCAAGCGCGTCCGGCACTTGTGTGAGCAGCGCGCGTATTGTCGCGGCATCGCGGGCAGGTTCGTAATGCGGGACGATGATCGCGTGTTCGAGCCAACCGAGGCCGTCGCGCAGCGTGCCATCTTTGCCCGCATATTTTGCACCCAGGACCGCCGCGCCAGCGCCAATACCGAGGATCACGGAGCCGCGCGCATACGCCGTCGCCATGCCGTCGGCTGCCGCACCCGCAATTCCGCCGCGTAAAGCACCGAGTTCTGGGCCGTCGCCGAGGATGATCAAGCCGGCATCGCTGATGCGTGCGCGGATCGTATCGTCGTCTTCGGTTTGCACATCGACCAAATAACCCGTGGGCGCGCCGGAATCTTCGAGCGCGGCCAGATGGCGATCGGCGTGGTCAATATCGCCCGCCGCCCAGACGTAGGCGATTGGCTCGCCGGGCGGCACTTTGGCGAGCGCCAGCGCTTCGACCTCGCTCGCGGCTTCGCCACCGCCGGAAAGTACTAACCAACCTGCGCCATCACGCCAGGCAAAGATGTTTGCGCGCGGCATTGCTTGCGATCCTTTCCGTCGGTTCGTGACCGCTCATGTGTAAAGATCAAACGCGACCTATTGTACGGCTTTTGGCGCGCTTGTCGATTGGCAGAGGTGACAGCATAGACGGAGATTTCAAGGCAGGCTCTTATGGTGAAACCGATCAAATTCCGCAGATTCACCTCACCCCCCAGCCCCCTCTCCGTAATCACGGAGAGGGCGTGTCGCACGTTCGCCAGTGCTCTCGTCTTTACACGGAACCCATATGACCGATTAGCGCTGGAAGAATTCTACCAACGCCGGCGCAAGAACTTCCGAGGCGACGTTATGACCCTGTCCGTCCAAAAAGTGGAGTTGTGCGCCGGGAATGGCATTGACGAGGGCGGTGGCCGTCTCTCGCATCCAGGGCATATCTGCTCCACCCGCGAGGACAAGCGTCGGGGTCTTGACTGCGGCGGCCTTTGCAGTGGGTATGGCGTAGTCGCCCATAATCGTCGCGTCATAGGCCAACGTGTGGGCGAGTGCTTCTTGCGTAGGCCACCAGGGTTCAGAGCGCGCATAAGCGACAAACTCCGGCGGCATTCCGACCACTTTTGCCATGAAGTATTCTACGGCATCACCACGCCGCCCGGAAGACACAAAGTCGTTGTAGATTTTCGCCGTGTCGGCTGGTGGGCGGGGGCGGCTGTCGCCCATGATATAGGGCGGTTCCCACAGTGCCAGTTTCTTGATGGCGAGTCCGGCTGCTGCCGCTTCCAAAGCCAGAGACGCGCCAGACGACGTACCGTACAAGAACGCCGAACCGCCTGCCGCATCGATGACTGCTGCAATATCTTCGATTTCACGCTCAACGGCATAGGGGGCAGCGTCGTCGCTGATCCCACGCCCCCGGCGGTCATAGTTGAAAACACTGAAATGTTCCGACAGCAGCGCTGCTAATGGCGCATTCGACAGCCGATCAACCGAACCACCGCTCACCAGAACCACGGGCAGCCCGTGCCCGGACTGATCGAACCCGATACGTGTACCGTCTTTGGAAAGGACGTTGGTCATGTTCGTTCTCCTCTTGAGTGCTCATTGAATGGTTACAGTTTAAATCAACCCTATGGTACGGTCTTGAACAAAAACGACAACTGTTCGGGTTCGCTTTTGCCGATGATTTGAGCGGGAGTCTGACCAATAAAACGTTTGAGTGAGCGGGTGAGATGCGGCTGATCGGAGTATCCGGCCTGATCCACTGTGTCCAAAATCGAAATACCCTGTTGCAAAAGGAGCGTTGCAAAACGGGCGCGTTCGATTTGGCTCACGGTTCCGTGCGTTAGACCCGTTGCCTGCGCAAAACGACGTTGGACCGAGCGTAAGGAGATAGGCTGCACTTCGGCTTGCAAGGCGGCTTGAATGGCGGGTTCACGCACTAGCAGCCCATCCCGCACCAAATGATCGATAAACGTGTCTACGTTTTGATAATTCGGGAACTGCCAAGCCGAATCCTTCAACCAGAACGCTTCGTTTGAAGCATCCGGCAGGGTCAAGGCGGCATCGACCAGCCTACTCGCGGGCAGATGCGGCATCAGCGTACCCAGTTTGAAGACGATGCCCAGAAATTCGGTATCAGGCGGGCATAATACGCGAGTTGCTTTCGTCTCAGGCCCGCGCATGGTCAGGTTCGTTTTGTCGTTTTCCGTCCAGACACACATCTGCCAGTGGCTCAACGCAAGTGATGTAAAAGAACCCGCGCGTTCGCTATGGGTGCGCCAAATCCTCTCAACAAACGGTGAGTCCGAAAGGCGTTCAACAAAGTTGAGGAGCATATGTCGTCCTTGCTATCCGTCGCACCGCATTCTCAATGGTT
>JBBRMW010000060.1:0-25315 GCA_038230635.1 Aggregatilineales bacterium | reverse complement strand
CTCGGACACATTGCGCTCACCTATGGCTATACCTGGAGCGACATTCCAGCTTTGTTGGCGCTCAATCATATGTCCCAGGCGGATTTCCGTACCCTGAAAGTCGGCTCGATCTTTCTCGTTCCACCCAAAGGTGGGACATACACGCCGACCCCGATCAGTCCGACTCTTACGCCAACCGCCGTGCCGAGTGACAGCCCGCCCCCCGGCCCAACCGTGATGCTCGCCAGTCCGACGATCGCGCCAAGCCTCGTACCGACGGCATCGATCGAAGCACCGATCGCGTCACCCGCGCCGGAAGCCGATAATCCGATCCGCAGCTTGATCCCCTGGGCGATCGTGTTGCAAGGCGTGGTACTCGCTGGATTGTTTTTCGGTGCGCTGCTTCGGCGTGGGCGCTAAAAGTGACAGTGCCGGATTCACCTCACCCCCCGCCCCTCTCCGTCCTCAAGGAGAGGGGTGCCGGACTCGACTCGGTCTCGATCTGTGGCGGATGCGGTGTGGTTTGACGCCCCCTCGCTGTGGTGACGGAGAGGGGTTGGGGGTGAGGTGAATTTGTGGGTAATGCACAGGGGGCTGGGGGAGAGGGCTTTCCCGACATTCTCTCAGATTTTATGTTTGCTGCACCGGCAAGCCTAGAAACCGCCCATAGCGCGCCAATGCCGACTCGAAGGCGCGCACCTGATCCGTGTCGAGGGCCGCAAACGGCTGCAACGCGACCGCCACCGACTCCTTTTGAAGCGTGCGCCGCCACCTGCCGATCACGCGCCCTGCATACACCATCGTCGAGGGCATCATCCCGTTCGTGGGCGTGAGCGTTTTCAGGTGCGTCATATCGACCGACGCACTGCGATCTTTGTAGCTCAGCAGATACTCATCGAAACCGGGCAGCAGATAACCTTGCGCGGGTGTTTCAGCGGCGATCGGGGTGGCGCGGTGCCGCCAATAGCGCTTCCCGTCGCGCGTTTCCTCGATAAGTTCCGTTTCGATCGCCGCGATGCCACGTTTCACATGGGCCATCGGCAGCCCCGACCACCATCCGAAGTCGGCTGCGGTGGCGGGGCTGCGACTCAGGAAATAACGGCGCGCCAGTTCGGTGATTGCCGCAGCCGAATCCAACAAGCCATTATTTGTATCGAGCGCTTCCAGCAGGTGATAAGTTGGGTCATTTTTGAGCGTCACGCCCTGGCAGATCAGGCGATCGAGCGCGGCGCGTTGCAACAAATACGGTGCGCGCTGCCCCTTCGTCGAAATACCAGCTTCTTCCAGGGTTGCCATGAGCGTGGTTCGATTGAGCGGCGGACCCTGTTTGAGCCGTTCCACGAGGATCGCGTTGCTGCGCGCAAAAGTCGGCTCATCGAGGTCAAGTTCCCGATAACGGCGCGCGATGGACGCGATGATGCGCGGTGCCAGAAGCGCCAACAGCCAGTGAATATCAGACGCGCTCACAAAATGCAGGGTGCCGCGCATCGCCCAGGTGCGAAAGATCGATCCGCTATTTAAGGCGGCGTCGATGTCCGCTTCGCGGGCGTCCTCGATGCGCAAGCCGAGCGCCCATTTCGTGCCCAGATAATCTTGTCCCTGCACCGCCCCCAGCCAATTGACCACCTCGGTTGGATTCGAGGGGTGCGAAGCCGCGATCTGCTGACTCGTCAGACGTTGCAGCGCTATCGAGATCATGGTGAGTTGATCCGATAAACGCGCACGCCAGCTTGATCGCTCATCAGCGTGAGGAACGGCGGCGACTCGCGTCCTTCATATAGATCATTGAGGGGCGCGGTGCGGTTGGCGTCCAGGATCAAATAGCCCACGCCATAACGCGCCGCGATCGTCGGAATCACGCTCGACGGCGAATCGGGCACAACGACGGCGCTCAAGCCGGTGGCATAATAAAAGGCGGACGGATCGTTGACCATGACGACGGCATCGCGTGGCAAGGTCGCGCCGATTGCCCGCAAGGTCGCGCCCGCCGCATTCCAGCCGTTGACTTGCTTCGTGAACAGCATTCCGCTGAGCGCGACCGCCAGCACGATCAATGCGCCGCTGAACACCCATTTCGATTGTTCGAGCGGCCACCGTCGTCGCCGCGCGGCCCAGGTGAGCGCCCCATCCAGCCCGATCGCGCCGAGCGCCATCCAAAACGGGACGAGTGCCGAAGCCGAATGCAGCAATCCGCCGCGCGGCCCCGCAAAGGCAAACACGATCGTCATGGCAGCGTGCAAACCGAGCGCGTACAAAATGAATGGGCTGAGCAGCGGATCGAAGCGCCGCCGCCATAGTGCGCCGAGCATCAGCGGTGTCACGACGATCAGCCCTTCGACGGCGACGAGCGTTTCGGCAGCGATGACCAGCGCCTCAGCGCGCGATCGCAGGATGTTGCCCGCGCCCCACGCCAGAAAATCGCCGATCGACGCGCCCGGCGGATAGGCCGCGATCTCGTCATAGGAGCGCATCCAGGCGGTTTGGAAGCCGCCGATGGGCAAAATCGATCCGACGGCGTTCAAGTTGCGGGCGAACCAGGGCGTCATGATCACCACATAGCCAATGATTCCGACGGCGGCCATCTTGACTCCCCCCCGCCACCTATTCTTAGCGATTTCCGCCTCCCCCTCTCCGTGAGGACGGAGAGGGGGTTGGGGGGTGAGGTGGTCTTGGGTTGGGGTGTGAGAGATCACTCCCTCCGGCCACAGCGCCACGATCACCAGCACGATCAAAAACAAGACGCCATCGGCGCGCGTCAGATGCGCCAACCCGCACAATATCCCGCCGATCGCCCATACCGCGACTCCGCCGTGACTGCGCGCCCAACCGATCGCGGCCAACGCCAGCGCGCCGATCAAGCCGTACAGCGCGAACGTATCGGTATTGGCCCAATAGGGCATGAAATAGCCGCTGAACATCGTCAAGATCGCCGCCAGCCAGCCGATCCGCCGCGAATTGCCGAGTCGCAGGCCGATTTGATACGCCAGCGTCACCAGCCCCACATAGCACAGCACCATCGGGATTTGTGCGGCATGAAACGCGCCGCCGAAAAGCGCCAGCGGGATCGCCTCGACCAGCGACGCCAACGGCATCCAATACAAATGGCTCGGCACGGGCAACCCGGCGGGCGCACCGAGGTACGTCCACAACGCCGCCTCGGTCAGCCCATGTCCGGCAGCTATGCGTGCGCCCCCATTGAAATAATAGAAGGCGTCGGTATAGCCGGGCTGCCCGATCGCCGCCGCCATCACGACGCCGATCAGCAGCGCGAATGCGGCCAAAACAAGGGGCACCAAGCGCGCTCGGTTCATACGAGGCTCCGAGCAGCGTGTGCGGCGACCGTTTCAGCCGTCGTCGGTGGTTGCATGACCAGATTTGATTTTCGCCAAAGGTGTGGTGTCAAGAGCAACAAAACTATCGATAGAATCGGCAGCGGCAAAAAGTTGGCTGCGGACTCGATACGAGAGTTGAGCGTGCTAAGAAACAATACCCATAAGGCGATCGATAACACGATCATCGCCGACACCGTGATCAACGTACTCCGCAGCCCGGCAAGCTGGCGGAAATAGAAGATTAAGATAAAGAAGAAAATGACGTAGTGCGGTGTCGCCGTGCGTATCAAGACGCTTTGGGTGACGGTGATGGTGACAGCTAGCGCCCAAGCAAACCATACTTCGTCACGCTTCCACAGAACCCGCCACCAACCTAAAATCATAACGCCCAGCAAAAGCGTGGTGATCACCCATTGACCGACCACACCCAAAAATGGTAGATATATCTGTGTCACGATCTCGACGGGTGAACTCACGCGCGTGTAGTTCGTATATTGTGCCGCCTGTGCCAACCATTCACCCAACCAGCCTGGCACCATCACAAATGATACCCCTAGCCAAACGATAAGCGAAACGCCAAAACTGAGCATCACCCGCCCACGCCCGAATCGCAGCGCCCACAACATCAAAAACAGGATGATCAATATACTGATCTGAGGCTTTACGGTGGACAACGCGAGTGCAACACCCGCCAAAACATCATGGCGTTGTGTCAATGCCCAGATGGCGACGATCTGCATACACACGACGAACACGCCGACTTGTCCGAGAAACAGACCGCGCGCCGCTGGATAAAAACTGAGTGTCCAGATGATCCCAAATGCCATCATCGGCAAAGACATACGCCATTTGAATAACTGGATCAACATCCAAAAATTGAGCATGATCAACAAGCTGAGCAAGGCCAGCCAGATCGCGGAAGCCAACGCATACGACATGAAGCCGAGCGGGGCGAGCAGCAATACGAGATGGAACGGATACAGGAAATCGCCGGGATATTCATCCAATTGCGGATTGGGATCATACGGATGACCGTACAAGTAATTTTCGGCACTGAGCGTGACGGTCGGACTGTAGGGATCGAGGCCCCTCATAAGATACGCCTGCACCCCGTTCCAGCGCTGAAAAAAATCATTTGCGCCAGGGTATTTCGATGTGACAAAGGTATACATTCCCCAGACAATGGCCGCGAAAAACACACCAGTCATAGCCGCAATGATGATCCAACGGGGGTTTCTCATGTTGATATTTATTTTCCTCATGGACCGTTTTTATCAGCCGCTACCGGAATTCGCAATTGCCCATACAGCGCCGCCGCGAAGCCGATCAAAATTCCGGTGCGCGTCACGATCAGCGCCGTGTATAACGGGAGCTGCGCCGCGCTGATCACGCCACCTGTATCGCCTGTGCGCCCAAACAAAACAGGATACTCATAAAAGCTGACCAAGCCCAATGCCAGCGCGCACAGTACACCCGTCCGATTCGGCAGCGTGAGCAGCATCAGCGGAATCAGCGACATTTGCCACTGCGGACTCCAGCCGCCCGCCCACAAGAAAAACAACGTGATCGTGATCGCCGTGAATGCGACGATGCCCAGATCGTCGAAGCGGCGCGTCCGCGCGAACACAGCCAGCCCGAGTGCGCCGAAGATGAGCAGCCGCAGCCACGCCGCGATCACGGGTGGATGGCCGCCTAACGCGCCGGATATATCGAGCGCTTTGGCCGGATCGAAATGATTGCTGATTTCGCCGAAGCGCCCCGTCCGATAGTTGCCATCGAGCAGCGCCCAGATCGTTTCGTAGGATGGTTTGTTCCACTGCGCGACCAGCGATGCGCCGCCGAATTGCCCGCCGAAACTGCCCGTCGTACTGCCCGCGAAAACCAGCAGCCCGATCAAGCCGAGCGCCGTCACGCCGAACGCAATCGCCGCATAGCGTGCCGCCGCGCGAATATGTCGGAAGCGTACCACCGCGCCCAAGATGATCAGCGGGAACAGCTTGGTCAGCGCACCGAGGGCGGCGACCAGCGCCGAGGGAACATCGCTCCGCTCGATCAAAAACGCGATCGACAGCAGTATCCAGAACGTCACCAGCGGCTCGAACCCCCACCAGCTAAATACCAGCGGCGCGGCGAGCAGCGCATAAATCCAGCCGAGCGCCATGCCCACCGCCCGATCGTGAACGCGCGCCCCGATCCGCATGATCAAAAGCAAGTTGCCCACGTCGAAGGCGGTCATCAGCAAGCCCAGGATCGTCGCAAAAGCCGAAAAATCCGGGGCGCCTCGCAGCGATGCAATCGCAAACACCACTTGACCGATGAGGGGGAAGATCGGCGGGAACTCGTACCAGTAATCGCGGTAGGGCAGCTTGCCTTGCGCGCTCAGCGAAAACAACGAGAAGAAATAGCTGTGGTCGCCAGCGGCGGAGAGTCCGCGCTCGACGCCGCCGATCAGGTAAGGCTGATAGACCAGCGCCAACATCAGCCGCAAGCCGATGAATAGGTATAGCAGCGTGCGCCGATCGTCCAACAGCGGGAGGTTCATGAGGTATGCATATCCGATTGAATGGGCGGCCACATCGGAAACGGACGACGGCTTGCCTTGTCCGCTGTAAAAAGGGGTGAGGCTCTACGCTTCACGGCTGCGCCTCGAAAATCGAGGCCAACGCATCGCTGTAACTTTCCTGCCAGCCCGGTTCGCGGCGCAGGATCGCGGCCAACGGCGAATCGTGCTCGATCACCACCAGCTTGATGCCCCATTTGGTGAACAGATCGTGCCAGCCATCGCCCAGGATCGCGCTGCGCCAAGTGTTGAGCAGATCGCTGCCATACAAATCCGTGCGGCCATCGACGAAAACCGGATACGACGGCGCGGCGAATAGCAGATAGCCGCCCCAGTTGTAGGTATTGAACAGATTGCCCGGCGGTTGATGCGCGTTCAGATACGCGGCAGCTTTGACGGGCAGCGAATCCGCCTGCGCTTGCGTCACGGTCGGCGTATTCAGCGCGATCAAGCATTTGAACAGCACGCCCACGATCACCAGCGCCAGCAGCGTCCAATTCAGCACGATCGCCATACCGCGCGGCGGCGGCGATTTGGCGATGTGCAGCCCTGCATTTTCGAGGATTGTGTTCAGGTGGCGCGCCAGGACGGGCGCGGCGGCCACTGCGAAAACGGCGAAATTGCGCTGCCAGATCAAGGCCATGAACGCCGTGCCGCACACCAGGATCAAATCTGACCAATCCCAGCCGCGCCTGGAAAAACCCGCCGCCGCGAACGTCCCGAACAGCAGCGCCAGAAACGGCCACGTCTCGCGCCCGTGAAAATCGGGCGACGCCCATTCCTGAATGAACTGCTCCAACGCGCCGATGCCCGCCGTCTTGAACGGGTACGTCCACATCTGCACCGTGTACGGGTTGATCACGAGCACCGCCGCACAGATCACCGCGATCAAGATGAGCTTGCGCAGCATCGGCCACGTCAGCACGTTCGGATCGACGGGCTTGAGGACGCGCCCGATCACCTCGCCCGCGATTGTGCCGCCCATAAAGATGAAGCCGATCGCAAAGCCGCTGTGCAGGTTGACCCACAAGATGAAAAGTGGCGGCAGCAGCCACAACCGATCGATCTTGCGCCATTTGTACAGGAATAGTATATAGAGGACGAGCGCACTCAGGAAAAACGACATCATCTGCGGGCGCGCCGACCAAAAGACCGCCGCCGTCGTTGCCGCCAGCACCGCCACGAATGCCCGCAAATAGACGTTGCCCTCGCTGGCCGCGAATACGCACGCCATGCCCGCCGTCGCCAGGATCGCCGTGTAGAGCGCCAGTCCGATGTTGCCGCCCAGCAGCCGATAGAAGCCGAGCATGACGATTTGCGCCAGCCAGCTTTGATCGATCCAGGGCTGGCCGCCGCGCGTCAGCGAAAACGGATCGACGGGCGGGATCGTGTGCGTGCTCAGGATAAAGTCGGCGCTGCGCAAATGCCACCATGTATCGGTATCCAATGGCACGCGCACCGCCATTGCAAACAGCAGCGCGAACAGAATGGCGATGAGCAAGCGCTGTAGCGTCAACGCCGAAAAGCGAAAGCGTGGAATCGTGCGCACTGTTGAGTTTGCCGGAGTCGTTGCGGACAAAAGTGAATCCTTATGCCGATCTGTCGCTATAATAACCATAATAACCGGAAAGTGCGCCGCAGGATATTGCACAGAATCATAATAGTTTCTCGAAATCACGTTTGTTTGGGCTGAACCACCCTGAAAGGAATCGCAAACCATCATGACATTTTTAGACAGACTCGCCAATCCAACGCCGCCGCAAGAAGCCGCCATCGCCTGTGGGGTGGCCGTGCTCACGCTCAGCGGCCAATTTACCACCCTCGAACGCCGTCTGATTTCGATTTACCGGGACGAGTTTCCGCCCCTCAGCAAACTCTCGGAAATGGTCTTCGTGCAGATGCTCGATCGTACCTCCGATTTGATCGGGCGACAGAACGCCGCCGCCGATGTTCATAGTTTTGTGCGGCAGTACGTCATGCCCGCCATCGTTGATCCGGGCGATCGGGCGGCGTTGTATCAGTTTTGCTACGGCTTGGCGATGGCCGATCTCAACGTCGATGTCAACGAGCAATCGCTGCTCGATGCGCTCAAAATGGACCTGCCGCTCGATCCGGCCACATCCTCGGCGGCGGAAGCGCGCGCGCTCGCCAATTATTCGGTGCTCAACCATTCGGTGGGGGCGGTGGCGCTCGGCTTCATCGTGATGGCCGCCGATGGTGCCGTCAAGCAAGAGGAATTAGCCGACATCAAAGCCGCGCGCAGCCAACTCGATACGATCGCGCGGCTGGATGATACGCAGTTCGGGCTTGTCTATGACATGGGCACGAGCATCTACAATCGCTTCCTAACCGATCCGAACAATCGGCGCGTTTTCCTCTATCACATCGTCACGCCGCGCCTCGAAACGCAGCTTTTGCGCACGCAGGCTTTCCACTATGCCGCCAGTGTCGCCACCTCCGATGGGGACGTGGCACGCGCCGAAATCGATACGCTCAAGGATATTTTGACGGCCTTCGGTATCGACGATGCCACGGGCGAACAAATCTTCAACCAATTCATGAGTCGCGTGCGCACGATCGACGGCGTACCGAACGCCCCACGCTAGGCGAGGATTCACTCAAGTCCTCTCCGTGATGACGGAGAGGAGTGCAGGTTAAATCCCCGATTTGATTCGTTTGCGAGGATGCATTATGGAAGAACAGATCATCCGAATTATTATGTTGGGGTTGCACGATTCTGGGCTGACCTCATTTGCAGATTCAATAAGGAGTGACCCTCCCGTTTATTTCGCTAAAAACCCTACATACGATCCAGGTCCCAACGTCATAAACGTGGATTTTGGGCTTCATCGATTTGGAAAATCCTCGTCTCTATATTTGCTTGGATTCCAAGATAAAGAATGGAACTTGTTGTTTTCAGGGCTTTCCAGGTTCGACGACATGCAAATCTTCATCAGCAGCATTGATGGCTTTGTTGTTCTGGTGGATAGTGCAAATTTGAATGTACTACCTCATGTCCAGCCAATCTTAAATCAGGTTCGCAGACTCAACAAAGACCACGGGAAACCATATACCCTGTTTGCCAACAAACAAGATCGCCAGGATGCTTTAGGAATATCTCAATTGAGAGATAGGTTGCAGTTGGAAGCCGATGAAGTATTGATTCCGTGTTCAGGAATCGATGAGGAAGGCGCGATGGCAGCGATTTTTGCCACCCGCATAAAACTGCCAGATGAATCATCTGTGCAACCTATTGAGCAAATTCTGCAGCATTCCCTGTAGCTGATAATCGTGATCGATTCACAATTGATTTTGATATTGCAACGTACCTTTATGGTGAATTGGTCGAAGATTTTTTGAAATGTTCAAACTGGCCTAGAGAATTTCGCCACCATTCTGTAGAATAGACAGTCGCCCTTGATACGAAGCGAGACGATCGATCAGTTTGACCACGAATCCGTACACGACCCATCAACAATCTGAGCGCCCCGCCGTTTCACTGGTCATGCCCGTTTATCAGGGTGAGCGCTGGCTGCGCGAGACGCTGACTGCCGTGCGCGCCCAGGCGTATCCCATGCCCGTCGAGATCGTTGCCGTCGATTCCGAATCGACCGATCGCACGCGCGAGATATTGGCGGAATTTGGCGCGACCGTGATCGTGATTCCGCAGGCGCGCTTTTCGCATGGCTACGCGCGCAACCTCGGCGTAGCCCGCGCCCAGAACCCGATCATTGTGTTCATGAGCCAGGATGCGCTGCCCGTCGGCGAGAATTGGCTGGCGGGCTTGGTCGATTCGCTGGCTGCTCCGGCTGTTGGTGCGGTCTATGCGCGGCAGGTGGCGCGACCCGATGCGACTCCGCTCGAAATCTTCTTCCACGAGTCGCTGTATCCACCGACAAGCGCGCGCTATAAGCTCCAGCCGGGCGAATCGGTGTCGCTCGCTCGCATCTTCTTCTCGAATGTGTGCAGTGCCGCGCGCCGCGAAGTCTGCCTCGCGCATCCTTTCGACGAAAACTTGATCATGAGCGAAGATCAAGCCTTCGCCAAAGCGCTGCTCGTGGCGGGTTTCCAGACCGTCTATAATGCTGATGTGCAGGTGCTTCATTCACATCATTATAATTTGCCGACGCTGTTTCGCCGCAATTTCGACAGCGCTTGGTCACTGCGCGGCGTCTCCGAGGACACCGGATTGTCCACCGCACGACAGGGTATCGACTATGTTGGCGCGGAGATCGGCTATGTCGTGCGCGCGCGACGGTGGCGCTGGCTGGCTGCCATCCCCGCGTATGAGATGACACGGATTGCTGGCCGACTGTTGGGCGGTTCTGCCGATCGCTTGCCGCGCCGTTGGCGCATCGCCTTCAGTCTGCATCGCGGCTATTGGACGCGCGAACCTGCCGTTGCCGAAAGCGGATCATGACGCGAGTCCTGATGTTTGGCTTTGGGCCGCTCCCCGATGAAGGCTTGCGCGTGGCCGCGCCGGGCTTGCGGGCGTGGCATTTTGCGCGCGTACTCCATGACGCCGGACACGCTATTTGCCTGATCACAGATCGCACCTTCGGCCATTATCCCGACGATCTGCCCGATCTGACGACGCGCACCGCCGAGCGCTGGACAGTACACAGCGTGACCGATGCGCGCTGGCACAACCCGGCGACCATGCGCGCACTGATCGAACCATTTCGTGCCGATTGTGCCGTCGCCGTGACGACGACGGCCTGCGCCGTCGCCGCACCGCTGATCGGTGATCTGCCGTTGTGGGCGGATATGTATGGCAGCTTGATGGCTGAGGCGCAGATGAAGGCGCTCCTGTACAGCGACGACACTTATTTGCCGTATTTTTGGAATCTCGAACGGCGGGCGATCGAACGTGGCGATATTTTCTCGACCGTCTCCGAGCGGCAGCGCTGGGGTTTGATCGGCGAACTCGGTATGTGGGGGCGGCTCAATCAGTGGACGAGCGCCTACGATTTTGCGACGTGCATCCCGATCGCCTCCGAAACGAGGCCCTATGATCCGCCGCGCAAAGTGATTCGGGGCGTACTGGCCGCCGAAAACGATTTTGTGATCCTGTATTCGGGCGGCTATAACACGTGGACGGATGTCGATACGTTGTTCGGCGCGTTGGAGCGGATCATGGCGCGGTTTCCGGGCGTGCAATTCGTCTCGACGGGCGGCAAAATCGACGGTCACGACGACTTGACGTATCTGCGCTTCGAGCGCATGGTGAGCGGCTCGGCTTACCGTGATCGGCTGCACCTGTGCGGGTGGGTGCCGGGCGCAGAGGTACCCGGCTACTACCTGGAGAGCAATCTCGGCATCAACGTCGATCGGACATCTTACGAGGCGATGCTTGGCAGCCGGACGCGCGTGCTCGACTGGATGCGGGCGGGGTTGCCCGTCGTGCTGTCGTCGCTGACGGAGCTTTCCGAGCAGGTGGGGCTGGCCTGCGCGGGGCTGGTCTATCAGCCGGGCAGCGTCGACGATTTGGTGCGCTGCCTGGCACAGTGCATCGAAAATCCGGCGGAGACACGGGCGATGGGCGAGCGGGCACGCGCGTTGCTGCTCGAAAAATTCACATTCGAGGTGACCACTGCCAAGCTGCGCGAATGGGCGGCGAAGCCGATGCACGCACCCGATTATGGCCGCAGCACAGCGCTGGTCAAAAGTGGCGCGGGGCTTGGCCGGGAGATCACGAGCGCGGTGGCCCGCGGCAGCCTCGGCCTCGATCTGGCGACTCGATTGTGGCCGCATGTGGCGCGCGTCATCCATGCCGTCGGCCTGGGCAAATTGGAACGGCGCATTGTAAAGATCGGAATGCGCGCGCTTCGGCTGGATCGGCCACCGTACCGGGTACGCTTTCTGGCGTTCGACGTGCCGACGCGCATGATCGCGGGCGCGACGGTCGCGTGTCGCGTCCGGCTGCGCAATGAGGGTACGACGCCCTGGATCAGCGAGGTGAACGGTGAGCACGCGGTGACACTCTCATATCATTGGCGGAGCGAGGCGGGCGTCACGCTGATCGAAGAGGGCCGCCGTACCGTACTTCCCATGACTTTGGCGGGTGGCAGAACCGTCGAAGTCGTCATGCACATCGATGCACCACCGCAGTCCGCAACATATCGTCTCGATCTGGACCTCGTGCGTGAGGGCATCACTTGGTTCAGTCAAATTGGTTCGCCCGGCCCATCAGTGGTGATTAATGTTTATGCTCCCTAAAACGAATACCGTGCGACGTACTCCGCCAAAGATCTTGTGGTTGGTGCTCTTGCTGCTGGCCTATTTCGGAGTCGGCCTCCTCTGGGCATTGCGTGTGCCAACCTGGGAATCGTATGACGAGCCAGGACACTTCGGTTACGCCGCGCACTATCTGCTGCCCGCCAACGATCCGATGAACGTCGATCCAGTGCTGAACAGCGAACTTATTCAGCCACCGATCTATTATCTGATATTGGCGGCATTTTTGCGCGTCTCGAACAGCGACGTGACGGGCTTGCAAGCGCCGCGCCTCAACCCGTATTTTTACTACGGTACGTCGGGCAGAAATTATGCCTTGCACCCTGATCCGCTGACGCCCGATCAGGCACGCATTGAGCGGGCCTTATATGCCACGCGCATCGCTTCTCTGCTGATTACCCTATTCGGCGTGGTATTCACTTACCGCGCCGCGCGCGAACTGTGGCCGGATCGGTTCGATCTGGCACTGACCGCCGCCGCCATCTTTGCGCTGTGGCCGCAGCATCTGTTCAACAGCAGCGTCGTGAGCAACGACAGTTGGGTGTGCGTGCTGGGCGCGCTATTGACATGGATGCTGCTGCGTTTCGCACGTTTGCGACGGCAGCGCGACTCGTTTGCATGGGCGATGCTATGTTTGGTGATGATCGGCGTCGGCGTCGGCGTCAAACTGAATATTTCGCCGATGCTGCTGCCGTTGGTGGCTGCACTGCTGTTGATGACGGCCCCACGTGTGATCGCCATCGTCCTGTTGGTAGGAGGCTCCGCGACAATCGCGCTGATCGCCACTCTGCAACGGATTCCGGGTCTATTGCTGCCGTTTATGGGCACCAGCGGCACAACCACGCCGCCGCTCAGGGATTTGCTGCGCCACTTGGCCGATCCATCGAGTCCCGAATTTATGCTACATGCGCTGCGATATGCCATCGATAGTTCGCTGGGGCTGTTTGGCTGGGGAAATCTGCCCCTGCCAGAGTGGATACAAACGGCAAGCTGGTTCGGTGTCGCGCTCGCCATACCGGGCATCTTATTTATCCTGCTCAAGCCGCACGAACCCTCTCTGCCGGTAGTCGATCGTGTGCGGCGGCAAACCGTGATCCTATTCGCCAGCTTGGCCGGTATTGTTGGGGCGGCGATGGCCTTGTCCCTGTTGTACGGATCGATTTACCTGATTCCGGGGCGTTACTTGCTGCCTGGGCTGCCCGCGTTTTGTGTGCTGCTTCCGTTGGGTTGGTCCGGCTTGGGCAGTTTGGTGCGCGTAGGATTGCGTGGCCGGGCTGTACCAGGGATGTGGCTGCTGCCGTTTGGAGCGGTACTCGCGCTGATGGCGATCGGCCTGCTCGTGCCCGCGACGGTGATCAGCTTGGCCTATGTGAATCCGCCATTCGTTGCCGAATCGACGATCCCCAACTATGACCCACAGGCGATCGCGCCGGGGATTGAAATGCTCGGCTATGAAATCCTCACGCCATCCGTCTATCCCGAAGACTCCGCCAGGGTCGATGTCTACTGGAAAGCCAGCCAGCCGATTTATCAGGATTACACGGTGCAGTTGGAGATCGTCGGCCCTGACGGTCAGGGCTACGGTATTCTGGACACCTTTCCGGGCAATGGCAATTACCCGACGACCAACTGGCAGGTCAATCATCCGTTCAAGGATCGCTACGACGTGCCTGTCCGCAAAGATTTTCCCGCACCGAACATGGCGCGCTTCAAGATCAGCCTCGTATTGAACAAGCCCGTCACCGATTTGCATCTCTTCGGGACGGTGGCGGTGCATGTCCGCCAGCCGATCGAACCCGCGCTTCCGGCCAGCAGCGCCGTCCAGTTTGGCGATCGGCTGCTGTTACGCGACTCCCAAATGCAAATCGACGCGCCACGCACGCTTTCCGTTGGGCTGCTCTGGCAGGTGGGCGGCATACTTTCCGATCATACCGTTTTCATCCACGTCGTCGATGCGAGCGGCAAAACGGTCGCGCAGCAAGATAACCCACCCCGCAACGGTGGCTATCCATTCTCGCTGTGGCAAGCGGGCGAGATCGTCCCGGATAGTTACAGCCTCGTCATCCCGGATTTGCCGCCCGGCGCCTATTCGATCCAGATTGGTGTTTATAACAGCAATGCAGTGTTGTCGATTGCTGGCAAAGGGAACAGTGCCGCGCTGACGTTGGGCGTAATCCATGTCGAACCCGGCGGCGCTCTCACGCTGGGAGTTCAATACGGGCGCTGAACGCAATCGCCGTCGCTTAAGTCGCGTGCCGGGGTGGGGCTGTTACAAAGTCGTTTACCCCACCCCCAACCCCTCCCCATTTCATGGAGAGGGGCGCCCGGAGACGGTTGATTCCCCCTCTCCACGCCAGTGGGGAGGGGGCTAGGGGGTGGGGTAAATGGGCGTCCGAATGGTTCTTGCTGACTTTGCAATCGCCCTGCGTGCCGGGGTGGGGTAATAGTAGACTGGATTTTGGTCACTTTGCCCAAAGTGGGGGGCTTGCGCAAAGTAAAGCGGGACGGTATACTGCCGCCCCATGAGCAACTCGCAGTTGATGTGCGCCTGTATGATGTGTATGTGTCAAGGGATACCCCATCGCCGGGACGCGCTGCTTGCTGCCTGATCGTAATGATGCGACAGACCTAAAAAGAGCCAACCGGAAAAGGTTGGCTCTTTTTTTATAGGTCGCGTCCGTGCCGTACCGTACAAGATTGCTAGGAGACCAAGCATCCAAAAAACTATGAACGTGCAAATAGCCAGGACGCTGCAAGGGCAGATTTTTCAAGTGCTGGGAACGGCTTATCCGAACGAAGGCGGCGGCTTTTTGCTCGGCAGCCGCACCGCTGAGCAGATCACGGTCAGCGAGATTCGCCCGATTACCAATGTGTTCGCCGCCGAGGAGCAGTTTCACCGCTACGCGATGACGCCGAAGAATTGGGCAGAACTTGAAGACGAGGCCGATGCGGCTGGCTTGACGCTGGTCGGTTACTACCACTCGCATCCCGATTCGCCCGCCATCCCGTCAGAATATGACCGGGTTCACGCGCTGCCATTCTTTTTGTACCTGATTACGTCCGTGCGCAATGCGGAGGCCGCCGAGTGTCGCGCATGGCAGCTATCCGAAGATCGCGCACAGTTTGGCGAACTTTCGCTGTCCGTCGTCTAGTTTCAGTAGATCACGATTTCGCGGGGGAACCCCTCTATCCCCCGGCCCCTTTCCCCCACGCAAGCGGTGGGAAAGGGGAGATAAGCCCTTCGCCAAGAGGGAGAAGGGTTGTGGGGTGAGGGCACTTTTTCGATCTACTGAGTTTCTATTTTTTTGTTCTGCATTTCAAGGAGAGATCAAACCATGACCGATGTACTCGTTTCGACCGATTGGGCGATTGAGCACCTGCACGACGCCGACAAGCGCTTTATCGAGGTGGATGTCGATACCACCCAATTCGAGACCGGCCATTTGGCGGGTGTCGTCGCCTTCAACTGGCAATCGCAACTGCAAGACCCAATCGCCCGCGACATCATCAGCAAAGAAGGCTTCGAGAAGTTGGCGAGCGCAGCGGGTATCACAGCGCAGACGACTGTCGTGCTGTTCGGCGACAACAACAACTGGTTCGCCGCGTATGCGTTCTGGCTGTTCAAGTATTACGGCCACGAGGATGTACGCCTCGTGGATGGCGGGCGCAAAAAACTGGTCGCCGAAGGGCGCGCGTTCGTGACCGATACGGCCAGCTATTCGGCCACCGACTACAAAGTCGCGCACATCAACGCCGATCTGCGCGCCGACCGTGAATACATCAAGTCGCGGCTGGGCAGCGGCGCATTCGGATTGGTCGATGTGCGTTCGCCCGCCGAATATGTGGGCGACATCATCGCGCCCCCCGGCATGACCGAAACCGCACAGCGCCCCGGCCACATCCCCGGCGCGAAGTCCGTGCCCTGGGCCACCGCCGTCGCCGAAGATGGCACGTTCAAGCCCGTCGAAGAACTGCGCAAAATCTATGGCGGCAAGGGTATCACCGCCTCGAACGACGTGGTGGCCTACTGCCGCATCGGTGAGCGTTCGTCGCACACGTGGTTCGCGCTCAAGTATTTGCTCGGCCTGGAAAACGTGCGCAACTACGACGGCTCCTGGACCGAATGGGGCAACCTGATCGGCGCGCCGATTGCGAAGGGTGCTGAGGTTTAGGGAGCAAGATTTACCTCACCCCCGGCCCCTCTCCGTTGACGGAGAGGGGTGATCTGCTCGACACCTAATCGAGCGAAGGCCGTTTACTTAGAAGCCTCCGGTTAATTTGTCGAGACACGGCACGTTTGACTCCCCCTCTCCGTCATCACGGAGAGGGGACAGGGGGGTGAGGTAAATCCGGTGGAGAGGGGGGTGAGGTGAATTTCGTACTGCCGCCAGCTATGTTCGTAAGGGAGATTCGATGAGCACGATCAAAATTCCAACGCCGCTGCGCGCCTATACGGGCGGCAACGCGGAAATCAGCATTCAGGGTGAGACGGTCGGCGCGGCGCTCAATGATCTGACGCGCCAATACCCCGATCTCAAGCAGCATATCTACGAGGGTGAGCAGCTTCGCAACTTTGTTAACGTGTTCATCGGCGATGAGGACATCCGTTACCGCGACGGCCTCGACACGGATCTCGCGCCGAGCGACAACCTGCGCATCATTCCGAGTATTGCGGGTGGCGCACCCGCGCAAGTTGTCACGGCAAAAGCAGCCCGAACCGCCGACGCCATCGATCGTCAAGTGGATCACAGTGCCTTGCGCGTCAACCAAGCATTCATCATCACGTTGCTGATCGTGGCCTTCGTGACCGGTTTGTGGCCGCTGGTCGCCTATGTCTGCGCGGTGATGTTGGCTGGCTCATTCGTGCCCGAAGCGGCGCACTTCAAATTGATCTATTTTCGGTTTTTGAGGCCGCGCGGATTTGTAAAGCCGGACGTGAAACGCGACAACCCGGAGCCGCATCGCTTCGCGCAGTTGGTCGGCGGCATCTTTTTGTTGGTGGCGACCATCGCGTTCCTCCTGCGCGTACCCGTGCTCGGCTGGGGCTTGGCGTGGTTTGTCGTCGCACTGGCCGCGTTGAATCTGCTCGCGGGCATTTGCGTCGGCTGCATCATGTACTACCAGTTGCATCGGCTGGGCGTCAGCGGGTTCACACAAGCACCGATTCGCTAAGAACCGAACGGCGGACGAGGCAGGCCTCGTCCCTACAATAGACGGTGTTTTCGTAGGGACGACGGCTTGCCGCGTCCATCCCATCTGGCGTAAGAACGGGCAGGACGGAGGCGTCTTAATGATAGAACGGTTGTTGGTGAGCATCATCTTGATGGCGGCGGGCGGCCTGGGCTGGATCGCCTTCAATCGACTCAGCGTGCGGCGATTGGCACGATTGACGACGGGCCACGATACGGCGACGCCGATCGATTCGATCCTGAACGGGCTGGCGGCGGGCGTCCCCACGATCATCTACTTCACGACACCGTTTTGCGAACCCTGCCGCACCTTGCAGCGCCCGACGCTCAACCAATTGCAGGCCGAACTGGGTGCGGATAATGTACAAATCGTGCAGATCGACGCCACCGAACAACCCGATGCTGCCGATCGGTGGGGCGTGTTTTCCGCGCCGACGACATTTATCTTGGATGCCGCCTGGACGCCACGTGGGGTCAATCGAGGGGTCGCTTCGCTGGAAACGCTGCGGCGGCAGATCGCGGAGACAACCTCACCTCCCATCTTTTTGGGGGCGGGGATATTCAATGGGGTACACAAATAGCGGACGCGGCAAGCCGTCGTCCCTACCAAAATGCCGTCTCTACCACATTCAAATTCAACAGGGTATGAGGAGTATCGTAATTCAACTATGACAATCATTGAGCGCATCGCGCCGCAAGATGTGACGCTTTCGCACGACGAGATCATGCGCTACAGCCGCCATCTGATCATGCCCGAAGTCGGTATCCAGGGACAGCGCAAATTAAAAGCGGCCAGTGTGCTCCTGATCGGGACGGGCGGCTTGGGCAGCCCATTGGCGCTGTATCTGTCCGCCGCTGGCATCGGGCGGATCGGCCTTGTCGATTATGACGTGGTAGACGAGACGAATTTGCAGCGCCAAGTGATTCACTTTTCGAGCGATGTGGGCAAGACCAAGCTCGACAGTGCCGCTGCCAAAATGTCGGACATCAACCCGTATCTGGTGATCGAAAAGCACAATACGCCGCTCACCTCCGAGAACGCGCTCGACATCCTCAAAGATTACGACGTGATCATCGATGGCACGGATAATTTTCCGACGCGCTATCTGGTCAACGATGCGTGCGTGATCCTGGGCAAGCCGAACGTCTATGGCAGCATTTTCCGCTTCGAGGGGCAGTTGACGGTATTCGATGCCACGCGCGGGCCGTGCTATCGCTGCTTGTTCCCGGAGCCGCCGCCGCCCGGACTCGTGCCAAGCTGCGCCGAAGGCGGCGTCCTGGGTATTTTGCCCGGCACGATCGGAACGTTGCAGGCCACCGAAGCGATCAAGCTGATCCTCGGTATTGGCAAGCCGATGATCGGGCGCATGATGCTGTACGACGCGCTCGACATGACCTTCGACATGATCAAGCTGCGCAAGAATCCGGCGTGCCCGGTCTGCGGCGAACATCCGACGATCACCAAACTGATCGATTATGAGCAGTTCTGCGGTGTGCCCGCCCACGATCGCAGCGAGTACAAGGCGAAATCGGCGGAGCAGGGCGTCACGAGCATCACGGTTTACGATCTGAAGGCGCGCATCGATGCGGGCGACGATCCGGTTTTGCTCGATGTCCGCGATGCGCACGAGTGGGAGATCAGCGATCTGCCGGGCAGCCTGCATATTCCGAAGCCGCGCGTCGTGGCACGTATGGCCGAGATTCCGCGTGACCGCGAAGTGGTCGTGTATTGCAAGACGGGTGTGCGCAGCCGCGACGTGATCCCGATGTTGCAGGCGCAGGGCTTCACTAATCTCATCAACCTCAAGGGTGGGATCAACGCCTGGGCACGCGAGATCGATCGCAATTTGCCCACGTATTGAACCATGACGGATGCGGCAAGCCGCCGTTCCTACAAAAACGCCATCTGGTGTAGGGACGCGGCAGGCCGCATCCGCTGTTCGTCCACCCAAAGCAAAATCCCTACCCCTATACCATCTGCGTCCGCTTTTGCGGCTCGCTCATCACCAGCCGCACCCCCATCCCCGCGACGACCAGCCATACCAGCAGGTGCATCAGAAAGCTGTTGTTGGGCGCGTCATAGCTCGACAACCCATACGCGACGCTGATAAAAAGAATCGTCAGGAGCAAGTTGGTGGCCTTGCCGCTGCGCTGCATCCAAACCCAAGCGATCGCCAGGATCAGCACGAAGCCATAGTCGCCGAGGGTCGCCGGGTACACCAACAGCGCCATTGCGATCAACAGTGCCACCGCGTGCATATCGCTGACCACATTGCGCCGTGCCACCAACCAGCCTGTTATCCCTACGATCAACAGCGCGACGACCAGGTAAACCGGATCGCGCAGGGGTGAGCCGCCGCTGAAATCGTAGCGGGTTACGCGCAGGATGGTCGCCAACAGCGATTGATTAACAGTTTCGGTGTACAAATAGGCGGGGGTGTTGCCGTTGGTCGCCCGGTTGGAAGTCAAGAAACTGAAAGTGCGGGTCGATCCGAATACCAGCACGGTCGCCAAGCTCAGCGCCAGGAAGATGGCAACCGCCGCCGCAAGCTGTCTCCATTGCCGGCGCAGGAGCGGCAGCAGCAGCAACACACCAAACACGGGCTTGATCAAAAATCCCAATATGATCCACAGCCCGCCCACCGTCCTTATTGAATACTGAGCCACCAGCAGCGTCGTCAACAGCCCCGCAAAAGTGGTCTGCGCATAGAATAAAGTGCCCAGTGTAGGATGCAGCATGACCACGAACGCGGCGGCCAGCAGCAAACCGAGCACGTCGTGGCGGTCGAGCACGATGCGCCACAGCAACACAATATCTGCGATCAGGATCAAGCCGTGCAGCGCCATCCAGAGTATGACCGCCGTCGGAATCTCGAACAGGCCGAGCGGCGCGAGCCACAACATCGACTGCGGCGGATACGAAAACGGCAGCTCGGTGATAAACTCAGTGTCCGGTTGGAACGGAGCGGCGAACGGGGTCAAGTCCTGTGGATCATAAAAATTCAGTCCCTTGACGGCGGTACGCGCTTCGACCCAAAACGCGCCAAAATCGAATTTGGGTGGCGCGGCGATCGTTTTGCGTGCCGTCGACACAAGTACGGCGCTGAAACAAGCGATGCAAATAATCAGAAAGCAAGCGTACACCAGCCGCCAGCCGAACGTCACCGATTTTCGGTAGTGGTAGCCAATCAGCATAAACGGTATCAGCGTCGCGGCCACCCACCAATATTGAGCCTGCGTCACCCGCCAGATGCCATAGCCGATGGGGATCAACGCGAGCAAGGAAATCACCGCGAGCGGATGAATAACGCGCGTCTGAGGCAGAGATAGAGACACCATCGATGGTAAAAAATCCCTTCTTTCGTGACAGGGGCGCAGGGTAGCACGACGCGCACCTAGTTTACAGGGTAATTGTACCATGTACCCTGCCTGCACCCGCGCGGGTGTATTCGAGGTTTGAGCGAGCGGGCGAACCCGGCATGGTCATAGCCGTGAATCTAAGAAACGACTGCGGTCGCTGTCGGGTTTTGTGACATCTAACCAGTGGACGAGGCAGGCCTCGTCCCTACACCGGACGGTTCTTTGGTAGGGACGAGGCTTGCCGCGTCCGCTGTTCGTCCACCCAAATAGAAAACACCTACCCCGAAAAGCGAGGCCCTTCTGCCAATCGTCTTGTCGGACGCGGCGGGCCGCGTTCAGCCCAGGCTCGGCTCCAACAGTCCGTAATCGCCACGCTCACGCTTGTACAAGACGTTGATGCTGCGCGTATCGGCGTTATAGAACACGAAAAATGTGTGCCCCAACAGTTCGAGTTGGTCGATCGCCTCTTGCTCGTTCATGGGCGTGACCGTCAAATGTTTGCGCCGGACGACCGCTTGATCCTCGTCGTCGGAGTCGGAATCCGAGTCGTCGATCGGCAGCATCTCGGCGGCGGCCAACTCTGGTTCGAGTAGATCGAAACGCTCACCGGTGCGGCGACGCCGTTTGCCCTTATAGTGGCTGATTTGGCGGTACATCTTATCGACCACCATATCAACCGCCGCAAAAATATCGGATTGCTGCTTGTCTTCGGCGCGCAGGAAGATGCCGCGCTCGGTGCGCACCGTCAGTTGAGCGATGGCCTGCTCACCCTCACGCCGCTTTTCCTGCGACAAATCGATGCGGACTTCGGCAATATGGGGCAAATAGCGGTCGAGTCGTCCCAGTTTGCGTTCGACATAATCACGCAACTTTGGGCCGGCCTCAATGTTTTTGGCATGGATGTTTAGGTTCACGATGACCTCCTGTGTTCGCGCCGACCGGGCGATCTGCGTCTTGAACATGGGACAGGGCGTCGAGCGCGCCCGTTGTTAAGAAATGATTATAGCACGATTCAGTCCAGATGCGACGTGGTACACGCCACCGTCAACGCCCACACTTCGGCAGCGCCAGCCGCGCGGATGGCCGCCGCACACGCTCGCAGCGTCGCGCCCGTCGTGTACACATCATCGACGAGCACGATCGCCTGACCGCGCACGAGGTCGGGGTTGGCATGGAAAGCGTCGGCGACGTTCGCTTGGCGCGCCACGAAATCCAACCCAACTTGCGGACGGGTGGCACGCGCACGGATCACCGCATCCGCCCGAAAGGGCAGCCGCGTCTGGGTCGCAAGCCGTTCGCCGAGCAGCGCCGATTGGTTGTAGCCGCGTTCGCGCAGGCGATCGGCGTGCAGCGGCACTGCGCTGATCAAACTCGGTTGCCAATCCAAGCCGTTCAAGGTATGTGCCAGCCGCGCCGCCAACAGATCGGCGAGTCGCTTATTGTGCTTGTATTTGAAAGCGTGGATGGCGTCGCGGATCGGCCCATCGTAGACGGCGTTGGCGCGCCCACCCGATAGGGGCGCAACATCGGCGAGGGGCGGCGGCGTTTTGATCTGCGCCTGGCAGTTCGCACAGAACAATGACCCCGCCCGTTCGCAGTGAACGCAGCGGGGCGGGAAGATGAAATCAAGGGCGCGCGCGAGCCATGTTTGCAACGGTTCGGGCAGGCCACCCGGCTCGGTCATATCGATTTAAGCGCGGAGCTGTGGATCAGGATGATGATCGAGGGTCCCAAAAGCACGATCCAGATCGACGGGAAAATCAGCATGACCATCGGGATCATCATTTTGACCGGCGCTTGCTGGGCTTTTTCTTCAGCACGCTGACGACGCTTTACACGCATCTGATCGGATTGGATGCGCAGAATCTTGGAGATGCTCACACCCAATTGATCAGCCTGGATGATGGCCGCCGCAAAGCTGGTCACATCCGGGACACCCATGCGGGATGACATATCACGCAGCGCATCGCGGCGCATTTTGCCAAGCTGAATCTCTTGGAGCACCCGTCCGAAGGCGACGGCCAGATCGTTGTCCCACTTTTCATAGACTTTGCCCATTGCTGTGTCGAAACCAAGACCCGCCTCGACGCAGATGGTCAGCAGATCGAGACAATCGGGCAGCGCCTTGAGGATTTGATCCTGGCGGCGGGTGATCTTACCACTCAGTTGGATCGCGGGTAAAAAGAAGCCCAACGCTGCGCCACCCACCGTGAGCAGGGTGGCCGTCAGCGGGGCTTGGTGACTGGCGATGAAAAACACAAAAAACGCCAGTCCACCCAGCAGAAATGTGAGCATGAGCCGCTGGCCGAAGAACACACGCGGATCAGTTTTGTTGGCGAGGCCAGCCAGTTCAAGTTGATGGCGTGTATTTTCGATCTGCTGATCGGGCGTGAAGCGCGTCATCACGCCCGCTATCGTTTTGATCAGTGGGACGGCCACGCGATCACGGAACGACAACGACATCTCGACTTCGGACAGGCTGGCCGTCACCTCACGGTCGGCGTATTGTTCGAGTCGTTTTTGCAGCGGGTCATCGCCCGAATTTTCGCGCTGACCAACGTAGATCATGCCGATCACCAACCCAATGGCGAGCACAGCCACAATCAACACGCCAATCGTCTGCAGAGTTTGTGAGTTCATAACGCATTTCCGATCATGCTATTAATGATACATGTTACCGAAGAGCTGAAACGAACCTCGCCCTAAACCCCTCCCCATTATGAGGCGAGAGCAGGGGGGAGCTTCCTCAAATTTCAATATCGACGATACGCTGAATGACCGCCGTACCCGCGCCAATCAGACCTAATCCGATGGCGAGCATCGGCCAACCGCAAAAGTGATCGTTGAACAGATTGCTCATGTAGCTGGGATTGACCAACATCAGGAACAAGGCCAAAATGATGGGCAGGCCGCCGATCACGTAACCCGTGATGCGTCCTTGCGAGGTGAGCACGCGAATCTCGCCTTTGAGCTTGATGCGCTCGCGGATGGTATGGCTGATGATTTCGAGGATTTCGGCCAAGTTGCCGCCGACTTCGCGCTGAATGTTGACCGCCGTGATCACCAAGTCCAGGTCTTCACTGGGCATCCGATCCATCAAATGCCCCAGCGCTTCTTCCTGGGGCAGACCTAACTGTACCTCGCGCACGACGCGGCGAAACTCGACCGCCGACGGTTCGGGCGCTTCACGCGAGATGGCTTCCAGCGATTGGAGCGTGCTGAAACCCGCGCGCAACGAGTTGACCCACAAGCCCAGAATATCGGGAAGCTGCGACTCAAACTTGATCAAACGGCCACTTTTGCGATTCGAGACGTAGAAGCGCGGAATAAAAGCGCCGATACCTGCCGCGATAATCGCCATCACCAACTGATACTGAAAAAGCACAAAATAGGCGATCAGTCCGAGGCCGACCGACGAAATAACGTGCGCACCCAGATACTCAGCGGGCGTCAGTTTGAGATCGGCGCGGGCCAACTCGTCCCGTGATTTTTGCGCAAATTTGCGGTTTGCCAACGCATTATCCAACGAGTTGGTGAGCGCGCTAGGCTTTTTATCCTTCGGCTTATCGTCTGGCGTATCGATCTCCAGCACATTGAAGCCGGCGTAGCGGTTGAGCCGCTCATCGACCACACTTTTGTTCTGGCGGCGAATGCTGATCACCGTAAAAATGAGCACCAGGACGACTAATATACCTACGCCAATGGCGACAACTTGTGGATTCACTCGCGGCGTCCTCATTTACACTGAGCATCGGCTTGATTATACATCCGATTCGGCAAATGGCGCTTTGGGAGATCGCAGTTTTGTGTTGGGGTTTGGTATGGATATGGGCGGACGCGGAAAAAAGCCGATTCCGCAATTCCGTCACTTGATAGCCGAAAGCCCTCACCCCCTCTCCGTGAGGACGGCAATGCAATATCCACAAATTCACCTCACCCCCCAACCCCCTCTCCGTCACCACGGAGAGGGGGCGTCAAACCACACCGTATCCGCCACAGATCGAGACCGAGTCGAGTCTTGCACCCCTCTCCGTAATCACGGAGAGGGGGAAGCCAGCCCATACCAGCTGCGGCTATCGCTCCATAATTTCGGTTATAGAATTAGAGAATAACGCCCTGATCAAAATACGGGCTGCGATTTGTCTTTTCCAACATTTGGCCTAAGATCAGGGGAATATTAGCTGAACGCAACTCGATAGACGGGAGCAGGTTACGCGATGGCGATCATTACCCCCTATGACGGCAAAGTGGCTGTGTGGCTCGTACATGGCAAAGATATTGGCGAGAACAGCATCGACGAAGTGGCGCAAACGATCCTGACCTATGCGCCCGCCTGCAACGCGGTCTGGGTTAAGACCAACGACGGCGCGGATTGGATGTCGAAATATGACAGCAAACCCGCGCTGTGGATCGACGGTCCTGGCGCGATTGCAAAGTGGGTCAATACCCTGCAAAAATATGGCCTCGAATTTCATGCGTGGTGCGTGCCGCGCGGACTCGACATCGACGCCGAATCCGCGATCATGATCCAGGTTTGCAATGTCCCCGGCGTGCGCTCGATGGTGATGGATGTCGAGCCATATTCGGGCTTTTATGCGGGCGGCCAAGCGAGTGTGCGCCCGTTCATGCTCAAGCTGCGCTCGGCGATTCCCGGCACG